>NZ_CP043420.1:3020515-3322567 GCF_008247605.1 Kushneria phosphatilytica | reverse complement strand
CAGTGCGTGGGTGAGTCATCCGTTGGCTCGATGTTTCCCGATGGAGACATCATAAGCCTCCGGGCATTCCTTGCCTGATAGTGACGATTTTGGCTGCGCAAGCCAAACAACAAGTTTGAATAAGAGTCTGGCAATTCGGGTATAAAAAACAGCCTGCTCAGTCCTCTTCGCTATAACGAACGAAGGCGCGCCGGCTGTCGGGCACTCTGACCCGCTCTCCCAACTTCAGCCCCTTGTGGGTATCACGTGGGCTGGTGTCATCCGGTTGAATGCCGATCACGCGTGCAATGGAAGTCTCGGCATCCGGCCGCTCGAGCACTTCCATGCGCACACTGGCGCCTTCGTAACGCGCCGTGATGATGCTGCCCTTTTCGGGTTTCTGCTTGAGGAACCAGAGATCACTGTAATGTTCCTGTACGCCCTCGTGACCTGGCGTTTCCCAATTGACTTCACGTACTTCACTCATGTCGCTCATGCCGTTTCACCGTGATGCAAAGTCCCGGTTTCCATTCTAGCAGTTGCCTGGCGGTCTTGATGATGCGCTTTGCTCAAGCGAATGCTCGATAAGTCGATACCGGTCTAACAGTATTTTCTGATTTACCGGGAGGAGGCATGGGAAAGTTTGCAGGCGTTCTGGTGATACTGCTGCTGGTGGCCACGCCGTCCCTGGCGATGGCGTGCCCCGAGCCCACGGCGCTCAAGGCAGATGATAATGCACTTGCCGAACGTATCGCCCAATGGGATGAGGCGTATTACCAGCATGGCCAGCGCCTCGTCAGCGATGGCGTCTATGACAGTGCCCGCCGGCAACTGGCTTGTCTCCATCAGTCCAGGGCGGGCACGCTGCGGCCAAATGACGGCGTTACGCACCCTTTTGTGCACACCGGGCTCGAGAAATTACCCGATCGCGCCGCCATGGCCCACTGGATCGATGCGCATCGCGAGCGCTCGCTGTGGGTACAGCCCAAGGTAGATGGCGTGGCGGTGACCCTGATCTACAGGGATCACCGGCTGGTGCAGGCGATCAGCCGGGGGGACGGGGTCACCGGCCACGATTGGACGTCTCAGGTGCAGGCACTATCGCATGTTGTTCAGCATCTGCCCGATGATGCTCCGGCGCAGCTGGTGCTTCAGGGCGAACTCTATCTGCGTTTGAGTCACCATCTGCAGGCTGAGCAGGGGAGTGTCAGGGCGCGCAGCATCGCGGCCGGACTGCTTCAGAGAACCCACCTTTCGACCCGTGCAGGCGAACGCATCGGTTTCTTTGCCTGGGGCTGGCCTGAAGGGCCGGCAGAGCTGCCTCGGCGCAATGCATTGCTGAAACAGTGGGGATTTACCGGTGTAGCGGCCCTGAGCCAGCCAGTGGCCTCCGTGAAGGAAGTTGCCAGGTGGCGACAACACTGGTTTCACACGCCACTGCCATTTGCCAGCGATGGCATTGTTGTTCGTCAGAGTCGCCGCCCTGAGGGTCAGCTGTGGCAACCCGAGCCTCCCGGCTGGGTGGTGGCATGGAAGTATCCGGCCAGTGAAGTGCTGGCTACGGTGAAGCGGGTCGAATTTCATATCGGGCGTACCGGTCGGATGACCCCGGTGCTGGCACTGGCACCGGTACAGCTCGACGACCGACAGGTCACGGCCGTCAGTGTCGGCTCGATGGCACGCTGGCGCAGGCTGGATATTCGTCCTGGTGATCAGGTGCGCATTGCCCTGGCCGGGCTGACCATTCCTCGCCTGGAGGGGCGTGAAATAGCCGTGCAGCCACGGCCGACGCTGCAGGTGCCCGATGAACGGAAATACGATCGGCTGAGCTGTTTGAACCTGATACCGGGTTGTCGGCAGCAGTTTCTCGCACGACTGACCTGGCTGGGGGGGCCTCATGGCCTGGATTTGCACGGCATTGGTGAGGGCAGTTGGCAGGCCATGGTGGATGCCGGCCTGATTCATGGGCTACTGGATTGGCTGACACTTGAGCCCGAGCAGTTGGCGGCATTACCGGGCGTTGGTGAAGCACGCGCTCGTCAGTGGCAGCAGCAGTTCCAGCAGACGCTGCGTCAGAGTGATCGTCGCTGGCTGAAGGCGCTGGGTATACCGTCGCTGCCGAAGGAGGTCTGGTCATCCGAAGCCCCCGTGACCTTTGATCAGCTGGCCGCGCGCTCTGCCCGGCAATGGCAGCAGTTCCCCGGTATTGGCGCGGTTCATGCAGGACAGCTTGTGCGCTTTTTTACGTCTGTACACATTCGGTCACTGTGGCAACAAATACGTCATCCCGAACGTCAGCCGAATGAGGCCTGATGAGGTCATGCCCGAGCGATGGCTAATACCGGTTTGAGAAGTTGAGTAGCCCGTCACTGGCGGATTTCAATAAGGAAACGCTGTTTTTGAAACATGCCAGGGATGATGCCTTTGTGTGACGATAACCATACTTTGGGGTATATACTTTCTGTTACATGACGACTAAGGTAGCAGTGCATGTTGTCATGCTTCTGACATCATGACACTCATGCAAGGGCCAGCGACTGGTTGGCTGCGATCATGAAGATGGACCTCAGACTTCATCGCAGTGCAGTAACCGGGTCGAACAAGAGCCACAGGATTAAACAAACGGGCAGCGTCGTCAGCGACGCGATATGCAGGAGCTGCAGGGGTGCAGCGACGTGTCAGGGAATGAGCCTGCGATCAGTCCCGCCCCGCGTGTATCGCCATACGAGCGATAGCGATCCAGGAGAGCAGACATGACACTGTTAATGATTGGTGGTACCGCCTACGCACTGCTGATGTTGTTTGTCGTTGGCGCCATGATGGTTTCCGGTCGGGCTTCCGATCGCGAAGAGCTGCAGCGCCAGACGGTGCAGGTCCCGGCGACCAGCGAAGCCGGTCAGATGAAACTGAAGGTGGCTCCGCAGCAGCATCCACATCCGCAGCAGCACGCTGCCTGATCTGTCCCTGCACAAGCTGCAGGACATGAAAAACGCCGCCGGCTATCCGGCGGCGTTTTCGTTTGTAGCGCTGCTGTCCGAGTAGCCGCCCGGGCCACGACCCGGGCGGTCTGCAGCCTTACTTGCGAGCGCGCTTGCGCTCGTTTTCGGTCAGCTGCTTCTTGCGCAGACGAACATGCTCAGGCGTGATTTCGACCAGTTCGTCATCATCGATGAACTCGATCGCCTGCTCGAGGCTGAAGCGGATCGGCGGTGTCAGCACGATGTTTTCATCGCTGCCCGAGGCGCGCATGTTATCGAGCTTCTTGCCCTTGGTCGGATTGACGACCATGTCATCGGCGCGGTTGTTGATACCGACCAGCATGCCCTCGTAGACCTCGGTGCCCTGCTCGATGATCAGCTTGCCGCGATCCTGCAGGGTGAACAGGGCATACGCCAGGGCCTTTCCGGAGACCATGGAGACCAGAACACCGTTGCGGCGTTCAATGGTGGCATCCGGCTTGAGAGCGCCGTAATGATCGAAACGGCTGGTCAGGATGCCGGTGCCGGACGTCAGGGTCAGAAACTGACCACGGAAGCCGATCAGTCCGCGTGACGGGATGATGAAGTCCAGTCGAACGCGACCCTTGCCATCCGGGTTCATGTTGGTCATCTCGCCCTTGCGGTAGCCGAGCTCCTCCATGATGGCGCCCTGGTGCTGCTCTTCGCAGTCGATGATGACTTCTTCGTAGGGCTCCTGCTGCTCACCATCGATTTCACGAATGATGACCTCGGGACGGCCTACGGCCAGCTCGTAGCCCTCACGGCGCATGGCTTCGATCAGCACCGACAGATGCAGCTCGCCGCGACCGGATACCTTGAACTTCTCGGGGGATTCACCCTGTTCGACGCGCAGCGCCACGTTGTGAATCAGTTCGCGCTCGAGACGTTCCTTGATATTACGGCTGGTCACGAACTTGCCTTCGCGTCCGGCGAAAGGAGAGTCGTTGACCTGGAAGGTCATCGAGACGGTAGGCTCATCCACGGTCAGAGCCGGCAGGGCCTCGACATTATTGGGATCGCAGAGCGTATCGGAGATCGCCAGATCGTCGATACCGGTAATACAGACAATGTCACCAGCGCTGACGGCATCTGCCTGCATGCGCTCCAGACCCATGTGGGTCATGACCTGGCCGATCTTGCCGCGTCGGGTTGCGCCGTCGCGGGAGACCACGGTGACCTGCTGACCGGGACGAACACTGCCGCGCTTGACGCGTCCCAGACCGATGACGCCGACATAGCTGTTGTAGTCCAGTGCCGAAATCTGCATCTGGAAAGGACCATCGAGTTCGACGGTCGGCGGCTCGACGATATCGACGATGGACTGGAACATGGGCGTCATGTCCTCGGCCATTTCATCCGGTTCCATACCGGCCACGCCGTTGAGTGCCGAGCAGTAGATGATCGGGAAGTCGAGCTGATCCTCGGTAGCGCCGAGGTTGTCGAACAGATCGAAAATCTGGTCAATGACCCAGTCGGGACGGGCGCCGGGACGGTCAATCTTGTTGACGACCACGATGGGCTTGAGCCCCTGAGCAAATGCCTTCTGGGTCACGAAGCGGGTCTGCGGCATGGGACCGTCGACAGCATCCACCATCAGCAGCACCGAATCGACCATCGACATGACACGCTCGACCTCACCGCCAAAATCGGCGTGGCCAGGGGTGTCGACGATATTGATGTGATAGTCGTGCCAGCTGATCGCGGTATTCTTTGCCAGGATGGTAATGCCGCGTTCCTTCTCCTGGTCGTTGGAATCCATGATCCGCTCCTGGTTTTCCGCCTTGCGGTCCAGGGTACCGGATTGCTGCAACAGCTTATCGACCAGTGTGGTCTTGCCGTGGTCAACGTGAGCGATGATGGCGATATTGCGAAGCTTGCTGATATCGCCGGCGATGTCCTGACTGGTCATGGATAATCACCCGAAAGTGGAAACACGCGTTCACCTTCTTCGACGATGTACGCCGAATGGATGACGTGTGGAAATTTGCGCGCATTGTAGCGACTCACGGGCGTGACGAATAGCTGCTGGAGGCTTCAAACGAAAGAAGAACATAAAAAGCGGGCTCCCGGGCAGAGAGGACTGCTGTCACGCTCTGTTGTGGTGCATGCACCCATAAGGTGCATCACAAGAGTGCAATACGAAGGTCGGGCGCATTCCATGGCACGCCGCAGAACTGCGCTTCATTCGTTTGAGAAGAGTGAATTTGTTTTATAAAACATGAAGATATCCCAATGGCAGGCGCGATGCCGAAGCGGTTGGCACGCTGCATGCATTATTTGGGGACAGGACACGACCTGTATGCACTACAGGTGAGCGTGTTACAACGACAATCCGAGAAGATGTTTACCGATCCCGAGCCGTCACGCTCATAACGGAGGACCATCATGTCAGAGAAAACACTTGCCCTGATCGAGGAAAACGACGTCAGGTGGGTTGATCTGCGCTTTACCGATACCCGAGGCAAGGAGCAGCACGTCACCATTCCTGCACGCAGTGTCGATGAAGAGTTCTTCGAGACCGGCCAGATGTTCGACGGCTCCTCCATCGATGGCTGGAAGGGGATCAATGAGTCCGACATGATCCTGTTGCCGGAAGACGGCACGGCCTACCTCGATCCGTTTACCGAGGACCCGACGCTGGTGCTGCGCTGCGACATCATCGAGCCGGCGACCATGCAGGGTTATGAGCGTGATCCGCGCTCCATCGCCAAGCGTGCCGAAGCGTATCTCAAGAGCACCGGCCTGGGGGATACCGCCTTTTTCGGTCCCGAGCCCGAGTTCTTCATCTTTGATGAGGTCCATTTCAAGACCGACCTGCGTGGCTCCTACTATCGGATCTCCTCCGAAGAGGGCGCCTGGGCGACCGATGAAGCCTTCGAAGGCGGCAACATGGGTCACCGGCCGCGCGTCAAGGGCGGATACTTCCCGGTACCGCCGGTCGACTCCTTCCACGATATCCGCAGTGCCATGTGCACCACGCTGGAATCCGTGGGCCAGGGCGTCGAAGTGCACCACCACGAGGTCGCCAACGCCGGTCAGAATGAAATCGGGGTCAAGTTCAACACCCTCGTGCAGAAGTGCGATGAGGTGCAGACCCTGAAGTATGTGATCCACAACGTGGCGCATGCCTATGGCAAGACGGCCACGTTCATGCCCAAGCCGATGAACGGTGACAACGGTTCCGGTATGCACGTTCACCAGTCCTTCTGGAAGGACGGCGAGAACATGTTCGCCGGCGACGGTTATGCAGGGCTTTCCGAAACGGCGCTGTACTACATCGGCGGCATCATCAAGCATGCTCGTGCGCTGAATGCCTTCACCAACCCCTCGACCAACTCCTACAAGCGTCTGGTGCCGGGCTTCGAAGCGCCGGTCATGCTGGCCTACAGTGCCCGCAACCGTAGCGCCTCGTTGCGTATTCCGTATACGTCGAGCCCCAAGGCCAAGCGTGTCGAGACCCGTTTCCCGGATCCGGCGGCCAACCCCTATCTTGCCTTTGCCGCCATGCTGATGGCAGGCATCGATGGAATCCGCAACAAGATCCATCCCGGCGATGCCATGGACAAGAACCTCTATGACCTGCCGCCGGAAGAGGGCAAATCGGTGCCCACCGTGGCCAGCAGCCTGGACCAGGCACTCGAGGCGCTGAAGGAAGATCATGACTTTTTGACTGAAGGTGGTGTGTTCAGCGAGGACATGATCGAGGCCTACATCGAACTCAAGATGGAAGAAGTCACGGCAGTGCGCATGGCGCCGACGCCGGTCGAGTTCGAGCTTTACTACAGCGTCTGAATCGATGACCGAGCCGCCTCGGCGGTTCGGATATGTCGGATAGGGAAACGCCCCGCGCAATGCGGGGCGTTTTTTTGCGTGGTGGGCAGAGTATACCGATCAGCAGGTGTGCAGGTTGAACCAGAGCCAGAAGCCTTTCGGTGTCTTCGGCTGCCCCGTCTGACGATCAACGAAGTGCAGCGTCAGCCACCGGGACGAGCGGGAGTCGCTGTGGTTCCAGGTCTCTCCCTTGTCGTAGGTGATCCCGTCGAGCACGATGCCGCGATCCTCGACCGTGACGCTGATCATGGGGTTGTCGAAGCCATAGACAGCTGCCATCGAGACTTCGCCTTCGGTGCCGCGATCAATTTTGGTAAAGGCCTCCAGTCCCCGGGCACGCTCGCCTTCACACACATAACACTGGGCAGGTACACCGGTACGAGCTACATGTCCCTCTTCCAGTTCGGAACGACCGACCAGACCCGGTTGGGGATGGCCGGCGCCATCGCGTTCCAGATGCAGTGACTCATAACGCTTGTCTTCACCATCCACCATTTTCAGAAAGCGCAACGAGTTTTCAAAGACACCGCCGTTGCCGTTTTCGGGATAGTTATCGATGGTGATGTGGCCGCCATCGCCCCCGGCGCCCCCGGTCCTCAGCGTAAGATCCTGCGACCAGCCGCCGCCCTTGGCTCGGCCGGCGCGGATCACCATCGGATCAGAGCCAATCCAGTCGGCGCGGCTGGCACTCAGCCCGTCACAGGTCAGGTGCATGGCCTTGCCGACGCAGCTGACAATGCGCAGTGTGCCGCCGTCGGTGGTAACACCACCCATGCCGCCCCCGTTACGGCCTTCCTCTTCGAGCTCGAACACGTTCTGCCAGTTATGGGACACATGGTTGGCCGAGGCGAAGTTTTGCATCATCTGCTGGGATTCGGTCACCCGAACGCAGGGATAGCCATCCGGATAGCGGTCGCTGTCGTGACCGTTGTGTCCTTCCCACCAGTTGCCCTGGAAGTTGTTGTTGTAAAGATGCGACGCCAGCACGGCATCACCATCCATGGCCTCGAAGATGTTCTCGCGGATGTTGGAGCCGCGCAGCTGACCTGCGAATACCAGACCATTATGAGTGCTGTTGAATTCGCAGCCGGTGACATGCACGGTCGTGTTGAGGCCGCCCTCTTTGGTCTGGCGGATGCCGTAGCCGACCGATGTGAAGTTGCAGAACTCGAGACGGAAGTTTACCAGGATATTGCCCTGATGAATGGCCGTTCCCAGCGTTTCGAAATAGCAGTTCGAGACCCGGCTGTTGTAACCGTTGCTGTCGAGTACGCCACCCTTTTCGAGATTGACGAACGTCATGCCATCAAAGGTGGGCCCCTGGTTTTTGAACAGATAGTCGCCGTCGTTTTTCAGCCGGCCGGTGGTGATGTAGCTGATGTTTTTGGTGTCCTGACCGAAGCGCGTCTTGCCGGGCCCGAAGACATCACGATTATTGAGGTTGACGGTATTATCGATGCGAAAGATACCGCTCGGGATAATCAGCGCCGAAACGGAAGAATCATCGGCCATTTTCTGGAAAGCCTGGCTGGAATCACTCTTGCCGCTCGCATCAGCGCCATAATCGAGTACGGTTTTGTAATCGCTCATATCAATCTCCTGCTACTTCGTGAATGAGGTTTTACCGTACGAAAGAGTGTTGGGTTACCGTTAGCGGTGGCAGATGTAAGTAAAAAGGCTTACACGCGTCATTCTTTCGGGACCATTTTTCTCGATAAATTTGCCTGCCTCTCGAACAGTGCCACGGGAGAGGGGGTGCTTACCCGATGGGAGGCCCGGCGCCTCGGCTACCGTCAGTGGTTCGAGCAAGGGATATGTCGCATTGCTGTCGCAATATCGGGTGGCCAGCGCGTGGGAGAGGCGCAGTGAAAGGATTCGGGTGGGTGTTGGCACTGTGGCTGATGGCAGGCACGGCATCGGCCGAGTCAGCGCTGTATCGTCAGGTCGATGAGCAGGGCCGGGTTCACTGGAGTGATCTCCCCCAGGGGGAGCGTCATACGCTACCCACGCCCTCGGTGATCCACCTTGATGCGCCATCCGGCCAGCACGTTATCCGAACGCCGGTAAGCAGCTGCCAGCGGCTGACCCTGGTGTTGCCCGCGCCCGAACGTCCGATTGCGCTCGCTGAAGCGGCCAGCGGTATTGCCCTGCGCGTCGAGTGTTTACCATCACTGTCAGACCCGCTTCGCGTGCAGCTGCGTGTAGATGGCCAGCTCAGTCAGTCTCCCCTGCATACCACGGTTTTTCTATTGCCCGGACTTGCTCCCGGTAGACACCGCTTGCAAGCCGAGCTGGTAGATCGCGAGGGTCGGATACGCCGAAGCTCGCCTGTGCTATCGGTGCAGGTGGTTGAATCCCCCTCCGACGTTTGCACTTCAGAGTGTCAGCGTGCTTCACGTGATGCACAATAATGGTGCAGTGTTCGGTAGCCCACTGACTTGCCATGAACTGTCACGGTGAGCGTTAAGCCGTATTGTCGGTTCTGGTGCAGTATCGGATGGCGGATTGCACGAGACTGGCGCGCTTCTTGCACCAGCTCAGGCACTACCGGGAGAGATCACGATGACGGAACACGGCATGCATCAGCGGCTGCTGGAACATCTCACCACAGCGGTCGTGCTGCTCGATGAACAACTGCGGGTGCGCTGGCTCAATCCGGCAGCCGAGGCGCTGCTGGGGGTCAGCCTCACTCGGGCCGGCAATACCGTTCTGGAGTGTCTGGACGGAGAAGGGGGCCGCATCAGCGCCATGTTGCGGCAATCATTACGTGATCAGCACCCCTATACCCAGCGCGAGGCACTGCTGTTGCTGAACAGCGGAGAGAATATCACCGTGGATTACACGGCGACGCCGCTTTCTCCGCGTGAGCTGCTGCTGGAGTTCGAATCGCGTGATCGTCTGATGCGTATCTCCCGCGAGGAAACCCTGATTGCCCGCCAGGAGATGGTCAAGGTGCTGACCCGCGGACTGGCACACGAGGTCAAGAATCCGTTGGGTGGCATTCGCGGGGCGGCGCAGCTGCTTGAGCGCGATCTGCCTGATGAGAGTCTGACCGAATTTACCCGCATTATCGTGGAGGAGGCCGATCGCCTGCGTGATCTGGTCGACCGCATGCTGGGGCCCAATAAACCGGTTCAGCACGGGCCACTCAATATCCACGCGGTACTCGAACGGGTGCGGACCCTGCTGGAAGCCGAAACGCAGCGGGTCAGCCTGGCACGCGATTATGATCCCAGTTTGCCCGATATTACAGGCGATGAAGCCGCTCTGATTCAGGCAGTACTCAATGTGGCCCGCAACGCGGTACAGGCACTGGAAGAGAGCGCTACCACCGAGCCTGCCGTCATTTTGCGAACCCGAGCCCGGCGCCAGTTTACGCTGGGGGCCGAGCGCCATCGGCTGGTCTGCGAGGTATCCATCATCGATAACGGTCCCGGCATTCCCGAGGCACTTCGGGAATCCCTTTTCTATCCGATGATTTCGGGCCGAGCCGAGGGCAGTGGGCTGGGGCTGTCGATCTCCCAGTCGATCCTGCATCAGCACCAGGGGCTGATCGAGTGTGACAGTCAACCCGGGCATACCGAATTTCGCCTGCTGATCCCGCTGGATATTGCCGGCGAGAACAACACCAGGCCCGTGCATGGAGACCAGGCATGAGTGATACCGCACGCGTTTACATCGTCGATGATGACCGCGCCATTCGTTGGGTACTCGAACGCACGCTCGCGCAGCCTGATATCGAGGTGGCCTGCTTCGAGCGCGCCGATCAGGCCGAGATCGCCATGGATCGCCAGCCGCCGGACGTGCTGCTGACCGATATTCGCATGCCGGGGATTGATGGCCTGGATCTGATGGCCCGGACCCGGGAACGCCATCCGGACATGCCGGTCATCGTCATGACGGCACATTCCGATCTCGATAGCGCCGTGGCTTCCTATCAGGGGGGCGCCTTCGAATATTTACCCAAGCCCTTCGATGTCGATGATGCCCTGGCGCTGGTGCGTCGAGCGATCGCCCACGCCCGGGAGCGTCGAACGCCTGCGCGGGAGCCGGAAGGTATCGATACCGAGATCATCGGTGAAGCACCGGCAATGCAGGAGGTGTTTCGCGCCATTGGCCGGCTGTCGCAGTCCCATATCACGGTGATGATCAATGGCGAATCGGGCACCGGCAAGGAGCGGGTCGCCCAGGCCCTGCATCAGCACAGCCCCAGGGCTCGAGCGCCTTTCATCGCCCTGAACATGGCGGCCATTCCGCGCGATCTGATGGAATCCGAGCTGTTCGGTCATGAGAAGGGCGCCTTTACCGGGGCGACTTCGCAGCGTCGCGGACGCTTCGAACAAGCAGATGGTGGTACGCTCTTTCTCGACGAGATCGGTGACATGCCGGCCGAAACCCAGACCCGGCTGCTGCGGGTGCTGGCCGATGGTGAGTTCTATCGGGTGGGCGGCCACACTTCGGTGAAGGTTGATGTGCGGATCATTGCCGCCACGCACCAGAATCTTGAGCAGCTGGTGAGTGAAGGCCGCTTTCGCGAGGATTTGTATCACCGTCTCAACGTCATCCGCATTCATCTGCCGCGGCTGGCCGAGCGGCGCGAGGATATCCCGCGGCTGGCCCGTCACTTCCTGGCCGAAGCGGCGAAGGAGCTCTCTGCCGAACCCAAGCTTCTGACCGAGGAAGCCGAGGCGCACCTGGCCAGGCTCTCATGGCCGGGCAATGTGCGCCAGCTCGAAAATACCTGTCGCTGGCTGACGGTCATGGCCTCGGGGCGTGAAATTCTGGTCGACGATCTACCCCCCGAGCTGCGTGAAATCGGCAGTGCCGAGATGGCGGCCGGTGACTGGCGCGGTGCCTTCCGCGAATGGGCTGATCGTGCCCTGGCCGCAGGACATACCCACCTGCTCGAGGAAGCCGTGCCTGATTTCGAGCGCATTCTCATCGAAACGGCGCTCAAGCACACCGGGGGGCGCAAGGGGGAAGCCGCCGAGCTGCTGGGCTGGGGGCGCAATACCCTGACCCGCAAGCTCAAGGTGTTGTTGCCGGCTCTGGCCGATGGCAGTGATTAGCACCCGCATGGGCAGGCGAGAGATCTCCAGGAGGTGAGCGGGCTGACAATAGCGCGCTCACCCCGTCATGATTGGTACCCTTGAGCGCAAACGTTTAAAGTAACGCGCCATCATACCAGGGTCGTATTGACCGTTTTCGGCGGTTTCAGGAGTTCTCATGGCCACGCCTTCCCAGCACGATCTGCGCAAGGAATTTCGCGCGCTGCTCGATAACCGGCAGTGTTACTACACGGCTTCGACGTTTGACCCCATGTCGGCACGCATTGCCGCTGATCTCGGTTTCGAGGTCGGTATCCTGGGCGGGTCGGTGGCTTCGCTGCAGGTGCTCGCGGCCCCCGATTTTGCCCTGATCACGCTGAGTGAATTTACCGAGCAGGCCACCCGGATCGGCCGTGTCGCTCGGCTGCCGATCATTGCCGATGCCGACCATGGCTATGGCAATGCGCTCAACGTGATGCGTACCGTCTCCGAGCTGGAGCGGGCAGGTGTTGCCGCATTGACCATCGAGGATACGCTGCTGCCGGCCAAGTATGGCCACAAATCAACCGATCTGATTCCGCTCGAGGAAGGGGTCGGCAAGATTCAGGCCGCACTGGAGGCCCGTATCGATCCGGCCATGGCGATCTTTGCCCGGACCAACGCCGGCCGTCTTGGCATCGAGGACACCATTGCCCGTGCCGTCGCCTACCAGGACGCGGGGGCCGATGGCATCTGCATGGTGGGTATCCGCGATTTCGATCACCTGGAAGAAGTGGCCCGGCATCTGAGTGTACCCATCATGCTGGTTGCCTATGACAATCCCGAGCTGCGCGATCGGGCGCGGCTGGCCGAGGCCGGTGTGCGGGTTGTCGTCAACGGACACGCGGCCTATTTCGCGGCCATCAAGGCCACCTACGACTGTCTGCGTGAGCAGCGCGATATTGCGGCCGGCGAGCTGGATGCTTCCGAGCTTTCCACCCGCTACTCTACGCTCGAGGAAAATCGTGAGTGGGCGCGTCGCTATATGGATGTGCGTGAATAACCCCTTTTGCGTTTGAGTCCAAAAGAGGTAACGGCAACGGGATGGATGCATGACGCGAATGCAATGGCAACAGCTGCTGGACCCGACGCGGCTCAATGACAAGCCCTCCGGCAGTGAGCGCGAGATTGGCCGCAGTCCCTTTCACAAGGATTTCGACCGCATCGTGTTCGCGGGTTCGTTTCGTCGTCTGGGACGCAAGACCCAGGTCCATCCGCTGACCGAAAACGATCATATCCACACCCGGTTGACACACTCGCTGGAGGTCGGCTGTGTCGGGCGCAGTCTGGGCATGATCGTCGGGGAACAGTTGGCCGATCATCTGCCGAGCTGGATTGCCCCGGCGGATATGGGCGTTATCGTGCAGGCGGCCTGCCTGGGGCACGATATCGGTAACCCGCCTTTCGGCCACGCTGGCGAGTACGCGATTCGCGACTGGTTTACCAGTGCTGTTCACAATGGCAGTGGGCTGCTCGACGATCTCGACGAGATCGAGCGGGCCGATTTGCTCACCTATGAAGGCAACGCCCAGGGGTTCCGGACGGTCACCCAGATCGAGTACAACCAGTTTCGCGGTGGCATGCGGCTGACCATGCCGACCCTGGGCGCGATGCTGAAGTACCCCTGGACCGTGGAGAGCGCCAGTCAGTCCGGCAAGTTCGGTGCTTATCAGTCGGAAAAGCGCATGCTCGCAGAGGTGGCCGACAGCCTGGGGCTGTTGCGAACCGGCGACTGGTCCTGGTGTCGGCATCCGCTGGCGTGGCTGGTCGAGGCTGCCGACGATATCTGCTATGCGCTGCTGGATCTCGAGGACGGGCTGGAGATGGGCATCCTGCGCTATCAGGAGGTTGCCGATATCCTGACACATATTGCCGGTGCCCCGCCCGAAGGCTACGAACGCATGGAGCGCGAAGGCGTTTCTCAGCGTCGGCGGATTGCCGCCCTGCGTGGGGCGGCGATGGAGCGCGCGGTCAACGAAGTCGCCGACGCCTTTGTCGAGCATGAGCAGGAGCTGCTGCACGGGCGGCTCGAGGATGATCTGCTGGATCTCTGCCATCCCGATCTCGGCTGGGGGGTCAGTGAGGCCAAGAAGACTGCCCGCGAGCGCATCTTTCGCAATGCCCGCAAGGCCAAGATGGAAATTGGCGCACATACCACCCTCGGGCTACTGCTGGAGACCTTCATCGGGGCAGCGCACGAACTGCACCATACCGGCCAGTCGAGCTACAAGCATCAGCGTGTGCTGATGCTGATTGGCGAGAACACGCCGCTGGCTCAATGGCCGCTCTATGACAGCTACCGCCGCATGCTCGATTTCATTGGTGGCATGACCGACCACTATGCGGTTGATCTCGCCCAGGAGATGGGTGGGCGGTTACGGGGGGAATGATGGCGCCATCATTCGGGTGAGCGTGCTCGTGAACATCGCTCCAGCCAGCGTTGCATGGCGCCGCCCAGCTCGCGACTGGCGTTCGCGATGCCCTGATTGCCGAAGAGCCGGTTGAATTCGAGCAGTACGGGTACCCCCTCGACCATCGCGATATCGAAGCCGGCATGATCGATATCCAGCCGTTTGGCCACATCAAGCGCCATGTCGATGGCGGCCTGCGGTATCTCATCGAAGACGATATCACCCCCCTGAGAGACATTGGCCCGATAGCCGCCGAGGGGGGTAATTCGCCAATAGGCGGTGAGTACTTCATCCCCCACGATCACAATGCGCAGGTCACGGTCGATCGGTAGTCGTGGCTGCACATAAAGGGTCTCGTGCGCTTCGGCAAAGCGTTCCAGTTCTTCGCGATTCCAGAGCAGATGTACACCGTGGCCCTGGGCGCTGCGGATCTCCTTGACGATCAGCGGGTAATCGAAGGCCTGCTCGATCACGTCGATACCGGCACGTGTGGCGGGCTGGATCTCGGTGGGAGGCATGGCATCGGGAAAGACTGCCCGAATGACCCGGGTCTGTTCGACCTTGTTGTGTCCCAGATAGTAGGTGGCCGGCGAGGGAAAGGTCCGTTTGTGCAGACCGAACAGCAATGTATTGATCTGCCAGTAGCTCGGGAACAGCAGCCAGTCGGCCGAGCGGATTTCTTCCAGATGATCGTACATGCGCTCGGGTTTGATATAGCGCACGCCGGCCACGCCCAGGGTACGAAAAGCGTCGAAGGTAATCAGTTTCATAACGCGACTGTATGTCCGGATCATTCGGGTCGGGTGGGGTACATCCTGCATCAATTGTTTGACACCAATCTCATCGGGCCATGATAGCCCGCTCCCATGGCATTAACCCAATGAGGCGTCATGAGCGTCTTCTGACAAGCTGATGAAAGCGATCTCGTGGTTCAGGCATGGACCGCAGCGCCTGTGCCATAGGTGGTATAGACCTTGGCACAAGCGACCAAGGTACAGCTTGTGGGGCCGTTTGCCGGTTGTTACTGATGTTCTGTCAACAATTAAAACAGGCGCTGGATGCAGCCGGAGGTCTCATGAAAGTGTTCTCCTGGGTGAATATCGTGGCCCTGACCGGGCTGGTGGCCGTTCAGGCACAGGCGGCGGATCTCACCATTTCCTGTGGGGCGGTGGGCGCCGAACTTCAGCTGTGCAAGGAAGGGGTTGCGATCTGGGAAAAACAGACCGGGCATACGGTCAATGTGATTTCGACACCGAACTCCTCCACCGAGCGCCTGTCGCTCTATCAGCAGATCCTCAATGCACAGTCCAGTGATATTGATGTCATGCAGATCGATGTGGTCTGGCCGGGCATGCTGGCATCGCATCTGGCCGATCTGCACCAGTATCTGCCCGAGGATGCAACACAGGGTCAGTTCAAGGCATTGATCGATAACAACACCATTGATGGTCGGCTGGTGGCGATGCCGTGGTTTACCGATGCCGGCGTGCTTTATTACCGCAAGGATCTGCTGGAGCAGTATGACAAGCCGGTGCCAGAGACCTGGCAGCAGTTGACGGATACTGCCACAACCATTCAGCAGGGAGAGCGCAAGGCCGGGCATGACCGGATGTGGGGGTATGTCTTCCAGGGCCGGGCCTATGAGGGGCTGACCTGTAATGCGCTGGAGTGGATCGACAGCTATCCGAACGGTGGCACCATCGTCAATTCGCAGGGCGATATCACCATCGACAATCCCGATGCGGCAGAGGCTCTGAAGCTGGCATCGAGCTGGATTGGCACCATCTCACCGCGCGGCGTGCTCAATTACACCGAAGAGGAAGCGCGCGGGGTCTTCCAGTCCGGCGATGCTGTCTTTATGCGCAACTGGCCCTATGCATGGGCGCTGGCGCAGAGCGATCAGAGTGACATCAAGGACAAGGTGGGTGTCGCAATACTGCCGAAGGGGGGAGAAAACGGACAGCATGTGGCCACGCTCGGGGGCTGGAACCTGGCGGTCTCGAAATACAGTCAGCATCCGCAATTGGCCGCGGAACTGGTCGCCTATCTGACCGGGCCCAAAGAACAGAAGCGACGCGCCATTGAAGCTTCCTACAACCCGACCATCGAGTCGCTTTACAAGGACCAGCAGGTGCTTGCTGCCGTGCCCTTCTTCGGCACGCTCTACAAGACCTTCACGTCCGGTGTGCCCCGCCCCTCTGCCGTGACCGGCGATAATTACAGCCGAGTCTCGAATGCCTTTTTCAATACCGTGCATAGCGTACTGGCGGGAAGCGTCGAGCCCGAGCAGGGGCTGTCGAATCTGGAAGGCGAGCTCAAGCGTATCAAGCGGCGCCACTGGTAAGTACAGGGGGTGGTCATGTCGACTCGCAATACACTGCCACCCGGTACAGCAGAGCCACAGTCTGCCGTGGCTCACGCTCAAGGCCAGGTCGAACGGGAGGATGAGCCCGAGAGGCGTGAACGTGGTACCCGTGTGCGCCGACAGCGGGTTCGGGCGGCCTGGCTGTTTCTGACGCCGATGCTGGTGGGTCTGGCACTGGTCGCCGGCTGGCCGCTGATGCGCACTTTCTGGTTCAGCTTTACCGACGCCGATCTCGGCAGCATGAGCGGGGCGCATTTCATCGGCTTCGAGAACTACCTCGTTCATGACGACAGCGGTTGGTATGGCCTGCTGGCAGATCCTCTATGGTGGCAGGCCGTATGGAACACGGTGTACTTCACGATCGTCTCGGTCAGTCTGGAAACCGTGCTCGGCATTATCGTGGCACTGGTGCTCAATGCCCGTTTCCCGGGCAGAACGCTGGTGCGGGCCGCCATGCTGATCCCCTGGGCCATTCCCACGATCGTGTCGGCGAAGATGTGGGCGTGGATGCTCAATGACCAGTTCGGCATCATCAACCACCTGCTGATGACGCTGGGCGTGATTGATACACCACTGGCATGGACGGCAGATGCGAATCTGTCGATGTGGGCAGTGATCATGGTGGATGTCTGGAAGGCCACGCCCTTTGTCGCGTTGCTGGTGCTGGCAGCGCTGCAGATGCTGCCCTCGGATTGTTATGAAGCCGCGAAAGTGGATGGTGTCCATCCGGTACGGGTGTTCTTTCGGGTGACGCTGCCCCTGATCATGCCGGCGCTGCTGGTGGCGATCATCTTCCGGGCACTCGATGCACTGCGCGTATTCGATGTCATTTATGTGCTGACCTCGAATTCCGCCAATACCATGACCATGTCGGTCTATGCCCGTCAGCAGCTGGTGGAATTTCAGGACGTGGGGTATGGCAGCGCGGCATCGACGCTGCTGTTTCTGATCATTGCCCTGATCACTGTCATCTATCTCTACCTTGGCCGCCGTCAGCTGGGAGGTGGGTCATGACGCTGCGTCGCTTCAAACAGGTGCTGCTCGGGATCGGGTTCTGGCTGTTGGTCGCGGTACTGATGCTCTATGCCGTCTTCCCCTTTTATTATGCCGTGATTACCTCGCTCAAGCCGTCAAGTGAACTCTTTCGGGTCGACTACTGGCTGAGCAGTCTGGATTTTTCCAACTATGCCAGCGTGCTGTCGCAAGGATCATTTGTTGCGAGTATCTGGAACTCGATTGTGGTGGCCGTCAGCGTGGTGGCGATCGCTCTGCTGCTGGGGCTGACGGCGGCCTACGCTCTCGGTCGGGTTCGTTTTCGCGGGCGTGCCACGGTGCTGATGATCGTGCTTGGCGTTTCGATGTTTCCGCAGGTGGCCGTGCTCTCCGGGCTGTTCGAAGTCATTCGGACACTCAATCTCTATAACTCTCCGGGTGGGCTGATCCTCAGCTATATCATTTTTACCCTGCCATTTACGGTATGGATTCTCACCACCTTCATGCGTCAGCTCCCCGATGAACTCGAAGAGGCCGCCATCGTGGATGGTGCCACGCCCTGGGTCACCCTGACCCGAGTCTTCATGCCGCTGATGTGGCCGGCCATGGCAACGACCGGTCTACTGGCCTTTATTGCAGCCTGGAACGAGTTTCTGTTTGCGCTGACCTTCACCCTGACTGACTCCCAGCGCACCGTGCCGGTGGCCATTGCCCTGATTTCGGGAGGGAGTCAGTACGAACTGCCCTGGGGGCCGATCATGGCCGCTTCGGTCATTGTCACCGTGCCGCTGGTGATTCTGGTGCTGATCTTCCAGCGCCGTATCGTGTCAGGCCTGACGGCTGGCGCGGTCAAGGGCTGACCGGGTTTTCTCTTTTCGGACTTCCTGCCTCGGGAGGCGACATGGCGAATGTCACACTGGAACGGATCAGCAAGCGCTTTGGCAGTACCCGGGTGATCGAGGACGTTTCACTGGCCATCAACGATGGTGAGTTCGTGGTGTTTGTCGGCCCTTCCGGCTGTGGCAAATCCACGCTGCTGAGACTGATCGCCGGTCTGGAATCGATTACCCGAGGGACCCTTAGTATCGGGGAGCAGCAGGTCAATCAGCTCACCCCCCGTGAACGCGGTATCGGTATGGTGTTCCAGTCCTATGCGCTCTACCCGCACATGACGGTCTACCAGAACATGGCCTTTGGTCTGAAGCTGGACAAGACCTCCCGACAGACCGTGGACGAACGGGTGCGCCAGACAGCTGCCACGCTACAACTCGAAGCGTTGCTGGATCGACGTCCGAAAGCCCTTTCCGGGGGGCAGCGCCAGCGGGTCGCCATAGGACGCGCCATGGCGCGCGAGCCGCGTATCCTGCTGTTTGACGAGCCGCTTTCCAATCTGGATGCAGCGCTGCGGGTGCAGATGCGCAATGAGATTGCCCGGCTTCATGCTCGCCTGGGATCGACCATGATTTATGTCACCCATGACCAGATCGAGGCGATGACCCTGGCTGACAGGATCGTGGTGCTCAATGCCGGGCGGGTCGAGCAGGTGGGTACCCCTCGTGAACTCTATGAGCAGCCGGCATCGCATTTCGTGGCCGGGTTCATCGGGTCACCGAAGATGAACTTCCTCGACGCCACACTGATCGAGACCCATGATGAAGGGTGCCAGGTACATCTGGACGGTATCGGCAAGCTGACGCTGAGACAGCAGGCGCATTCCCGAAGTGCCGGTGAGACGCTCACGCTGGGGATTCGTCCGGAGCACCTGCGTCCGTGTCCTGCCGAGGATAGCCACGGCTTTACCGTGACCAATGTGGAGTATCTGGGCAACGAGGTCTATCTCTATCTTGAGGGTGGCAACAGCGGCACGCTGGTGTGTCGGGTCGAGGCGCCTTCCGCGCTGGCGCGCGGTGATCGGGTGGCGCTGAAGCCGGAAACCGAACACGTTCATCTGTTCGATCGCGAGGGGCACGCATTGCCGATCACCCGTACGCAGGCTGCTGCCTGATACGGCAGGCTGTCACGATCGCTCATGGTCCAATACCAATGACTCCGGGAGTAGAACATGACGCAGCAGGCTTGGTGGCGCAGTGCGGTCATCTATCAGATCTATCCACGCAGCTTCATGGACGGCAACGGCGATGGCCTGGGGGACCTGCCGGGCATTGTCGATCGTCTGCCGTACCTGGCTCGGCTGGGCGTTGACGCCATCTGGTTGTCACCGTTCTATCGATCCCCACAGGCAGATGCCGGCTACGACGTGGCGGATTATCGTGATGTCGACCCGCTGTTCGGTCAGCTGGCCGATTTCGATGCCATGCTGAAGCAGGCTCATGCCCTGGACATGCGGATCATAGTCGATCTGGTGCCCAACCATACCTCGGATGAGCACGCCTGGTTCCGGGCGGCGCTGGCTGCCCCCGAAGGTAGTCCGGAGCGGGCACGCTACATGTTCCGGGAGGGGCAGGGGGAGCATGGTGAGCTGCCGCCCAACAACTGGCAGAGCGTCTTTGGCGGCGCGGCCTGGACCCGGGTGCCGGGTGAGCGACAGTGGTATCTGCACCTTTTTGACAGCAAGCAGCCCGATCTGGACTGGCGCAATCCGGAAGTGCGCGACGAGTTCGATGATGTCCTGCGTTTCTGGCTCGATCGCGGGGTTGATGGCTTCCGGGTTGATGTTGCACATGGCCTGATCAAGCAGCCCGGTCTACCCGACTGGGATGGCAGCCAGGCGATGGTGGAAGGCGGCAGTATGGGGCCGATGTGGGATCAGGACGAAGTCCACGATATCTATCGTCGCTGGCATCAGATTCTCGAGGAGTACGACGGTGACCGCATGATGGTCGCCGAGGCCTGGGTCAGACCACAGGCGCGGTTGGCGCACTATATCCGTCGTAACGAGATGCAGCAGGCCTTCAACTTCGACTATCTGCTGGCGCGCTGGGATGCCGGGGAATTACGCGAAGTGATCGATGACTCGCTGGCCCAGACCCATGCGGTGGGCGCGCCGACCACATGGGTCATGTCCAATCATGATGGTGTGCGTCATGCCTCACGGCTGGGGCTGTCGCAGCCTGGTGCCCGACCGCATGGTATCGATGCCCATGGTGAACAGCCTGATGAGGCGCTGGGACTGCGCCGTGCCCGAGCGGCCATCATGCTGACGCTGGCACTGCCCGGTTCTGTCTATCTCTATCAGGGCGAGGAGCTTGGCCTGCCGGATCACACCACCATGGCGGCCGAATACCGTCAGGATCCGACCTATCGCCGCACCGGTGGCCGCGAGATCGGGCGTGATGGCTGTCGTGTTCCATTGCCCTGGCAGGCGGATGCGCCAGCGTATGGGTTCGGCTGTGAGGGCATGCCCTGGCTGCCGCAGCCGGAGACTTTCCACCGCTATGCGGTGGATGTCCAGGAGGCGGACGATACGTCCACCCTGACACTCTATCGTCAGCTGCTGGCGCTGCGCCGTGAACATGATCTGGGAGAAGGCCAGCTCGAGTGGCTGGAGAGTCCGAGCGAGACCGCGCTGATGCTGCGCAATGGCAGGCTGACGGCCCTTATCAATCTCGGCAGTGAGCCTGTTGCCCTGCCTTCATCAGCCGGCAGTGTGCTGGCCTGCAGCCTGCCCGGTCCGCTGCCGGTCGATACGCTCTCCGGTAATGCCGCAGTCTGGCTGGTCGACTGATGCCACTGTAGCGGCCGCCACGTCAGTGACGTGGTGGCCGCGAGTCGTGAACGATCAGGGCGTGGCTGTTTTGAGCTGCTTCGCCAACCAGGCACGTGTGCCGGTCTGTCCGGCACTTTCGGCACGATCGGCCAGTTGCATGGCCAGTTCGATATCACCTGCCTTGAGCGCCGCTCGAATCATGCGGCGGTAATCCAGCGCCTGTTGTGCCGGTGCGTTCTGTTGTGATGGTGCGGCCGCGGAGGACGAGCGCATCCCGGTGCTGCCGGCAGTGGCTGTCGGGGCTGCCGAGCGGGGCCGGGTATCGTTGAGTGGCGTAGGCACAGCGTCACCGGTCAGTGGCGCCAGCAAACCGTTACGCTCGGCTGCGTTGGACACCTCGAGCGTCATCTTGCCGGTCGCCGTATGTGCGGCTACCGGATCGGGTAGCGCGGGTTCAGCCAAACCGCGAACGCGGGCATAGACCTTTTCCGGGTTTTCATACGTGGTCGTGGCGGCGCGATCGCTGTCACTGGTGTAGAGCACCACATAGGCAGCATCAGGCCCGGGCATGACGCTGAAACTCCCGGTCAGCCGGGAGTCGCGGAACCCATTGGGGCCCTGATAGGTCAGCTGGTCGCTCCCCACCCGCTCTACCGGCTGGAAGTTGTTGTCGAGCAACAACAGGGAAGGCGCAAACACCTGCTGCTGATCGATCGGACTGGTGACTTGCAGCACCAGCGGCTGGCGGCTGTCCGGCAGGGCAAAGGCGTGAAAGAAGCTCTTGCCGTCGCTGAACTGATGCGCTGGCGTATCGGCGTTGAACGTCAGCGTGCGACTCTGACCGCTCTGGAGTGACTGATAGGGCAGTCCGGCCAGAGTGCTGCAACAGTCACTGGTTTGACTCAGCAGTGCCTGGCCGCCCCGGCTCATCTGTGCTGACGAGGCAGTCTGAGCGGACATCGATGAGCAACCGGCCAGGCCAATCACCAGCGTAGTGGTCAACAGGGTAAGCGGGGTTCGTTTCATGAAGCTGTATCCCGATACGGAAAAGGGCCCCGAAGCACAACCTCGGGGCCAAAGACATGAACAGTAGACTATAAGTGAATCACCGGCGTTGCTTAGCCACCGAACCAGACTTCCATCTGGGCACCGAAGGTCAGGCCATCGCCATCATCGAAGTCGACGTTGTTGGGCCCGGCCGAGGTATCCAGTGAGTTGGCTCCTGCGGCTCCAGTGTCGGGGTTACGCTCGGTATAGGCGTCGCCGTTCCACTTGGCATAGGTGGCGAACAGACGGATGGTCGGCCGCACCATGGCGCCGCGACCGGCAGACCACTGCTGGGCAATGGTCAGTTTGGTCACATGATGGTTGTTATCATTGTAACCGACATTGCTCTGCGGGTTGATGTGGTCATAGCCCAGCTCGACGGCCGTGCTCATGATATCGGTCCAGTAGTAGACCGGGCGAACGCCGGCGGAGAACCACTTGCGGCCGGTGTTGTCATCCAGATCCTTGTCTTCGTAGATGACGGCGTAGAGCATATCGAGCTTGTTGGGGATCAGCCAGGTATGGCCGTGATCGAGGATGCGCCACATATCGCCATCCTGAGAGACCGATCCGCCGGCAGCCCGGCCCACGGCATTGCCATCGCTGGTGATGATGCCATCGGTGGCATACTGCAGGGCAATGATATTGTTGCCACCGAACCAGTTGGCCTGGGTGTGTTCGACGGTGGCCATCCAGCCCTTGTCGCCATCGTCGTAATCGATGTTGTTATCGTCGTAGAAATCCTTCTGCCAGTTGGCAATGGAAGACCGACCGTAATCGATACCCAATTGCAGGGTGCCATCCGGGTTGACCGGGATATCCGTCCAGCGGACATCAATGGTGTCGTCGGAAAGGCGTTCGTTGGCATCCGGGAAGTTTTCAGTATCGCTGCTGCTGCTTCGTACCCAGGCGAAACTGAGTTTACCGGTACCGACATCGATATCCGCCAGACCGACACCGGGGCCGGAGAGATCCCAGTAGTAGAAGTCATTCATGTGGATGTCGTGACGCTTGTAGAAGCGTTTGCCCGCCCAGAGCTCGGCGCCCGGCAGGCCATCAATGGCATTGGTGCCGGTCACATACATCTCGCGCAGGGCGATATCATTGCCGTCATTATAAAGTGATTCAGAGTCATTGCCCTGATCAGTGACATAAGCCACTCGGCTGGAAAATCCGAAGGTGGTGTCCTGCTGCTGATAGAGCTGAGCGCCCAGTCCGATTTCCGCATAGGTCTCGCACTCGTTGCCGAGACGATACTTGGCCGGGGCGCCGGCGGCCTTGAAACAGGTCTGACTACCGCCGCCGGCAGTCGAACCGATACCGGAACGCGCATAACCGAAGAAATCCGGATTGATGGCAGCATGTGCCAGCGTTGGTGCCAGACAGGTGGCCCCCAGCAAACCCAGCATCAATGGCCGGTGAAAGGCGTGGCAGTTTCTGATTTTCATGTGTTGATCCCTTGATTTTTACAGGTTGTTGTCAGGCCAGAAGGGCGTTCCGGTAGTTAAGCAATCAGCTCTGAAATATTCGTTGGTTGTGTGTTTGTCTTGTTATTGGTCGATGCCTTCTTTTCCATAAAAAGCCTTTTTTATTTGAAAGTGGGGCATCGAAAAATGGTCGAAGTCCTCTGCAACAGGACAGGCAAAAGCCACCGCCTGATGTGTCATCATGACGGTGGTATGGCCGAATTTGCACAAAACGATATATCGATACTCTGCAGTTTCAGTACCGGAGTGGCATCGTTCAGGCAGAAGGTTCCAAGGGCGCCAAACCGGTATTCGGAGACGTTTTCAGCGGTAGCCGTCATGCATGAAGTATTATTGTTGATGCGCATTCCGGCTCGGGTACGGTTGCAGATTGTCCCCATTGCGCTGGCTCCGTTGGTATCGTTATGAATGCTTGTATTCCCTTGTGCTGCCATCTTTGTGGAACATGAGATATTTGTCACTTTGACAATGGTATATGATGACCAAAGTCGAATTCCGTGTATCGAAAAGGTGGTGTTGAGCGTGTGGATCTCAGACTGAATGCCTGATAGAGAATGCTCGGTCCGGATGCCGAAATTGTGCTGAATGCATCATGTGATCGGCATGACATGACAGGCTCTGCTCTGCCGCAAAGGCTGGAAGAGGCCGGGAGAGATTGACGATGAGAATGGCATCAGGGGTATGGCGATTCATCGGCGTGGTACTTGCTGCCCTGTTGGCCATGAAAGCGGCTACAGCGCAGCCGCCGCTGACCCCGGTGCGTTTTGCCGATTTCGATCATTACACTCTGGCGCTGAGCTGGCATCCCGGGTTCTGTCAGACCGAAGGGCGGGGCCGGTCAGAGTGTGGTGCGGCCCGCCCCGGTGCCCAGCTGGTACTGCATGGGCTTTGGCCCTCGCTACCTGACCAGCTGCAACACCAGGGGGTGACGCAGAGCGAGTGGTGGCAGACGGGCTGTTATCATTTCAGTGGTGAACCACAGGGTGGCTTTTGTCGCCTGACACCGCTGGTACTGGACGATACCCTGCAGAACCAGCTCGATCAGGCCATGCCCGGTACGGCAAGCTGTCTGGAGCGTCATGAATACACCAAACATGCCGTCTGTTTCGGTGTTTCGGCACAAACATATTTCGATACGGCGCTTCGTCTGTATCGGCAGTTCAATGACAGTGACTGGAGTGACTTCGTACGTTTGCGTGCAGGCACCATGGTGGCGCGTGAGACCCTGCTGGAGCGCTTTCGAGCCACCTTTCATGTTAAAAACAGTCGCGCACTGAGATTGACCTGCGAGCGCCGGGATAATGTGGCATGGCTGACCGGTATCGCTGTCGGCATTCATCGTCAGGCGCTGGAAGATTTTCCACAGCCGCATTCGCTGGCACCGCTCGAGCCGGGCAACTGTCCGGGGCGGCTACTGATCACTGACGCCTCCCGCCGGGGGCTAAAATGACCGATAGGGTGGCGTTCAGGGACGCAGGTCGTGGCGCAGGCGCTCGCGCAGGAGGCGATCAATCCGCCGGTACTGTTCGATGGAAATGTTCTCGGCTCTGGCCTCTGTAATCAGCTTCGCCAGCCCGGTTTCATTGACGACGCTGACATCCCCCATCCTGTCGTCATGTTCGATCTGCCAGCCCGGCAACACCAGTACGGCGTACACCGGAATGGTATCGCTGGCATGGCGATTGATCTGTGCGGCCAGCCATCGTTCGGCGCGACGCGCTTCACGCAGGGGGCGACGTTCCTCATTATGCGGAAACAGCAAACGCTCCCCGCTGACCCTGACCGGGCTCTCTGCCGTGGTATAGGGCGGACGCTGACGTCCCTTGGTCGTGATCGCGAAGATGGCCTGATGGGTCAGCACTACATGACCGATACTGAAACCATCGCCGGGAATGTCATGCAGCAGATCGATGACACGCTGCTCTTCCAGTGAGGCCTGATGGCAGACCTCGTTGAGCGTATGGTGTACGCCCAGAGCACAGGAGAGGCTCAGGCGCAGATGCGTGATGTGGTAGTGCAGGCGCATCAGCAATCCGCAGGCGATCATGACCGCGAGCGTGCACAACAGGCCATAGAGGCTCCATTCGACCCAGTCCTGGCGTGGCGCAAACAGCATGCGGCCCATGCCATACACCAGGGGCAGCATGACCATGATGGGCCCCAGGGCACCGACCAGAAATAACCGGGTCTGGGCGATATCGAGTCGGTCGCGGACGTTCTGGCCGGGTTCGCGCAGTGGCTTGTGATCGATCGGAGAGATCAGCCGGCGGGTAAACAGATGGCGCAGAGCAATGACCACGAGTGCGGTGGCGCAGGGCGGGGCGAGAAAGATCAGGGGCAGCAGGTATTCAAGCCAGGCCATGGGCAGGTTCCACGGAAGTGAGAGCTGACAGGGACTCATGGTAACGGTAGTCGCTCGCGGGGACTACGTCCGATCGACCAGGAGAGCAGCAGTGTCATGAGTTTGCAGGTAACCGGCAACCACGAAGTGTCACCTTGTGACGATGTTCTCGCAGAGCTGGCCGACAGGGTGCAGGGCCGGCGGCTGTGTGTACTGACCGGCGCCGGTATCAGCACCGATAGCGGTATTCCCGATTATCGTGATGAAAGCGGGGCCTGGAAGCGCCCTCAACCCATGACCCATCAGACCTATATGGCCAGCGAGTGGTCACGCCGTCGCTACTGGGCGCGCAGTCTGGTGGGATATCGGCTACTGGCCGGAGCAGTGCCGGGGACGGCACATCGTGATCTTGCCGAGCTTGAGCGGCGCGGTCATCTGGCAGGCATCATTACCCAGAATGTCGATCGGCTGCATCAGAAGGCCGGCACTCGACAGGTCATTGATCTGCACGGACGTGCCGATCTGGTGCGCTGCATGCAGTGCAATCTGCTGCTCAAGCGTAATGCGTTGCATGAACACCTCGCCACGCTCAATCCCGACTGGGTCGGGATGGAGGCCGAAGTGGCGCCCGATGGCGATGCCGATCTCGAGGAGGTGGATTTTTCCAGCTTTCGGCTGGCAGAGTGCCCCCGCTGCAGCAGCGGTATTCTCAAGCCTGATGTGGTGTTCTTCGGCGATAACGTGTCACGTCCGCGCCTCGACCGAGCCATGGGCATGCTCGCGCGAGCCGATGCACTGCTGGTGATCGGTTCATCGCTGATGGTGTTCTCGGGCTATCGCTTCGCCCGTCATGCAGCACGACAAGCCATGCCGATCTTCTGCTTCAATCGCGGTCGTACCCGGGCCGATGAGCTTTTCACCTTCAAGCATGACCGGATCGATGTGGGGCTGGCGACCCTGCTTGCGGTCATGCCCCCGAGTGATTGACCGGGACCATGGGAATGTCTCGCACCTGGCCGGACTGATCATTCGTGGGCAGGGAGACAGGGTGCTCGTTGAGATAGCGCACCTGACCGTTGACGCGAATGGTGGCATCCAGCATGTACTGGTGATCGGTCTGGTGAATATCGCTGGCGTAGCGAAGCTGATAATCGATCGGAAAGCGGCCGGGTGAGGGCAGCTCGGTCGTGGCCAGCGTGGCATGAGCGTTACCGACCTCGATCAGGCGCACTTCAACCGTGGCGGATGCCGGCAGGGTGGTCGCGGTATCGGTGGTCAGCTGTCCCGAGACCGTCTGCAGTTGTTGACTGCTGCCAAACAGGCTGCATCCGCTCATTGTCATGGCGATGAAGAGCAGCGCCAGCCGGTTGCCGATATGTCGTCGATGCATGCTCAACCACCCGCCAGTTTTACAGTGTAGCCGCGCCGCTCGAGCTCCGATTTGAGGGTGTCGCGATGATCCCCCTGAATTTCCAGCACCCCGTCCTTGAGCGCGCCACCACTACCGCAGCGTTTCTTCAACGCCTGCAACAGGGGCTTGAGTTCCGCTTCACGCAGCGGTAAGCCCTGGATGACAGTGACCCCCTTGCCCTTGCGACCCGACTTTTCACGTCGGATACGCACAATGCCATCCAGCTGCGCCAGCCGGTCGTCTTCGGCATCGTGCGTATCGGACGACTGCTTGCGCAGATCACCCTGCTCGGTGGAATACACCTGGCGGCTCAGTTGATCACGCAGTGAGGACATGCTGACTCTCCGGAGTGTGGCGCCATGGAAAAATGGATGGCAAGTGTCAGGGAGCGTTTTGTCCGGGACGACACCATAGCCTGAATAGAACGTATTACCACAGGGTATTCGATCCTTGCGCCCGGGGGGAATGGGGCAACATGAGAGCCAGTCGATCACCGGAGACGGCAGCAGAACTGTTTTGCCAGTGATCATCGTTACACGAATACCAAATACCATTCAGGGGAATCGTCTGACATGCTTCGTTTTGCTTCGACGGCGCTGACCGGGGCGCTGCTGCTCTCTACCGGCTTGAACGCTCAGGCGGCTGATCACTGGTCGGTCGGTGCGCAGGCCGGTACGACCGGTTTTGGCGGTAGTGTCAGCTGGCGTTTCAGTGACTACTTTGCACTGACCGCCGGCTATAGCGGCTTCAATTATGACAGCCTCGATTACAACAATCGTGACGTCGACTATGACGGCGAGATCGATTCCGATATTTATAGTCTCAAGCTGGATTACTTCCCCTGGGCCGGAGGATTCTTCCTGTCTGCCGGTGCAGTGCGCCCGGATGTTCAGCTGAAGGCAACGGGTCATTATGAAGGTGCACCGGACTCGTTCCAGTATGGTGGCAATACCTACAGCACCGATGATCTGGCGCGTCTTGATGGTCGAGCGAAGCTGTCCGACAGCGTGGAACCCTACCTGGGACTGGGCTGGCGCAACAGCATGAAATCCGGACTGGGTTTCTATGCCGAGGCCGGCGCTTTCTGGATCGATCCTGATGTCTCCATTACGCCACGTGGCAGCGCGACCTCCAACCCGGCCGTTCGGGAAGAGCTGCGTCGCGAAGCGGATCGCCAGGAAGATGACATCCGGGATGATCTGAACAAGTATCATGTTTACCCGGTGGCCGTAATCGGTATCGAATATACCTTCTGAAGGCGCGTGATTGCCTGATGCCCTCCCAGAGCGCCCGGTCCCGGGCGCTCGTATTGTTTAATGCCCCTCCTTTTCTTTCATTAATAAAAAACGATTTTTAAAAAGCACTATTTCTATAAGTGCATTTTCTTGAACACTCATTAAAATAAAGAGACGATAGTGGCGGCAGCTATTGATGCAGCATCGCTCAACCGGTTTTTCAGGGAGACCGCTTCCCGAGGATGCCCCATGCATTGGACCTGCCTGTCGAGGATCGCATCTTCGGCGATCCAATCGTTTTCATTTCACTTCTTGAACCATCAGGAACCCCATGAGCGCACAAACCGACAATGACACCGCATCGCGGGATCGGCTCAATCCGGTGGTCTTTTATGGCTCGGTGATCGGTATTGTCGTCTTCTCGCTGTGGACGATGATCGATACCGAGCGGGCCAACGCCGTCATTAATGCCATTCTGGGCTGGATATCCCATACCTTTGGCTGGTATTACTTCCTCACGGTTGTGATCTATCTCGCCTTCGTGTTGTTTATCGGTCTCTCCCGCTTCGGCAAGATTCGGCTGGGGCCGGAACACGCGCGTCCCGATTTCAATATCTTCTCCTGGTCGGCGATGCTGTTTTCTGCCGGTATCGGTATCGGCGTCATTTTCTTTGCACTGGCCGAACCGCTGACCCAGTTCTACAACGCCCCCGATGCGCCCGATGATCAGGTTGCGGCGGCACGTCATGCCATGCAGCTGACCTTCATGCACTGGGGGCTCTCAGGCTGGGGGATCTACACGCTGGTGGGTATGTCGCTGGCTTTCTTCAGCTATCGGCACAACCTGCCGCTGACCATCAGTAGTGCGCTGTATCCCATCTTCGGCAAGCGTATTTATGGCCCCATCGGTCATGCAGTGGATATCGCTGCAGTACTGGGCACCGTATTCGGTATAGCGGCCAGCCTGGGGATCGGCGTGATCCAGCTCAACTATGGGCTGAACTTCATGTTCGGCATTACCGAGAGTGCCTGGACACAGACCATTCTGGTGCTGATGATCGTGGTCTTTGCCACCATTTCTGCCGTAACCGGGGTGGAAAAGGGCATTCGCCGTCTCTCCGAGTTCAATATTCTGCTGGCAGTCGCCCTGCTGCTGTTCGTGCTGTTTGCCGGCAAGACGATCTTTCTGCTCAATGCGCTGGTCATGAACGTTGGCGATTATCTGGCCGGCTTCGTCTCCATGTCGTTTGATACCTATGCCTTTGACCCGCCCACCAGCTGGCTCAACGCCTGGACACTGTTCTTCTGGGCATGGTGGATTGCCTGGGGGCCGTTCGTGGGACTTTTCCTGGCGCGCATCTCCAGGGGCCGCACCATTCGTACCTTCGTCGCCGGGACGCTGACATTGCCGATCGCCTTCATGATGATCTGGATGTCGCTTTTGGGTAACAGTGCCATCGACATGGCCATGAACGGTGCGACCGATTTCGGTCAGCAGGTCATGAATACGCCGCCGGCCGGTATCTACCTGTTCCTGCAGGAGTATCCGTTCCCGGTGCTGACCACCATCGCGGTGAGTATCCTGGCGATCGTGTTCTTCGTCACCTCGGGTGACTCGGGGGCGCTGGTACTGTCGAACTTCACCTCGATTCTGAAGGACGTCAACAGTGATGCGCCGATCTGGATGCGTATCCTGTGGTCAGGGGTGATCGGCGTACTGACTCTGGCGCTGTTGCTTGCCGGGGGGCTTTCCGCGCTACAGAGTGCGGTGGTAATCACCGGCTTGCCCTTCTCGATTGTGCTGTTCTTCATGATCGCGGGGCTCTACAAGGCGCTCAAGGTCGAGGCCTTCAAGGAGGACAGCCACCGTCTCAGTCTGGCCGGGCATCTCTCCGGGCGCACCGGTGGGGGTGGTGAGCGTGGCAGTAACCGCAGCTGGCAGCAGCGTCTCAAGCGCGCCATGAGTTTCCCCGATCTCAAGCAGTCAAAACGCTTTCTCGAGGAGACCGTACGGCCGGCGATGGAATCGGTCAGTCAGGAGATCGAGGCGCAGGGCGTTCAGGTCGATATCAATCAGGGCGTGCAAAACGATGATCACTATCTCTCCCTGAACGTCCAAATGGATGAGGAGCAGAACTTCACTTATCAGGTCTGGACCTGTCGCTACGCGACGCCGTCGTTCGCCATGCGTACCCCGCATGCGTCATCGCAGTACTATCGCCTTGAAGTGCATCTGCTCGAGGGCAGTCAGGGGTATGATCTGATGGGGTATAGCCGTGAGCAGGTGATCGAGGACATTCTCGATCAGTACGAGCGGCACCTGCACTTCCTGCATCTTAACCGGCAGGAGCCCGGCAGCATCAACATGCCGGATAGCCCTGAGCAGCCCCCTGCCTGAGACACTTGAGCAGCCAACGTTGCTGAAACAGAAACCCCGGTCGCAATACGCGACCGGGGTTTTTCAATGCGGGATGACACCACAGGTGTTGAAACAAGGCCGCGAGCCATGGGCCCGCGGTGTTTAGATGACCCCGGTCAGACTGATGAAAGCTCGTCTCGTCTGAACGTCATGGTTTCCAGTCGGTACGATTTTCGAAGACCAGTCCGTCATCTTCCATGTGCAGGTCGAATGACATCGACTGGATGCGGTCAAGCTTGCTGTGCAGCGATGAGAGATAGTCACTCATCTCCATATTGCCTCGCTCGGCCATGCGGGTTTCGAACAACTGCATCCAGTTGGCATACATCTTATCGGAAATCTGCATCTTCATGAGCTGACCGGGATGACCGCTTTCTCCCTGCATCAGTTGTTCCAGACGGGTCTGTTCATCCTTGCCCACTGCCAGGCCCAGGGCCCTGTCGTTCATGGCACCCCAGAGCGGTTTGTTATCGGCAAGCGCGCTGAGCGCGGCGGGAAGTGCAGTACTGCTGCCATCGGGGGAGAGATCAATGCCGGCCAGTAGCGGGCTCATTGCCTGGGCCATGGCCAGGGTGCCGGCGGGATCGGTTGAGGCCAGTACCATGGCGCCTCGTCCGTCGGGTTCGGTTCCATCCTGCGGGAGTGTGATGTCATCAAGTACCAGCCGCAGGCCGCGAATACTGCCAAAGGGCGGTATGGCCAGCATATGGGTTTTACCGGCCAGATCATCGGCCTGCTGATTCAGATCGGCCAGGGTTTCGCAGTTGAAGGGGTTGTTTCGGATATGCTTGAGCTGCTGATTCAGAAAGTCGCGTAATTGGCCAACAGGCAGGGCCATGGCCAGATCGAATGGTGCATCGCTGGATGCATCACCCAGACCGGGCAGAGGCACCTCAAGAGCGGCGAAGGGGGCGGCAATATCCGATGCCAGGCTCAGATCGCTACGTTGTGTGAGATGATCGCTCTCGATCTGCGTATAGCCGGTACTGAACCGAGGCATTCTGGCGGCCAGGCGAGACAGGTCGGCCTGACACGCTTCATCCATCTGCTTGAGCTCGGCGCCGGATGATGTCGATTGCAGTGCCACCAGCATCGGGTCGTTGCCCTTGCCAATCAGTGTCGCCAATCGCTGGATATCGATGTAACCCAGGGCATAAGGCTGATAGCCCTTGTTATCGGCAATCTGACTCAGACGCTGGCTGTCCTGAATGCTTTTCTCCGGCAGCGAGAGGCCCAGCAGTTCTTTTAACGTGCTCTCATCCAGCGTCTTCGGAGCGATCGCCAGCAGAGCGGTATGGTCGCTGACCGAGCTGATCAGCTGAAGCGGTAAATCTCCGAGATCGGCAGTACGATACGTCACATCATCGAGTGTCTGCTCCTTGAGTGGCTGACCGGCAGCACCAGCCAACTGATCGATAAAATGCCGATAGCGTTCGTTATCCGCGACAGTACTGCGCATGACCGGGATCAGGCCCAGACCATAGAAAGCACTGCGTCCCTTGAGGTCGAGGCCGATATCCCGGGCAAATTGCTGGTAGCTCTGCTGGTTTTCGAGTTCATCCGCGATAATTCGTATCGCCCTGGCCATCCCCTCGGAGCCATCATCGGCCAGCTGCGAAGCCACCTGGCGCATCTGAAGGATATTGCTCTGGAGCGCTGCATTGGCCGGCTTCAGCAGGGCCTCCAGAGTGTGATCATCGGGTCTTTCGAGACTGGAGAAGAGGAAGGGGGTGCTGGCCGGTACATGGGCCAGTGGTGCCTCTGACGTATCCTTCTGATCACACCCGCCGAGCCATAAACTGCCGATGAGTGCCGTGGTCAATAGTAATCCGCGTTGTTTCATGATTCCCCTGTTGTCCCTTTCCTGCCGTATTGGTTGAGTGCCACTGGCTCAATGATCGGGCGTAACGCATGCCCCGGAGCTGTATTCGATCAAGGCATGATGTGGCGCCAGACAGGTTATCGGCATCGAACGAAATTCAATGATGGTGAGTTAGTAACGTTTAATTGATTGTTTTTGAATAAAAGGCATTACCTGATAATTGTTACTAAATGTCAATTGAACGGCGCGACCAGCAATCTTTAGCTATCAGAGCCGATATGAAAGGTAACCAGCATCGAGCCTTTCGCTCTGCCGCACGCCATTGCCAGGGGCAAGCGGTAATGCCGACATGCTTCGGGGCAGGTCTGATGGTGTGATCGGGAAAGCGGAGTTCGCCATGCACAGAGAGATCGCCGAGCTGGACCGTTTGCTGGCAGCCGAAGGCGTGTTGCGTCGGGTCGCTATACCATCGGCCCTGCAACAGGCATTTGCGACTCATGGTATTGCCTACCGGCGCCATGTCATGGTCCTGTCGCTGATCGCAACACTGGTACTCTACATGGGGTTCGGCCTGCTCGATTGGCTGATGGTCCCGGATCTGGTAGGGGTGGCACTGTCTTTTCGCTTCGGTATCGTGCTGCCCTGCGGCCTCGCCGTGCTCTATCTGTTGAGACAGGCGGACTGTCCCTTTCTTTTTCAGCAGATGGCTGTGTCTGCCTACCTTTTGTTGGGTGTGGCGCTTTTGGCAATACTGGTGGGCTTGTCGACTTCCCTCCAGGCGCTGGGCTTTCTGATCGGCAATTACGCCATTCTGATATGTGCCGTGATTGCCATGGCGCTGCCTTTCGAAGTAGCGCTGATCATTGCACTTGTCGGCTTTGCCATACAGACGGCCGCGATCGTTTACTCTCCAGTGCTGCCGCCGATTCTCCTGTTGCATAATCTGCTGACAGGCTTTGTGATTCTCGGCCCGGCGCTGGTAGCCAACTGGATGCTGGAAAACGAACGCCGCCGCCATTTTCTGATGCTCAGACGCGAACAGGTGCGGTTGCGCCAGCTGGCCGGTCAGCGTGATCTGCTGGGCAGGCTGGCAGCGCTTGATCCCTTGACCGGACTGGCCAATCGACGTGGCTTCTATGCGGCACTGAATGGGGATATCCGGGCCGATGTATCCGGCCTGCCAATGACTGTTGCCATGATCGATGTCGATAGCTTCAAGGCCTACAACGATCAGTACGGCCATCCTGCCGGCGATGAGGCGCTACAAAGTGTTGCGGCGGTTCTCGATACGCTCTCGGAGCCGAATGTGCGCGTTGGACGACTGGGCGGTGAGGAGTTTGCCGTTGCGATGACCGCCCTCGGGGCGGAGGCCGCCATTACCCGGATCGAGAGCCTGCATGCCAGTATCCAGCGACTTGGCATCCCTCATCACTACAGCAGTACTGCAGAGGTGCTGACCATCAGTGTGGGTGTGGCCCGAGGCCCCGTGAGAGAAGGGGATATCGAGTCGCTTTTCAGAATAGCCGATGAAGCGCTTTACCAGGCCAAGCGGGCAGGCCGCAATCGTGTTGTGATACTGGACGCGACTCCCACCGCACAGTAATCCCGCTCCCTGAGAGCCCAGCGGGAGGGCGACAGTGTATCTCATGTCGGGTACTGGTGTGCCTGGGCACAAGAAATCCGAAGGTATTTCAGAACAGATCGATCTGCTGGCCCGGGGGGCTGAACTGCGAGCAGTCCAGCGCATGTTCCTGGCGACGTCGGTTGAGCCCCAGCCTTCGAATGGCGAGGCGAAAACGTTGCGCCAGCAGCTCGGCAAACGGCCCTTCTCCCCGCAGGCGATGGCCGAAACGGCTATCGTAGTCACGCCCGCCCCGCGACTGACGAATCAGGCTCATGACATGCTCGGCCCGCTCGGGGAAGTGCTCCGAGAGCCAGTGTTCGAACAGTGGTCGAACTTCATGAGGCAGGCGCAGGAAAGTGTAACCGGCGCTGGTGGCGCCGGCATTGCAGCCGGCTTCGAGCAGCCTTTCCAGCTCCATGTCGTTGATCATCGGAATCATCGGTGCAGTGATGATTCCGACCGGAACCCCATGCTCGTTGAGCGTTTTGATGATACGCAGCCTGCCCTGCGGTGAAGCCGCTCGGGGCTCCATGATGCGCTTGAGCTCGCGATCCAGGGTCGTGAAGCTGATAAAGACGCGTACCAGACGCTGCTCGGCCAGGCGGGTGAGCAGATCAAGATCGCGCAGTATCAACGTGCTGCGGGTCGTGACGGTGGCCGGATGACGATGGGTGAGCAGTACTTCCAGCGCGCCACGGGTGAGACGATGTTCGCGCTCGATGGGTTGATAGGGATCGGTATTGGCGCCGATACAGATCGGCTGGCACTGGTAGCCCGGATGCTGCAACTCTCGGGTGAGCTGTTCGACAAGATTGGTCCGTGCAATCAGTCGGGTTTCGAAATCGAGTCCGGGGGAGAGATCCCACCAGGCATGAGACGGACGGGCAAAGCAGTAGATACAGCCATGTTCGCAGCCACGATAGGGGTTGAGCGAGCGCTCGAAGGGCATATCCGGCGAGTTGTTGCGCGAGATCGCCGAACGGCTCTGCTCAAGCCGTACCTCGGTGGCATGCGTGGGTTCGGTGTCGTCCTGCCACCAGCCGTCGTCCACGGCCTCCACCTGAATCTGCTCGAAACGGTGATGTGGATTATGGCTGGCGCCACGGCCGCGAATAGGTGAGGCGCACATGAAAATGCTCCCGATTTACTGTTCTTTTATACAGTATCTCGGAAGCGTCGGGGTTACCAGTGGTGAATCGGATTACAGACGATAGGCGCCCCAGCTGGGCTGATGACCGGCGTGTTCGCTACTGATCAGATGACTCAGCTCGCTGGTATAAAGCGTCATGAAGCCGCCGGCTGCGAGTCGATGGTCGATGACATCGGCCAGGTGAGTGCTGTGCTCACGAGCTCGCTCATCATCGCCGAAATAATGCGCAAGCCAGGTGACGGCGAAGCGTTCGGCATCGCTGGCAATAGAGGCATCATCAAGCAGGTCATCGCGCAGGGACAGCGGCAGGGGAGGCGTTGCCGGGTCACTGAATTCGGCCAGACACAGGCAGTGACCACCGGAGCGCACGGCCTGATATCTGAGGGCCTCTGTCCGACGCGGTGCCGGTGCCACTTGCGGGCGTTCGGTGGGTGTGTCGGTGAACGAAGAGAGCAGCGTCGCCGTATAACGCGACAGCCGGGGCATGAAAGTGGCCAGTGACATGAGGGGGGATCTCCTGACGGGAACGCCATCTACGACCTTGGTCGATATAGACCAAAGTCTAACCCTGTTCTGTCAGGATGTGAAGCGCCAGGGCACGCGGCACCCGGGCGCCGGTCCCTTCTCAATCGGGCCAGCGAGTGACATCAATCCTGGTCTCACCTCTGCTTTACTTGAGCAGGAGACGGCCAGGCCCCGGTGACAGGATCATTTCTGCTCTGGTAGACGGGTGGGTGCGTTATCCTCGGGCGCCGCCCCAACGGGTGGTTTCCTGAGCCGTCGCACGTTGATAATAGCGATGCCGCCAACCACGAGCGCTCCGCCAATGAGCTTGTTGAGTGCCATGCTCTCGCCGAGCATCAGCACGCCCAGCAGCACCACTACCAATGGGGTCAGAAGCGACAGCGGAATGAGGCGTGCCACCGAATGTCGTCGCAGCAGGGTATTCCATAGCCCGTAGGCGATGATCGATGACATCACGGCGCTGTAGATGACCGCGCCCCAGCCCCGCCATCCGGCCTGCATCATGGCTGTCCACTGTTGCTGTTCAAACAATAGCGAGCCTGTGCCGACCAGCGGGATGGCAAACATCGACAGCCAGCCGGCCATGGTCAGCGGCTCGATCTCCGGACCGGTCTTGACCAGCAGATTGGTAATGGCCCAGCCCAGCGCACTCAGCAGCAGTAGTGTCAGCGCCAGCGGACCGGGCAGGGTAGGCCCACCGGCCAGCACCACGACACCGGAAAAGGAGACCAGCATACCGATGACCGGCTTCAGCCGCAGGCGCTCCTTCAGGAAAATGGCGGCCAGAATGGTGGCAAAGGGCGTGCCCAGCTGCACCAGCAGCGCCCCGGTGCCTGCTTCGGCATAGTTGAGCCCGATGAACAGAAACCCGAAATGCATCAGACCGAAGCTGGCGGCCAGCTTCAGCACCAGTGGCAGCTGCACGTGCGTGATTCTTGTGAACGGCACGATCAGCATCGCCACCAGCGCAAAGCGCAGAGTGGTCATCAAAAGTGGCGGCATCTCGGCCAGACCCAGCTTGATCATGATGTTATTGAACGCCCAGATCAGGATGACGGTCAGGACCAGATAGAAATCGCGAAGCGGCACGAGGGCTCCCATGTGCAGCAGAGGGGGGCGGTCTCCGGGGGCTGACCGCCATGGTACTGAGGGGCAGCATGCCTGGAGCAGGACACCTCAATAATATTAACAGCTTCCGGAGGGTGCGGTGCGCAAGCTGAGAAAACACGGTATAACGCTGACCGGGCGTCGAGCATGATCATCGGGGAGGAGCGGGGCATGGGAGCAGGGAACAACCGGCGAACCGGCAAGGTCGTGGTCACTGTGGCGCTGCTGCTGGCACTGTCGGGCTGTCAGAGCGTGCAGCGTCAGATCAGCGAGTGGTTGCCGGGCACGGAGAAATCCACCGGCCCGGTCGTCAGGCGCCAGGTGCCGTTTCCGGCACAAACCTATGCGGCGCTGCCGAAAAGCGGTATCGCGACAGTGAAAGGGCGACTGTTCTACCAGCGTCCCGAGGGGGGCACCGTATACGGCGATCATGAGCAGGTATCGATCGCCCCGGTCACTGAATATTCTGCTGAAGCCGCAAGCCAGGCACTGGCCGGCAAGCGGGTCGAGCCTGCCGATCCACGAGCCCGTGCCTATACCCATACGACAACCACCGACAGCCGCGGCTATTTCAGCGCCAGCGGTATTCCGGCCGGCGTGTTTTATGTCGCCGGTACGGTAGCGCTACCGGGTGGGGGACGCAGCCCTTTCATTCTCAAGCAGGTCAGGGTACGCAAGGACAGTACGGTCGAAGTGGAGCTGAGCCGATAGTCGGTACATTACAGGCCATCATGACTGATGGTTGTAACACACCCGCCGAGGGTGGGGCTTCCATGGAAGAGGGCCGGCCTATGCTGCAGCGTGCAGTTCGTCGACCAGCATGGCGTACTCGTAGGTGGTGATTTCAAAGGGATTGCCATCAGGGTCTTTGAAATAGAGCGACCAGGCGACCTCATGATCTTCCAGCCCTGGTGGGGTGGCCAGCTGTTCACCGAGATGAGCCCGCCACTGGCGGAATGCCTCACCGGAAACCCTCATTGCCAGCGTTGACCGACAGGGTTGGGCCGGGCGCTCAAAAAGTGACAGACACACGCTTTGCGATGCATCGGCGATCATCAGCGGGCCTTGTGGATCTGCGGCCCAGAAAGCCAGCGACTCAATGCGGGTCATGCCAAGTACCCGGTGGTGCCAGGCCTCGGCAGCATGGCGGTCGGTCACGAAAACATGGATATGATCGACGCCTTTCAGGACTGGCATCGGAAAACTCCTCTTTTAATCGTAACGATGCTTCCTGTCGTTAACGATAGCAGGCAGAAAAAACGGGCGCCTGTTGGCGCCCGTTTGCTGTTCCCGGTCAATCGAGTCCGGTTCAGCTCTTTCTCGACAGCGTGTTCAGCGCATCGTTGAGAATCCGACTCGGGCGCATGGCCTGGCTGGCCAGCTTGTGGTCGGGGTGATAGTAACCCTTGAGCTCCACCGGCTGACCCTGCACGCCGTTGAGTTCCTCGACGATGGCAGCTTCATTGTCGCTCAGCGTCTGCGCCAGCTCACCGAACAGCGTTTTGAGCTCACTGTCCTCATCCTGTTCGGCCAGCGCCTGCGCCCAGTAGAGCGCGAGATAGAAGTGGCTGCCCCGGTTGTCGAGTTCGCCAACCTTGCGTTTGGGCGATTTGTCGCTGGCGAGGAATTCGCTGTTGGCCTGATCCAGCGTGGTCGCCAGGATGCGTGCGCGGGCATTGTCGAAGGTCTTGCCGAGATGCTCCAGCGAGGCTGCCAGCGCCAGGAATTCACCCAGTGAATCCCAGCGCAGGTGGTTCTCCTCGAGCAGCTGCTGGACGTGCTTCGGTGCGCTGCCGCCGGCACCGGTTTCGAACAGTCCGCCACCATTCATCAGCGGCACGATGGAGAGCATCTTGGCGCTGGTACCGAGTTCCATGATCGGGAACAGGTCGGTCAGGTAGTCGCGCAGCACGTTGCCGGTCACCGAAATGGTGTCTTCGCCGCGACGGGTACGAGCCAGTGTTTCCCGCATCGCCTCGTTCGGTGCCATGATGCGGATGTCCAGGCCACTGGTGTCATGCTCCTTCAGATAGCGCTCGACCTTCTCGATCAACTGCGCATCGTGGGCGCGCTCGCGATCGAGCCAGAAGATGGCCGGTGTTTCGCTATCGCGGGCACGGTTGACCGCCAGCTTGACCCAATCCTGAATGGCCGCATCCTTCGTCTGGCACATGCGCCAGATGTCGCCGCGTTCGACCTCATGCTCGAACAGCAACTGACCATTGGCGTCGGTCACTCGCATGGTGCCATCGCTCGGGATGTGGAAGGTCTTGTCGTGGGAGCCGTACTCCTCGGCCTTCTGTGCCATCAGGCCGACATTGGGGACACTGCCCATGGTGGTCGGGTCGAAGGCGCCGTTGGCCTTGCAGTCCTCGATCACGGTCTGATAGATGCCGGCATAGCAGCGATCCGGGATCACCGCCTTGGCGTCGTGGCGAGCGTCATCGGCGCCCCACATCTTCCCGGAATCACGGATCATCGCCGGCATCGAGGCGTCGATGATGACGTCGCTGGGGACGTGCAGGTTGGTAATGCCCTTGTGGGAGTCGACCATCGCCAGCGGCGGACGCTCCTTGTAGAGCGCGTCGATATCGGCCTTGATCTCGTCCTGCTGATCCTGCGGCAGCGAGCCGATGACCGAGTAAAGCTCTCCGACGCCGCTGTTGGGGTCAAAGCCGAGTGTCTTCAGGGTATCAGCATGCTTCTCCAGTACCTCGCGATAGAACTCGCTGACCACGGTGCCAAAGATGATCGGATCAGAGACCTTCATCATGGTCGCCTTGAGGTGCAGCGAGAACAGGATGTTCTGTTCGCGGGCGTCTTTGATCTCGCCATCGATGAACTTGCGCAGCTGTCGCTCGCTCATGCGCGCGCCGTCGATCACCTCGCCCTCGGTAACGGCGACTTCCTTGAGCAGGTTGGTGTTGCCGTCCTTCGTTGCCAGCTCGATCTTCACCGAGCCGGGGCGGTCGATGACTGCGGACTGCTCGCTGCCATAGAAGTCGCCTTCGCTCATGTGCGAGACATGCGACTTCGAATCGCTCGACCACTGCCCCATGCGATGCGGGTACTTCTTCGCATAGTTCTTGACCGACTGAGGCGCGCGGCGGTCGGAGTTGCCTTCGCGCAGCACCGGATTGACGGCACTGCCCTTGACCCGGTCATAGCGTGCGCGAATGTCCTTCTCATTGTCGCCGGCGGGCTCATCCGGATAGTCCGGCAGATTGTAACCCTGGCTCTGCAGCTCCCGAATGGCGGCCTTGAGCTGAGGTACCGAGGCGCTGATGTTGGGCAGCTTGATGATGTTGGCCTCGGGTTTCTGAGTCATTTCCCCCAGCTCGGCGAGATGATCGGCGATCTGCTGATCATCGTTCAGATAATCCGGGAACTGGGCGATGATCCGACCGGCCAGCGAAATATCCCGGGTCTCCACGGTGATCCCGGCCGAATCGGTAAAGGCATCGATGATCGGCAGCAGGGAGTGAGTGGCCAGCGCAGGGGCCTCGTCGGTAAGCGTGTAGATGATCTTCGGCGTTTCGGACATCGTGGCGTTAACCTCTCTTGTCACTGCGATGGCATGAATCCTGAGTGATAATCGGCTTGTCAGGATAGGAGATGTCAGGCGAATCGGCCGGCCATTCGGGGCCAGTGTCGACAATCGGATAATCCGGCTGGAGTATAACAGCGCACTCGGGCGCGCTCATGTCCTGTATGGCGGCGAGAGGCGGAAGTGAACAGGCAGGATAAAATGCCACTTTTGCTTATTTCGAACATAAGTCCGTTGCGCTATGCTGGCGGCTCTGTCGAGGGGCCCGATGTGTGGGCCAGGGAGCCCGCAATGAGAACAAGTCGCTGGATACATCTCGTCTGGGTGCTGGTGGCGCTTTGCTATCTGCTCCCGTTTGGGCCGTTACGCCACGTCCAGGCCTGGTATGGCAGCTTTCTGGCATGGGCGGTTATTGGTGTGCTGGTGATCATCATCAATGCGCTGGTGACCCGGCGTTTTCTGACCGGGTGGGAGAGCAAGGATGAGTGAACTGCTGATCTGGGCGGCTATCGCGGTCTATCTGCTGGCCGCATTGATCACTGCCTGGCGCTCTCGTTCGGGCACGGCCCGGGACATGAGTGGCTATTTTCTCGGTAATCGCCGTATGGGCGGGTTTGTGTCAGCACTCAGCTATAGTGCCACCACCTACAGTGCCTTCATGATGGTGGGGCTGGCCGGGCTGACCTACGCCGGCGGTGTCGGGGCATTCGGCTTCGAGATCGTCTACTTCGCTGGCGTCTCGCTGGTGGCCATCTTCGGGCCACGCTTCTGGACGGTCGGGCGCCGCTTCGGTTTCATTACCCCCAGCGAGATGCTCGGTCACCGCTATGCGAGCAGTGTCGTGGCCGTGGTCGTGGCGCTGACCAGCTGCCTGTTTCTGATCCCCTATGCGGCAGTTCAGCTCGCCGGTGTCGGGTATCTGCTCTCCGGCATGAGTGGTGGGGCGATTTCGTTTACCACCGGTGTCATCGTGGCCACCCTGCTGGCGCTGGTGTTCAGCTGGATCTCGGGTATCCGCTCGGTGATGTGGACCGATGCCCTGCAGGCGCTGTTCATGATTGTTGCCTCCACTTTGGTGGCGCTGCTGGTGGTCCATGGTCTGGGCGGTTTCGGGGCGCTGTTCAACACCCTGGCAAGCGAACATCCACAGGCATTGAGTGTGCCGGGTAGCGGTCTATTCAGTCTGACGACCTTTCTCGGGCTGACCATTCCGTGGTTTTTCTTCTCGCTCTCCAATCCGCAGGTCAGTCAGCGTCTGTTCATGCCGGCCTCACTGGGCGCGATGCGCCGCATGCTGCTGGGTTTCATGGTGTTCGGTCTCATCTATACCCTGGTGTCGGTGCTATGGGGCTTCTCGGCGCTGGTCGCCTTTCCCGGTCTCGCCAAGGCCGATCTGGCTACACCCACTCTGCTTGCCTCCACCCATGTGCCGCCGCTATTGGGTGTGATCGTGATGGTGGGCATTCTGGCGGCGGCAGTATCGACCATCGATTCGATCATGCTCACCCTCTCTTCGATGATCGCCCGGGACGTGTATGCCCGAGCGCGACCGTCAGTAAGCGAACGCGCGCAGCTACGGTGCGGGGTCTGGGTGATCCCGCTGATTGCATTGCTGGCGCTGGCCTTTGCCGAACTGCAGCTCGATCTGATTGCGGTGCTGTCGGTGGCGGCCTCGGCCGGGCTGGTGGTGATCGTGCCGGCCATCATCGGTGCCTTTTTCTGGCGCCGGGGTACCGCGGCCGGAGCGCTGATCAGCATTCTCGGTGCCGGTGGGGCCGTACTTGTCAGTCAGTTCAGCGGCTTTCATCCACTGGGATTACCGCCGGGGATCTGGGGTATCGGGCTTTCGGGTGTGCTCTTTGTGGGCGTGAGCCTGCTGACCCGAGCGGCTGATGAGCGAGCCGTTGACTTCATGCAGGCTGCCAATGGTCGTTGAAGGGAGGGCAGGCAGTCCCGCTCTGTCGCCCAATGCCGACATGAGACGATGGGCGATCTGGTTCGAAGCGCTCAGGCACACTAGCGTGATGGTATACCCCTATGTCAGGAGCGCTCATGAAACGGTTTGCATGGAGGATGATGCCCCTGGTGCTGTCCCTGGTGGTCGTGCCGACGCTGGCAACCGCTTCGCAGACAGATACGGACACCCCACAGGCGCAGGAGCGCCGCGAACTGCCGCAGAACATCCCGCCGACCCGACAGCAACGGGACCAGCGCAGCATGTCCAACGAGCTGCGAGGCGATAACAGTCAAGCCCATCCCGGGTCCAGTGATACCGGGCCCGGAGAGAGGGAAGCCACGCCACAGCCTGACAGCCGTCATCACGATAACACCGGGCACGCGGATGGCGGTCTGGAGGATTGGGTCCGACAGCAGGATGCGGACCAGCATGACAGTAACGGACAGGCTGATCACGACGGTGATCAATAAGCGCGCTCAGCCATGCCATCGCCTCCTTCTACAGGAGGTTTTTTTTATTTTCATGACAGGCTGGGACTGTAGAAATCGGGCACTCTTTTCCATGCTGAGGACTCGCAATCGAACAGGCAGACACGCATGGATTGGCAGCACTGGCAGCAACGGCTCGGGCAGCGCCTGAGTCAATGGATGGATGACCCCCGCGCGTACTGGGGGCTCTTTCTGGCATCGATCATGGAGACGCTGATCGTGCCGATCCCGATCGAAACCATTCTGTTACCCTGGATGGTGGCTCGTCCGAAGAAGCTGTGGCGACTGGCACTGGTGGCACTGCTGGGTAATCTGACGGCAGCCTGCATCGGTTATGCACTGGGGGCCTGGGCAATGAATCAGTTTGGTGACCAGCTGATTCAACTGTTCGGTGGCCAGGCCGCCTTCGATCAGTTCGACCAGCGCTTCAGCGACAATGGGTTTGTTGCCGTGCTGTCGATCGCCATCATTCCGATTCCCTTTCAGATAGCCATGCTGGTTGCCGGCAGTACCGGTTACTCCTTCGTGTTGTTTGTACTGGCCTCGCTGCTGGCGCGTAGCGTGCGATATTTTGGTCTGGCGCTGCTGGTTCGCTTCGCCGGCGATCGCGCTCGTGAGATCTGGCGCCGTCACGAACGCGTGATGAAGCTCGTGCTGGTGGTTCTGGTGGCCGCGTATCTGCTCTACAAGCTCTTCGGCTGGTGGACCGGCAGTGGCTGAGGCGTGGTGGCTGCCACCACAAGGGCAGGAGTCGATTTCAAACGGGAAAAATTATCATTTGGTATCGATCATCGCTCAAAGCGCGTAAAAATGCGGGGTATTGGCGTTTTCCTGCACATCAGGGATAATGAGTGGCATATCATCGGATGCGCCCTTTTTTTCGAGCGCGGGAGAGCCACCATGCACCATGCAGCCCAGCTTCGTTTCGGCTTTGAGAACGTTCGTCGCAATGATCTCGATAATGATGCCGTGGTATTCGCCGAGCCGGTCATGGTGACACTCAATGGTCGCCCTCATCAGCTGCTCGACCCCTCGACCGGCAGTCAGCGGGCACGCATCCTCTCCATCCGGGATGCGATGCTGAGCCAACCCTTCCCCTGGTGCCCGCTCAACCATCAGCCATGCCCGTTGCGGCATATGGCCCTTGGTCACGCTGCCTAGGTCCTGACGGATTTCGGTCCCGGCAGTGTCGATATCGGTTGAGTCGTCGCCACTGCCATGGTCTGCCTCCCTTCTTCCTTCTCTTCAGGCAATGGCCGTATTGCACCTTGGTCGTGTCTTCAGGCTATTCGGCGCCATTCGTCGTACGGTGGGCGTGACGTCGCTGCCATATCGGCAGGGGGTAATCAAAGGAGGGAGCCAGTATGGCGGATCAACAGCAGGACAGGGATGAGCACATCGCGACCGAGCGGACGGGTCTGTCACGGCGCGGCTTTCTGTCAGGAGGCGCTACGGCGCTGGCGGTATCGGCGCTGCCGGGCATGGCGTTGGCCGATACTTCAAAGGATGCCTTCAATCGTCCACGGGGGTATCCGGACCCTGCATGGCGTATCGATGATCCTGCCTTCAAGCAGTTGTTTATCGGCAATACGCCGCTACAACGTCACTATACGGGAGGGCTATGGCTGGAAGGCCCTGCCTGGAATGCGGTAGGGCGTTATGCGGTATTCAGCGATATCCCTCGCCAGCGCCAGATGCGCTGGGATGAAGTTACCGGCGATGTCAGCCTGCTGCGTGAGCAAGTGGGCTATTCCAACGGCAACGAATTCGACGACCACGGCCGCCAGGTCAGCTGCGAACACTACCCGCCGCAAGTCGTGCGTTATGAGTGGGATGGCAGCGTGACCACGCTGGTCAGTCATGTGGATGGCAAACCGCTGAATGCCCCCAATGATCTGGTGACCCTGCCCGGTGGCGGTATCATCTTCACTGATCCCGGCTATGGCGCCCGGGTTGATTATGAAGGGTTGGAACGCGAACTGTCGCTGCCGACCCGAATCTACTATATCGATGACTCGCTCCAGGCACCGATCGTGCTCGACGAAACCCTGGAGCGCCCCAATGGGGTGGCGTTAACCGCCGATCATCAGCGTTTATATGCCTGCGATACGCAAAGCACCGACAGCTACACCTCACGCATCTACTGCTGGGATGTCGCCGATGGCGGCAAACGGCTGCAGAACCGACGCACCTTCGTGACAGCCAAATCGGTGACGCACGACGGCATCGCCTGTGACATCCATGGCAATCTCTGGGCCAGTGCCGCCGGCTCGGGAGAAGATGACAGCGGGGTGGTGGTTTTCAACACTGACGGCAAGCGACTCGGTGCCATTGTGCTTCCTGAGCACTGCGCCAATCTCTGTTTCGTAGGTGAGCATCGTAATCGATTGCTGATGCTCGCCAGCCGCTCGGTCTATACGATTTACACGGCAACCCGCGGTACGCTCTGAGCTTGTCCGGCCGCCTGCAACCAGGCGGCCGGCGTGTCACGGGCGCATGTTCGGCCAAGAGGCGCGTTCACTCGGATATCTCCTTCTCATTGAGCGGGTAAAGGCCAATTAGCGTCGCGGCGTCATCGGCATCAAGACCATATTCCTCCTGCAGGCCTGCGTAGATGGCGGTACGCTCACCCTCATCGCGATGCTGGCTGGCCTTGTGCTTGCCGGTCAGGCCAGTGATGGTCAGCTCCAGGCCGATGATGCCGCGGCACATGCCATCGATATACTCCTGTGGCGCATCCGCGATTGACCATGGCTGGGCTCGATGCTTTTCGAAGCAGACAGCGAGTGCGGCCACATGCGCCTTCAGCCATCCAGGGTCCTCGATGAAGGCAAGCCTGCCCCGGGCATGCACAACAAGATAGTTCCAGGTCGGCACCACCCGGCCGTGTTCGCGTTTGGCCGGATACCATGCAGGAGTAATGTAGTGCTGCGGACCATGAAAGATCGCCAGCGCTTCAAGGATATCTTCCCGCCACAAGGGATTGGCGCGGGCGATATGGCCGCGCAGTACCCCGTGCTCGGCATCATTCGGGTCAAACAGCAATGGCAGGTGATCCACCGTCAGCCCGGCGTTGGTGATAGTCACCAGGGTAGCGAACGGCTGTGCATGCATCGTCGCCTGCAGGGCAAGCGGATCGTCGAGCGTGAAATGGCAGGGCAGGTACATGGACTATGCCTCCTCTCGTTGCAAGGCAGCCGCAGTAAGCGTCGACAGCGCTGTGTGCTGTCTTCCCCCGGCATCGAAATTCTCCGGTGCCAGCCACTGTCGGAAGCACGGGACCAGTCTCGGCCATTGATGATCGAGCAGGGCAAACCAGGCGCTGTCGCGATTATGGCCCTGTACCACCCGATGCTGATGGAAGATACCTTCGAAGCTGAACCCGAGCCGCTCGGCGGCCCGGCGTGAAGGTACATTGAGCGCATCGCACTTCCACTCCAGGCGGCGATAACCCAGCGCGAAGGCGTGACGCATCAGCAGATAGAGGGCTTCGGTGGCGGCCGGCGTGCGAGCCAGACGGGATGAAAAACTCAGATGTCCGAGTTCAATGGTGCCGTGTTCGGCCACGATATTGAGATACGCGGCCGTCCCGGTTGCCTGATGGCTGGCGGCATCGATGATGGCCATGAAGGCTGGATCATCATTTGCGGCCTGATGGGCCAGCCACTTCCGGCAGCCGGGAAGGTCATCAAAGGGGCAGCCACCGAGGTAGACCCAGCGTGCCTTGCACTCTTCACTCGACTGCCAGGACTGGAATAGTGCGTCTGAATGGCGTGATGCCTCCAGCGGTTCGATACGGCAATAGCTGCCGGCCAGGCGCGGCGGGCCGGGATGTGGCGGCGGCTGCCAGTCAGGCACCGCAAACCCGACCGGCTGCTCGACGCGGGTCCATGGTTCGTTCATGGTGTCTCAGCCTCACCCGGCGTCAGATCCAGCGTATAACTGTAGAAATCATTCACACGCTGCCAGCCCAGCGACTCATGGAGCCGCCGGGCTGAATGGTTGTCGACCTGAGTCACCAGTGTCAGCCGGGGTACGTCATGTTCGCGGGCGAGTTCGGTGGTGGCCATCATCAGCGCACGCCCGACGCCCCGGCTGCGCGCGTCAGCAGCGACGAACAGATCGTTGAGAATCCAGCGCGGTGGCAGACTGACAGTGGAGAGCACCGGATAGAGCTGCACAAACCCGGTCACACGTCCGTCATGCGTTTCATGTACCAGCAGATGCGAGTCACCACGACCGAAGCGTGCGGACAGGAAGTCGCGGGCAGCGCGTTTATCACTTGGCTGTCGATAGAAGACGCGATAGTCATCGAGCAGCGTGACCAGTGCGTCGAGATCATCGTGGGTGGCAGGGCGAACAATGGCCATGGCGGCATTTCTCTCGGGTCATGATGTATCGATATGATCGCGGCATACTGGTTCTCCAATAAGAGCCGGTTTAAACAAAAAAGGGGGAACCGGTGAGCGAGTTTGCCCACAGCGATCGAATTATCGAGGCCCTGGCCATGGAGCTGCCTCAGCGTGGTAGTGCGACATTGAGCGGTGCGCTCTATACCACACTGCGTGGCTGGATTCAGACCGGTACGCTGACCCCGGGCGCTGCGTTGCCCTCCTCGCGGCGACTGGCCGGGGAACTCTCGATCGGACGCAATACGGTACTGACCGCGCTGGAACGTCTGGTGGCCGAGGGGTTTGTCATCTCCAGACCGGGCGCGGGGTTGTTTGTGGCCCGGCTGGCACTGCCTGCATTCGAGTCGCCAGGTCCGATGGATACTGCCGAAGGCGCGCTCTCTGCCCGCGGCAGTGCCCTGCTGGCGCACTGCGCGGTCCTCAACACATCACATCATGCCTTTGCCCCTGGTGTGCCGGCGCTGGATCTGTTCCCCCGTGAGCAGTGGCAGCGACTGCTGCGCCGGCATCAGCAGCGTGCCCCCGAGCAGTGGCTGGCTTATCGCATGGAGGGTGGCGTACAGGCACTGAAGGAAGCGCTCTGCGACTATCTGCGGCTGTCACGCTCGGTGCGCTGCACGCCGCAACAGATTCTGATCACCCAGGGCGCGCAGCAGGGCTTCGAGCTGATTGCCCGGTTGCTGGCCGATCCCGGCGACAGTGCCTGGATCGAGGAGCCGGGTTACGGCGGGGCGCAGGCGGCCTTTCGTGCAGCGGGGCTTGCACTGGTACCGGTGCCGGTTGATGACGAAGGGATGGATCCTGCTCGGGTGCCGAGCGATGCAAAGCCGCCAGCGCTGATTTATGTGACGCCATCGCATCAGTATCCGCGTGGCGTAACGCTGTCTCTGGCCCGTCGACTGGCGCTGCTGGAAAGCGCCGAGCGACACGATGCCTGGCTTATCGAGGATGACTACGACAGCGAGTTTCGCTATGCCACGCCGCCGCTTGCCTCGCTGCAAGGGCTGAGCGAGCGGACCCGTGTGATCTACGTTGGCACCTTCAGCAAGGTGCTCTATCCCGGTCTGCGACTGGGTTACCTGGTGCTGCCGCCCTCATTGATCGAGCCCTTTCGGCGTGCCAATGCGAGACTCAACCGGGAGGGGCAGTATGTTACCCAGGCGGCTCTGGCCGATTTCATCGAGCGGGGGTATTTCGCCCGCCATATAGCGCGCATGCGCCGTGTCTATCAGCACCGCCAGACAGTGCTGCGCCAGGTACTGGCGCCGGCGACTGCCGAGGGGTTGAGCCTCTCTGCCGGGCACGCCGGTATGCATCTGCTGGCCTCGCTGGAATCGGCATCACTGGAGCGTACGCTGGTTGAAGCGGGTAATGAAGCAGGCACCGTACTGTCGCCGCTGTCGAAATATTTCGTTGGAAACAAGCCTGAGCCCGGTTTGGTGCTGGGCTACGCTGGTAGTAATGAAGAAAGAATCACGCGTGCCGGTGGCTGGCTGGTGCGAGCCTGGCAGACGCTGCGTACCGGCACCTGATGAAGGAGGAGAGCTTCCATGGCCAACGGTTGGGCAAGAGATGGTGCAGTACAGGAGCAGATTGACGACACCGTCGAGGACGGCATTCGTCAGGCACGCAGTCATCTGGGGGAAAGTGGCGAAAGTCTGAGCCACTGCGAGCTGTGCGATGCCGAGATTCCTCAAAAACGCCGTGAGGCGATCCCCGGCGTACGACTCTGTGTCGAGTGTCAGGCGCAAGAGGATCGTCGGCTGCGGCAAAGCGGCAGTATCAATCGCCGCGGCAGCAAGGACAGTCAGTTACGCTGAGCGCGCCGGGCTGTCGCGTTACTGTCACGTGAAAGTGATCGGTGTCTGCCAGGCTGAAGGTTCCATCCGTTTCGGAGCGTCTTCATGACCGACCGCGACCACCGCCCAGTGCTGAGGGATCTATCGGCACTTGTCCCTTCCCCGGCTCAGGCACCACAGCGCACGGCGACGGCTTCTGCTGCTGAATCGCTGGCTGATCGACAGGGGTATGACAGTGACTTTCTACCCGATTTCGAGGTGCCGCTACCGACGCCGGTCGGCCAGCGTGCCGATGACGTCACCCCGGTCGAGGGCAGCAGTGACAATCGGCTCGACTACACCCACTTCTCGATCGTGATGTCGCGCTCGCGACGGCTGGCGATCTTCACCGCACTCAATATCGATGGCAAGCAGCTGCGTCGCATCGAGCGGGGCGATGATCATTGGCGTTATGACGATCGCATCCCGCGTGAGTGTCAGCTCGGCGAGGCACTCTACGCCGACAATCCACTTGATCGCGGTCATCTGGTACGCCGTACGGCACCCAACTGGGGTGAGCAGGCCGAGCAGGCCAATCGTGATACCTTCCACTTCACCAACTGCAGCCCGCAGATGGCGGGGTTCAATCAGCAGACATGGCTGGGACTGGAAGATTATCTGATCGATCATGCGCGTGCCGATGACCAGCGCATCACGGTGTTTACCGGTCCGGTGCTGCGTGACAGCGATCGTTGTTATCGGGGGGTGCAGATCCCCGAAGCCTTCTGGAAGGTAGTGGCCTTTGTCGATCGCGATGGCAAGCCTTCAGCGAGTGGTTACATGATCGAGCAGGCCGAGGATCTCGACCGGCTCGGGTTCATGTTCGGCCAGTACCGCACTTATCAGCGCAGCGTGTCGCGCATCGCATCACTGGTCGAGCTCGATTTCGGTGCGCTTGCGGGCTTTGATGGCTTCTCCAATGAGGAGCACGATACCGGTACCCGTATTGATGCCGTGATCAACGGACCGGAGGATATTCGCCTCTGACCTGCGCTGGCTCAGAAGCAGCGCCAGACCGGTAACGGCGCGGCCTTGAGTCGCGCCCCCAGCCAGCGACGCACATCGTGCAGCTGAGTGGTACAGAAACCGTGGGGCATATCATAGGGGTGGTAGTCCACCGTCAGCCCCTGGTGCTTCAGCCGGTCGGCGCCGGCCCGGGCCCGGTGCTCGGCAATCATGTCGTCGCGGAAGCCATGCTGAATCAGCAGTGGCAGGTCGCGATTGGCCTCGTTGACATCCGTCGTAGCAAGCGTGGTGAGATCGGCCGACATGGCGACCACCCCGCCCAGACGCGATCCGAAGGTGAGGGCGGCACGACAGGCCACCTCGGCGCCCTGCTGGAAACCGATGAGGAAGATGCGTCGACTGTCGATATCCTGCTCGATCTCGTGTTCGATCAATACCTGCACCCAGGCAGTGGCAATGGCCAGCCCGGTGTCATCGCGCTTGCCGTTGTCATCCGGTCGGTTATACCAGGCGCTGCGTTCGATCTCGCTGTCGTCCAGCGGTCGAAGGGCGGCATCGGGCAGCAGAAACCGCATGAGCCCCTGGCTGGCGGGCAACTTCAAAAGCGGCATCAGCGGACGAAAATCATTGCCCTGACCGCCGGCACCATGCAGCACGATGACGCTGGCATTGGCGAACTGGTCACTGTCGGGCTCGAGGATGGTGGTGAGTGTGTGGGTCATGGCGCGATCCTGGGCAATGAAACGATGCCTCAGGATTACCCGGTAGCGCCGACATCATCATGCCGATCCGCGCCGATTGCCCGATAAGGCGCGTTGCGGCACAGCGCCGGTGACTGGGTTCATGCTCCGCGGGAGTGTTCTCATGCGAAGGTCTCAGACTCCAGCATGAGAGGCTGGCAGCGCAGGTCCATGATACCCGGCGGCCGGCGCAGATTTTCGCTCGGCCCCGTTGTTTACTCCGGTACCGTGAGTGTTCACTCCGTCGGGCTTGAGGCCTTTCCGTCACGCCCGGCCGTTCTGACCGTGGGGGGTGGATCGCGCAGCAATTCCAGATAGCGGGGGCGCAGGGTGCTGATGAAAGGCAGCTCAAGATGAGCGACCGTGACGGCTTCGCCGTTGTCCCCGGCTGCTGCGTCGATCTGGCCGTCCGGTGATACCACCATCGACCCACCGGTAAAGGTGAATACCTCGCCTGCACCCACCTGATTGACATAAACATGAGGCAGCCCGTTCTCGATGGCCCGGGCCCTGGCGAAGACATGGTGATCCTGACCGAACGGCGTCATGTTGGCAGAGATTGTCACCAGCAGATCGGCGCCTTCACGCGCCAGAGCGCGCGCCACCTCCGGAAACTCCAGGTCAAAGCAGATCATCAGACCGATACGTACACCATCGAATTCGATCACTGTCAGAGCATCGCCGGCGGTGAATACGGTACTTTCATCACCGAACAGCTGCGCCTTGCGATAACTGCCGAGCAGCTGACCACGGCGATCCAGACACAGCGCCGAATTGGCGATACCGCCGGCGTAGTGCTCGGCGGCCCCCAGTATCAGCGCAGTGTCATGGCGGCGAGCCAGTTCGGACAGCTCATGTATGCGCACATCTTCGGGGGTGACGGCCCCTGCAGCAGGATCGCGAGTGGTATAGCCGCCCAGGAAAAGCTCCGGTAGCACCATCAGATCGACTTCGGGGTGCGCCTTGAGTGTTTGTCCGAGACTGGCCAGGTTGGCGTCGATATGGCCCACCTTGGGGGTGAGCTGGGCCAGCCCCAGCGTCAGTGAGTGTGTCATGGACATTCTCCCGTTGTGCTCAGCCGGTCTGTTCAGCTTCGTCCAGACTCAGCCGCGGCGGGGGCTGACGAAAGCCCCGGGTTAGCACGGCGAGCCAGACCAGCCCGATCAGTAGCCAGATGCTACCCACCAGTGTGGCATTGCTCTCCAGACTCAGCAGCAGGTAAAAATCGATTACGGCGCCGGCCAGCGGCAGGATGACCCAGCTCAGAAGGCCGACAGCACCCTGCTGAGGACGATGTCGCCACCAGTGCACAATGACGCTGATATTGACCAGGGTGAAGGCACCGAAGGCGCCGAAGTTGATGAAGGATGCCGAGGTGGTGACATCCAGGAAAATACCCGCCAGCCCGGTCAGGCCGATCAGCATGATGCTCACTACCGGTGTGCGTTGCTGGGGAGAGACATAAGCCAGTGCACGCGGCAGGGCACCATCACGCCCCATGGTGAACAGCAGCCGCGAGGCGCCGGCCTGGATTGCCAGCCCACAGGCGAACTGTCCCACTACCAGTCCTGCCAGCAGGAAGGCAGCGAACAGATTGCCACCGATCATGGAGGCCAGCTCAAGCGCGGCGGAGTCGGTATTGTTAAAGCTGCTGCCGGGATGAATCAGTTGTGCGCACCAGGCCACGCTGACAAATAGTACGCCAAAGAACAGCACCACAATCATCATCGCCTTCGGAATGGTGCGCTCGGGACGACGTGTCTCTTCGGTCAGCAGCGTCAGGCCATCAAAGCCGATGAAGGAGTACGCTGCTACGGCGGCCGCTGCAGCGATCGCCGCTGATGTGGTGTGTTCATTGAAAAACGGGGTCAGCAGACTGGCTCCGGTATCAGCCCCGGCGTAATAGCTCAGACTCAGGGCAATGAAGATGGCTATGACCAGAAGCTGGAAGGCGACCAGCAGGATGTTGGCGCGTACCGTCACCTTGATACCGATGATATTGAGTACCGTGGTCAGCACGATAAAACCGATGATCCAGATGCTCATCGGAATCGCCGGAAAGTGCTGGGCCAGGTAGGCGGCGCCAATCAACCAGACCACCAGCGGGATGAAGAAGTAATCCAGCAGGATCAGCCAGCCGGTCAGAAAGCCCAGCCGTGGGCCGATCTCCTTGCCGACATAGGTATAGGCGGAGCCGGCGGTCTGATGATGGACGGAGGCCATGCGCCCGTAACTCCAGGCGGTGAACAGCATTGCGGCAAGCGTGACCAGATAGGCCGTGGGTGCAGTGCCGTTGGAGAGCTGGACGATAATGCCGATGGTCGCCAGTGCGATCAGTGGCGTGACCCAGGCAATGCCGAAGATGACGACCGAGCCGAGCCCGAGTGTCCGGCTCAGGGTGGGCTGCTGATCCTGCGTACCGTGAGTATTGGCCATTGTTGTCTCCGGTGCTGATCATGGGCCGGGCAGGCCCGGCGCGTGGGTAGGTAGATTGAGTGGGTTCAGGCGTCGGGAATATGACCGTTGACGATCTCCTCCAACTGATCGGGATACAGGCGGATGGCGGCCGCTCGGGCATGTCCCTCCATGCGCTCGGTAAGACTCTGACGTATGGCAGAAGGCGCCAGCGCTTCGATACCGTTCGGCTCAATCCACTGATGAGTGCAGGTCTTGAGATAGGTGCCGACCCAGAGACCGCCGGTATAACGTGCTGCCTGTCCGGTTGGCAGAGTGTGGTTGGTACCGCAGCACTTGTCGGAAAAGACCACGCTGGCGTTCTGGCCGATAAAGGCTGAACCGTAATTGCTGATGCGTTCGAGCAGGGCATGCGCATTACGGGCATGAATCTGCAGATGCTCGGTTGCCATGTAGTCGGCAAAGCCGATCAGGCTCTCTTCATCGGCGCATACCACAACTTCTCCTTGCTGGCGCCAGGCCTCACCGGCTACTTCGCGTGATGAAAGGCTTTCCAGCTGTCGTTCGACCTCGGCGATAGTGTCGCGGGCAAGGCGTGCACTGGTAGTCGCCATACCGGGGCGGGCGTGTGGGTCATGCTCGGCCTGGGCGAGCATGTCGGCCGCAAGAATGCGAGGATCGGCACTGTCATCGGCCAACGTGAAGATTTCACTGGGCCCGGCCAGGGCATCGATGCCGACGCTGCCAAAGACCTGACGCTTGGCTTCGTTCACGAAGGCATTGCCTGGCCCCATGATCTTGTCGACTGCGGGAACGCTTTCGGTACCGTGAGCCATGGCGGCAATCGCCTGGGCGCCGCCGATCCGGAAGATGCGATGAGCACCCGCCAGATGGCAGATGGCGACCACCGAGGGGTGAGCATTGGGTGGCAGGCAGGCCACGATCTGTGAGCAGCCGGCGACGGTTGCCGGTACCAGCGACATGATCGGCGCGGAAAGCAGCGGATAGCGACCGCCGGGCACGTAGCAGCCCACGGCAGCGATCGGCAGGATACGGTGACCGAGATGCACGCCGGGGAGAGTTTCGATTTCCAGCGGCTGTAGCGTAGCCAGTTGCGCTTCGGCGAACCGACGCACCTGGGCGATGGCGAATTCGGTGTCCTGGCGGGTCCGAGAGTCGAGCTCATTCAATGCGACTTCCCGTTCGGCCCGGGTGACCTCGAAATATTCCGGCTCGACGCCATCAAAGCGATTTGAATACTCCCTGATGGCGGCATCACCACGCTCGCGTACACCGAAAATGATCTCCATCACGCTGCGTGACAGCTCCAGGTCAGAATCGGTATCCGGTATCCGGGCCTGCTTGAGAAATTGCACGCTCGAGGCGAGCTGCGAATCCAGCTGACGCATGATGGGTCCCTCCGCTGCGCATGAATGGCTGATCGCTCGGACAGTGGTAAGCATATTTACCACTTTTTGCGCGTGTCAATTGACAGGTGGATCACCGCGACAAAAGTCGAAGGGTTTCAGAAGGTCGGGGGTGAGATCGCGCTGATCACCACGCACTCTTCCTCAAAGGGATTACGCATGCGGTGGGGGAGTCGGCTATCGAAGTAGTAGGCATCACCGGTGTCGAGGATGCGTACCTCCCCATCCACTGTCAGTTCGATCCGACCCTGAACCACCACGCCCCCTTCCTCGGCCTCGTGACGATAGGGCTGGGCCCCGGTATCAGCGCCGGGAGCATAGCGCTCATGCAGAATCATCATGGCGGCGCCCTTCAGATGAGCCCCAACCTGGCGGTAGGAGAGGCTCTGCCCATCGGCCAGTTCGATCAGCTCATCGGCACGGTAGAAGATGGCACGATCGGCAGAGGAAGCAGGCACCTGATCGGAAAAGAAGTCACTCAGTGTGACGCCGAGACAATCCAGAATGCGCTTCAGGGAGCTGACCGAAGGACTGTGGCGATCACGCTCGATCAGCGAAATCGAGGCATGGGTTACGCCGCTGAGTCTGGCCAGTTCGCGAATGGACAGCCCTTTCGCCAGGCGCAGCGCTCGCAACCGTGGGCCGGTAGTGTCACCGGTTGCAGGTGTGACGGGAGGGGTCAGGGCCGCCATGTACGTTCGATCCGAGGGTTATTCGTCTGCGGAAGGCTGCAATCGCTCAAGCAGCCACTGGCGGATTTCCGGCAATTGCTCGGGGCTGACCGAGTGCGGCATGGGCCAGGTCCGATAGCGTACCGGATAACCCATCGCCGCCAGCTGTTCGGCGCCCTGACGGCCCAGCGTCTCTGGCACGACCGGGTCCTGGGTACCGTGATGGACCTCGATGGAGATATTGCGATTGGCCTCACTGGGCTGGAGGCTGTCAGCGGTAGCAAGGTAGGTCGACAGCGCCAGTACGCCGCCCAGCGGCCGAGGATAGGAGAGGGCCGCTTCATAGGCGACGGCACCGCCCTGGGAGAAGCCGGCGACAATGATCCGACGGCTGTCGATGCCGGCATCGATCTGCTCGTCAATCAACCCCTGCACCCGCTGGGCCGAGTCACGCAGCTGTGGCTCGTCGATGCGCCGACCGAGATCCATATCGAGGATGTCATACCATGCCGGCATGGTCATGCCACCATTGATGGTGACCGGCAGCGTGGGGGCATGTGGCAGCACGAAACGCACCGCCAGCTCCTCCGGCAGTTCCAGCAATGGCACGATCGATTCGAAATCGTGACCGTTGGCACCCAGGCCGTGCAGGATAATCACGGTGGCCCGGGCCGGGCTTGCGGGCTCGATGATGATCGGGGCGTCGGCGACCATGGCACTCTCTCGCGGGGGTTCGCAGTTCAAATGGGATTGCGCCATAGGGTGTGTCAGTCGGCGCCGATTGTCCATGCCCCCAGCCGGCGAGCCCTTTACAGTGTGATCGTCTGACCGTCCGCTGCCAGTGCCACGCCGGGGGGCAGTTCGAGCTCGCCGGCCATGGCCAGGGTATCTACTTCGCAACCGAGATGTGTCAGCCAGGCCTGGCGAGGGGCGAGGCGGTGCAGGATCCCGAGTGCCAGCGGCACGCTGTTGTGATTGCGTGGCGCCTGTTCGGTGGGTGGATGAGCGGCATCGATGATGACGATATCCGGCTGCCACTGATCGAGAAAACGCTCGGTTGCCTCGGGCAGCCCACAGGTATCGGTAAGCCAGGCGAGTCGCCTCTGCGGCCCCTGAATGCAGTAGCCTAGCGTCGGTCGACTGTGGCGCAGTGGTACCGGCGTCAGTTCGAGCTCGGGCCATTGCTCGATTGGCATGAAGGGCTGTAGTGGGCGCAGTGGTCGCTGGAATGACAGGAGACCGGGATGCTTGTGGAGATCGGCAAATCCCACCCGGTCGCGTGGCCCGAACACCGGGATCGGATCGCCGCAGCCCCAGCGCAGATGCAAAAGCCCCTGCACATGATCGGCGTGATAGTGGGTCAGCACGATCGCCTCGGGCGGGTGACCGTCATAGCGCTCGGCCAGATCCATGCGCCCGGCATCGAGCAGCAGCCGCTGGGGTGAGGCATCGTCTTCTTCCCGGGTCGTGCGTATCAGCTCGGCGCACGCCGGCAGGCGACGATGACCGCTGATCAGCCGGGCGCGCTGGCAGGCCGCACAGCGACAGCCGAACCGGGGAACCTGGGCCGTATTACCGGTGCCAAGCATCCGCAAGGTCAGGGTGACGCCGGCACGCTCTCTGTCGGAAAGGGCCGCTGTCGGGAAAGGCTCGCTCATGCCTGGCCTCGTGGAAGTGATACGACTCAATGGCCGAGGTGATCGAGAAAGGTTTCGACATCGAGACGAAACCAGGGCAGATGTTCACGCAGCTCGGCGTGGGTCATCTCCCACCAGCGCGAGGCCGCCAGCCGCTGGCGAATTGTCTCGGGAAAGCGTTCGCGGAGCACCCGGGCAGGGTTGCCGGCGACGATCGTCCAGTCCGGGACATCCCGGGTCACGACGCTGCCGGCGCCGATGACGGCACCAATCCCCACCCGGACGCCGGGCAATACGATGGCGGCGTGCCCGATCCAGCTGTCATGACCAACACTGACACCATGGGCGCGGCGGGTGGCAAAGAAATCGGTGTCGTCCTCGCCGAGATCGTACATCGAGCTGCGATAGGTAAAGTGGTGCAGCGAGGCGCGGGTCATCGGGTGGTGGGTCGGGCAGAGACGCACCTGGGCGGCGATGTTGGCAAAGCGGCCGATCTCGGTATAGGCCACATCGACGTCTTCCATGACATAACTGTAATCCCCCAGCGTGGATTCCAGCAGCCGGGCTCGTTCGCGAATCTCCACATAGCGACCCAGCCGGCAGTCGCGCACGCTGGCAGTGGCATGAATGGTCGGTTCGGGTGTCAGCCGGGGCATGTCGGCTGCAGTGTCCATGTTGTGGGCATCGCTCATGATGGGGCTCCGGACGTCAGCGGGCGCAGATGGGGCGTCGCCGGTAATACTGTCGAATCGAGCGCGTCGAGCCAGTGGCACAGACGAGTCACCCCGGCATCAAGCGTGGTGCTGTTATCGAGCCGATTAACATCATCGGGCAGCGAGGCGGTCTCATCGTGATGACGGCGCAGCCGGGCCTCGATCTCGTCATCGGATTCGCGACCACGCCGCTTGAGCCGCTCGCGAATCACCGGCTCCTCGGCGGTGATCAGCAGTGGTGTCAGCTGGACATCAAAGCGCCGCCGGGCAGTGTCGAGATGGCCCCGGCTGCCGTTGACGATGACGCTGTGGCCGAGCGCCAGCCACTGGGTGATTTCGATGCCCACGCCGTAGCGCAGACCATGGGCGTGCCAGTGCAGACAGAACAGCCCGGCCGCATGGCGACGCTCGAACTCTGCCTCGCTGAGAGCGATGTGCTGCTCGTCGAGGGTGCCCCTGCGAGTGATGTAGCGATGTGCCACCAGCCGCTCCGGCGCCATCTCGCGCAGACCGCGTAGCAGCGAATCCTTGCCGACGCCGCTGGCGCCCATCAGATAGATCAGACGTGACATCTCTCCCCCACACTCAATGGACGATGCGCCCGGCGCACCACACCCGCCGGATCAGTGGATGGTCATCGATCTCACGTACCCGGATCAGGTCGGCACGTCGTCCCGGCGTGAGCCGGCCGCGATCGGCAAGCCCCACCGCTTCGGCAGGGTGGGCGCTGGCGCAGGCTACTGCCCGCGGCAGGTTGTAGTCCGCCGTACTATGGGCAAGCCTGAACACGGCATCGAGCAGCGCCGCCGGGTAATAGTCCGAGGAGAGCACATCGAGCAGCCCTGCCTCGGCCAGCGTCATGGCCGCCACATTGCCGGAGTGCGAGCCGCCACGGACCAGATTGGGCGCGCCCATCATCACTGCCATGCCAACCTGCCCCGAAGCGCGGGCCGCTTCCAGGGTGGTTGGAAACTCGGCTACCCGGACGCCGTACTCGTGACTCTCGCTGACGTGGGCCAGGGTCGCGTCGTCATGGCTCGCCAGTGCCAGCCCGCGGGCGTGACAGAGCTCGGCGATGGCGCTGCGATGGGCGCCGCTGTAGCGCCGGCTGTTGTCCAGTGCCCGGGCCATGAAGGTCTCCATGGCGGTGTCGTCGAGCCCGTATTTGCCCTGGTAGTAGGTACGATAGTGCTCGAGGCTGGCGAACTGGCGCTGCCCCGGGGAGTGATCCATCAGCGACACCAGCCCCAGCTCGGGCAGTTCGCAGAGTTCACGAAAACGCGTCAGGGTCTGGGGATGGCAGACCTCGCAGCGCAGATGCAGGCGATGATCCACCCTGGCGAGACCGTGTCGACCGATCTCGCCGAGCGAGCGCGCCATCGCCTCCAGCGCGCCTTCGCGCATACCGTCCTCATCGATATCGCCGATGGAGAGCGCATCGAATACCGTGGTAATACCACTGGCAGCCATCTGGGCATCGTGGGCGAGGGCGGCCTGACGCTCCGGCCAGGCCACCTTCGGCCGCGGCTGGAAGTACTTCTCCATGTTATCGGTGTGCAGTTCGATCAGCCCCGGCAGCAGATAGTCGCCGTCGCAATCGATGGCGCCGGGAGCATGGCTGGCACCGGCCGCCACGTCGGTAATCCGGTCATCACGGATCACCAGACTGCCTGTCAGCACTTCGTTATCGAGCACCAGTCGGGCGTTGGTCAGTATCTGTTCGCTCATGCAGCCTCCCGCCCCAGCGTCAGCGTACGATCGGCGACCCGCTGGCGCACCGCCGCGTCGTGGAAGATGCCCAGCATGGCGGTGCCACGGGCACGTGCTTCACTGATCAGCTCGATGACCACCGCGGCATTGGCAGCATCCAGCGACGCGGTGGGTTCATCGAGCAGCAGGATGGGGTGCTCGGCGATGAAGCCGCGAGCGATGTTGACGCGCTGCTGCTCACCGCCGGAGAAGGTGCCCGGCGGCAGTGACCAGAGCCGTTCGGCAAGATTGAGTCGGGTGAGCAGTTTACGGGCACGGACTTCGGCGCTGTGCTCATCAACACCCCGGGCGAGCAGTGGCTCCATCACCACCTCCAGGGTGCCGACTCGAGGCACTACGCGCAGGAACTGGCTGACGTAGCCGATCACGTCGCGTCGCAGCGGGTGCCAGGCCTGCGCGGGCAGGGTGTTCAGCGATAGCGGGCCATCATCGAAATGGAGCGTGGCCTCGCCGGCGGTATCGTTCCGGGCGTGGGTAAAACGGTAATGCCCGTGAAGCAGCTTGAGCAGTGAACTCTTGCCCGCACCGCTCTCGCCGGCCAGTACCAGACACTCGCCGGCATGCAGATCAAACGATACGGCAGAGAAGGCTTCGATGATTGCACCGGCCTGGCCGTGCAGCACGAAGCGCTTGTCGAGTCCGCGCACGCTCAGGCGTAACCCGGAAGCGGAAGGTGGTGCACTGGCTCTGGAGGGCGAAGTGGATGTCGTCACGGTCATGGCAGCCTCAGGGCGTCAACACGGAAGAGACCAGCAGCTGGCTATAGGCGTGCTGCGGATCGTCGAGAATCTGGTCGGTCAGGCCGGACTCGATCACCCGGCCGCCTTTCATGACCAGCAGTCGGTGGGCGAGCAGGCGTGCTACCGCCAGGTCGTGGGTGACCAGCACTACCGACAGGCCGAGCCGGCGTACCAGCGTGCGGATCATGTCGAGCAAACGCGCCTGCACCGAGACGTCGAGCCCCCCGGTGGGTTCGTCCATGAAAACCAGTCGGGGCTCGGTGACCAGCGTGCGAGCGATCTGCAGGCGCTGCTGCATGCCGCCGGAGAAGGTCGAAGGGCGATCGTCGATACGCGCCGGGTCGAGTTCGACCTCGCGCATCCAGTGCGCGGCGCGTTCGCGAATGGCGCCATAGTGTCGCCAGCCGTGCGCCATCAGCCGCTCGCCGATGTTGGCACCGGCCGAGACGCCCATGCGCAGACCGTCGCGAGGATTCTGGTGGACCAGTCCCCACTCCCGACGCAGGAGTGCGCGTCGGGTTGATTCATCGATGGCGTGAAGATCGAGCGGTTCGTCCGCGGCATCGCGGTAGTAGCGCACCGCACCGCGGTCAGGTGTTTCCAGACCGGAGAGCAGCCGCAGCAGGGTGGATTTGCCGGAGCCGGATTCGCCGACGATACCCAGCACTTCGCCGCGATGGAGTCGGAAGTCGATACCATCGGCGCCCTGATTTGGCGCGTAGAGCCGGGTGACGGCGTCGACCTCCAGCAGTGTCGGCGTCTCCAGCTGCGGACGACGCATGGCCTGTCCGGGCTCGGCGCGCGGTGGCACAAAGGCAGTAGTCATGAAAGAGGCTCCTTGCTGGTGGCAGGAGAGGGCGAGCCGGCCGGGCCATGGCCGGCGGCACGACGGCTGGTGCACCAGTCGGTGTCGGAACAGACATGCATGCGAGTGCCGCGATCGTCGGTGATCACCTCATCGAGATAGCTGTCGCTGGCCCCGCACAGCGCGCAGTCTTCCTCCCAGTGCTGGATCTCGAAGGGGTAATCCTCGAAGTCGAGGCTTTCCACTCGGGTATGCGGCGGAATGGCGTAGAGGCGTTTCTCGCGTCCGGCACCGAACAGCATCAGAGCATTGCTCATGTGCAGTTTGGGATTGTCGAACTTCGGGATCGGCGAGGGATCCATCACGTAGCGGCCATCGACCCGCACCGGGTAGGCGTAGGTGGTCGCAATGTGGCCGTGTCGCGAGATGTCCTCATAGAGCTTGACGTGCATCACGCCATACTCCTCGAGCGCGTGCATGCGTCGGGTCTCCTCCTCGCGCGGCTCGATGAAGCGCAGCGGCTCGGGGATCGGGACCTGGAAGATCAGAATCTGGTCGCGCGAAAGCGGCTGTTCGGGAATGCGGTGGCGGGTCTGAATCAGCGAAGCCGCCGTGGTCGATTCGGTGGTTTCGACCCCGGTGACACGCTGAAAGAAACGCCGGATGCTGACAGCGTTGGTGGTATCGTCGGCGCCCTGGTCGATTACCTTGAGTACATCGGTCTGGCCGATCACGCTGGCGGTGAGCTGCACGCCACCAGTCCCCCACCCGTAGGGCATCGGCATTTCACGCCCGCCGAAAGGCACCTGATAGCCGGGAATGGCGACCGCCTTGAGCAGGGCGCGGCGGATCATGCGCTTGGTCTGTTCGTCGAGGTAGGCAAAGTTGTAGCCCGCCGTACCCGACGCCAATGCCGTCTGACTCATGGCGCATCCTCCGTGGTCTGCGGATGGGGGTCGGAGACGTCGCCGGATGGGTCGACGTCGCGTTGGCGCCGCGCTGCATGTTCGCGACGCAGCCGGCGCAGCAGTTCCATCTCCGCCTGAAAGTCGACGTAGTGCGGTAGTTTGAGATGGGAAACAAAGCCCGAGGCGTCGATCGAGTCGCCATGGGCGAGTACGAACTCCCCATCCTGGGCCGGGCCCACAGCCTCTTCGCCGAGTTCCCCGCAGCGCAGCGCGCGATCGACCAGCGACATGGCCATTGCCTTGCGCTCATTGTGGCCGAAGGCCAGTCCGTAGCCGCGGGTGAAACGCGGTGCCTGTGCGGCGCTGCCGGTAAACTGATTGACCATCTGGCACTCGGTCAGCGTGATTTCACCGATGCAGACCGGGTCGTCGAAGTCGTCGAGATCAAGCTCGATCTCCACCGCACCGATGCGGATTTCACCGGCGAAGGGGTGATTGCGGCCGTAGCCGCGCTGGGTCGAGTAGCCCAGTGCCAGCAGATAGCCTTCATCCGCCCGGGCCAGCATCTGCAACCGGGTCGCGCGTTCGGTCACCGGGAAGTCGGGCGGATCCCGGGTAATGTCGAACGGCGTACTGCCGTCATCGGTTTCCCGCTCGATCAGGCCCTCATGATCGAGCAGTTCAAGGATCGAAGGGCATGCGGTGTCATCATGCTCACCGGTTTCAGGGGGTGGGGGGGCTGCGGCTTCCCCGTCCGCCATCAGCATGAAATCGAGCAGGCGATGGGTGTAGTCGTAGGTAGGACCCAGGCGCTGGCCGCCGGGGATGTCCTTGTAAATGGCGCTGATACGGCGATGTAAACGCATGCTGCCGGTGTCGATCGGGCGGCTGTCAGCCAGCCGTGGCAGGGTGGTGCGATAGGCACGCAGCAGAAAGGCGGCTTCGACACTGTCTCCGCTGGCCTGCTTGAGCGCCAGCGCGGCGAGATCGGGATCGAACAGCGAGGCTTCACTCATGATCCGGGCTACGGCCAGCCCGAGCTGATCGCGCAGCTGGTCGGTCGTGACAGCCGGGGCGCAGCGATCGCCACGGCGCTGATGGGCGAGCAGCCGGTGCGCATTGTCGATGGCACGTTCGCCCCCCTTGACGGCAACATACATCAGGCCACCTCCCGGTTCGGTTCTTGGGGGCGAGCACGTGTCAGGCGCGTCGAGCGAGGCAGGGCGACCAACCGGTCATGACAGGCCAGTACTGCATCGAGTCCCAGCGGAAAGTGCTGCCGGGTTGCTGCCAGGGCGCCAAGCAGGGTATCGCTGTTTTTACTCAGCCCGGGCGGATCGAGGGTGAGATGGCGCTCCCCGGCAATGCCGGGGCCGCTGAGTCGCCAGCCATGCTCGGCCTGCGCGCAATCCAGTACGTCTGCCACTACCAGCAGGGTCGTGCTGCGCTCCGGCCAGTCCGGCTCGCCATGACGAAAGGGGAGGCGCTCGATCGGGGTGTCCGGCAGTACGACGGCGAAGTCGGCAGCTTCGGGTGCCTCGGTGAGGGTGGCGCCGGTCAGGAACGCAAGTGTGCGCCACAGCGCGTCAGTGCTGATGCGCTGATCGATCCAGATCGCCGTGTCGAGATCGGCAAGGCTCAGCAGCATGCCCCACAGCGCCGGGCCAGGGATGCCTTCCGGCGGTATCGGCCCATCAATACGCTGTTCCCGACCGGGTTCGGCCATGGCCGAGAGCAGGGCACGAAAGTGTCGCTGGGCGTCGTGGGTCGGATCATGCAGCGCACCATCAGCAGGGGAAGCATCGAACATGGGGTTACTCTCCTCGCACCATGGTGAAGAAATCGACCTGGGTGGCCGCGGTTTCGGCGGTCTCGGTGCGGCGACGCTTGTCCAGCGCTGCCGCCAGGGCCGGTAGCAGGGTGTCGTCGATCAGCATGCGGTGGCGCTCGTGTCGGGCGCAGGCATCGATCAGGGCGATCAGCTCGGCGTGGTGGCGGTCACGACCACGCACCCAGCCGTGCCCGGTAGTACCGTCATCGAGCGCGACACTGGCACGGCAGAGCGTCATTTCACCGAGATTGAAGACGCGTCCGGTGGCACCGATGCGACCGCGCACCATCGCCATACCGATGTCGGGGCCGCGGATACAGCGCCAGGGGCGATCGATGGCGAGGGCGCGCCACTGTTCGGCCAGCAATGCATAATCGCTCAGTGCCAGCAGTCGATGACGGGCGGCACGCCCCGGCGGCTGTGCAGGGTGATTGTCGAGGTCACAGGCGGCGGTCATGACAGCTCCTCGGAGTCGGGGAAGGACATTTCGTGGTTGAAGTCGATGTGATAGGCGAGCCGATCGGCACGAGCGCGACCGATGGACACCTCGACCAGCGCGCCTGCGTCATCGACGTTGTCACTGGTGACCACCAGCAGCGGTGTACCGCGAGCGCACTCCAGCAGGCGATAGTCGTCGCGTTCGGCGCTGACCGCCTCGATCGAGACGTGGCGGCGCGTCAGCGTCAGACCGTAGTGCTGGGCGAGCAGCGCCCGGGTGGAGCCGCCCTGATAGCGGTGGGTCCAGTTCGGCAGGCGGGTGTCGTCGAACCAATGCCGCAGGCGCAAAAGTGGCAGCTCGCCGGTGATGCGCAGGGTGTCAACGCACAGCAGTGGTCCGCCGGGAAGACGGCCAAAGCGGTGGGCAATCGCCGCCGGAGGCGTGGCAAGTCCCTGCCACAGACAGTCGGTCTTCATGCCCAGCCCCAGCTCGGCGAGGTTACGGGTGACCTTGCTGTGCGCTGACAGGCTGTAATCGAGCCGATGATTGACCACCCGGCTGCCAATGCCCTGATGGCGGGTGATCAGGCCGGCGGAGACCAGTTCATCGAGTGCGCGGCGCACGGTATGGCGATTGACACCGAAGCGCTCGGCGAGCGCCTTTTCGGGCGGCAACAGATCGCCGGGGCGATAGTCGCGGCGGATCTCGCCGGCCAGGGTGCGTGCCAGCCGACGGTAGCGGGGCTGAGTGGCACCGGCAGTAGCGGTATGACTCGAACTGTCGTGAAGTTGTCTAGACATCTACAGGCGTCCGTCAGTCGGCCGGAAGGATCAGGGGTCAGATGAAGCGCTTGCGAATCTGCTGGGAGAGCAGGTCAAGGCCGGTGACGGCACATACGATGACCAGCAGAATCGTGGCGACCTGGGGGTACTGGAAGCCACGCAGCGTTTCCCACAGCGATACGCCGATGCCCCCGGCACCCACCATGCCGACCACCGTGGCCGAGCGCATGTCGGACTCGAAGCGATACAGACTCACCGAAATCCATAGCGGCAGGACCTGCGGAATCAGTCCGAACAGAATCTCTTCGAGGCGTCCGGCGCCGGTCACCCGAATGCCTTCCATCGGCCCGGGTTCGGCCGCTTCGACGGCCTCGGAAAAGAGCTTGGCCAGCGTGCCCATGGAGTGGATGAACAGCGCCATCACGCCGGCGAAGGGGCCGAGCCCGACGGCAGCAACGAATAGCATCGCGAATACCAGCTCGTTGATTGCGCGACAGGCATCCATCAGGCGGCGTACCGGCTGACAGACCCACCACGGCACCAGATTGGCTGAACTCAGCAGTCCGAAGGGGATGGCGAAGACGACGGCCAGCACGGTGCCCCATATCGCGATCTGAATGGTGGTGATCATCTGCTCTATATAGAGCGGTAACCGGTGCAGGTCGGGAGGAATGAAGTCGGCAGCGAGCGTGGCCATGTTGCCGGCATTGCTGACCAGCATCGCCGGGTTCATCTCGGCGCCCTGCCATGACCAGCCCAGTACTGCCAGCGCAATGGCCCAGCCGAACAGTGACAGCCAGCGGCGCTTGCCGTAATGGTCCCTGTGGGTGGCGGGATTCAGTGCGGAATCACTCATGAGAAGGCTCCATGACAGCTCCGACACGGGGCGGCACCAGGCCGCCCCGGTGGGCTCAGCTCTGGTCGGTGGTCGAGGTCTGGCTCGCCTGCCGGTTCTGTTGCTGATCCATCTGCTGATCGATCTGCTTCAGGCGTTTGTCGATGGCCGCGATTTTCTGTTGTTGCTCGTTGGCGGAGAGTGAGTCGTCATGCTCGATTTCCTGACGCTGGCGATAGAGCGAGATCTGACGGATGGGCAGCAATTGAGCGTTGCTGGAGCGATCGAAGCCCGACCACTGCAGTTTTGCCAGCACCTTCTTCTGCTCGGGCGTCTTGCCATAGTTGAAGAAGAACTGGCGTAGCTTCTGTTTGGTGCTGTCGGCGAGATTCTCGCGCCAGACGAGAGGATCCGAGGGAATCAGCGGAGACTTCCAGATCACACGCAGCTTTTGGGCGGCGTCCGGATGCGTCTCCTTCAGGCGCGCCATGCTCTCGGTATTGAAGGTGGCGACATCGACCTGCTGATTGGCCACGGCCAGAGCGTTGGTTTCATGGCTGGAGTTGAGCGTGCGCTTGAAGGCCGATTTGGGGTCGATGCCACGCTTGGCGAAGATATAGTAGCCGGGCACCAGATAGCCGGAAGTGGAGTTGGGGTCCCCATTGCCGAAGGTCAGCTCGCTGGCATGTGTCAGTACGTCGTCAACCGTATGCCAGGGGCTGTTCCGGTTGACGATCATCAGACTCCAGTAGCCCGGCTCGCCATTGTCCGGCACGGTCTGGGCGAAGATCTGGCCGCCGGCATGGTCGACCGCTTCCATGGCTGACTTGTTGCCGAACCAGGCAACATCGACCTTGTTGAAACGCATCGCCTGAATCACGCCTGCGTAGTCGGTGGCGAAGAAGGGCCTGACCTTCATGCCGGTCTGTTCGGCCAGATCATGCAGAAATGGCTTGAACAGATCCTGCTGTGCCTGGGTCGATTCGGTGGAAATGATGCCGAAATTCAGGGTCTGCTGTTCGGCGGCCTGCACGCTACCGGTGGTCAGACCGAAGGTGGCAACAGCGGCCAGCGCCCAGCGCTGCCAGAAACGGATACTCATGGTGCTTTTCCTGTGGTTGGGAGGGACATCGGAGGGTCGGTGTCAGCCGGCGGTCGCCAGCCTCTGTCGGCCGGCTGGTGCGGGCTGAGCCAGCAGCTCTTCCAGGCCGGCATCGTCGTAGAGGGCAGCGAGGCGCTGATCGGTCAGGGCGCGGGTCGGGCCGTCGTAGTAGAGCCGGCCGCGCTTGAGGGCGATGGCGCGATCGCACCACTGACGGGCGATATCGATCTGATGGAGCGATACCACCACGGCGCGACCGTCCTCCTCGTTGATGCGACGGAGGATATCCATCACCTCGCGGGCACTTTTCGGATCGAGCGAGGCGATGGGTTCATCGGCAAGAATGATCTCGGCTTCCTGAACCAGCGCCCGGGCGATCGCCACGCGCTGCATCTGGCCGCCGGATAGAGTGTTGGCACGCTGTGCGGCGAGATCGTGCAACCCGACCCGTGCCAGCGCTTCATGCGCCATGCGGTGCTCGTCGGCACTGAAACGAGCGCTCAGTGCACGCCAGCGCGGCATGCGCCCCAGCCGGCCGATCAGGACGTTCTGGAGCACGCTCAGTCGATTGACGAGATTGAAGTTCTGAAAAATGTACCCCACCCGGCAGCGTTCGCGGCGCGGTGCCGACAGCAGTCGCCCATCGCTCTGCACGGTGCGCTCCAGCAGCGTGATCCTGCTGCCGACACGATCGGCGGCGGTCAGCCCGACCAGATGGCGCAGCAGGGTGGATTTGCCGGAGCCGGAAGGGCCGATGAGGGTGATGCGCTCACCAGGTGCAATGGTGAAGGCAATCTCCTCGAGCACGCGTTTGCGTCCGAAGGACTTGCTCAGGGAGCGAACGTCAATGGCAGTCGGCGTTGCGGCTGTGGCGGTAGTCATGTGACACGCCCTCTCGGAGGTGATCGATGAGGGGAGTCTGAGGGAGAGGGATGACGATCACTTGTCTAGACAATGTCGATTTGATGACGATTGTCCGTTTGATTCGAGGTTCCGGTAGGCAGGAGCTACTGATCAGAGCCTTTTGAATCAGTCGGTTAGCATGCAGGGGAGGGTGGCCTTGTCACCACCTGGTCACATTACTGTCATCGGCCGGCCTGCGGCATATCGGCCGACCGATGGAAGGCGCTCATTCGGCGATGGCGGCACGGCCATCGTACTGCTCGGGGCAGCCGCTCTCCAGACACAGTTGCTGCCAGCAGAGTTCGGCCATCGTGTTCTCGGCCACCTCTTCGGTACTGCCTTCGGAGAGGCCGGAAAATGCAGGCATGGGTTCGAAAATCATCATTGTATTGTTCCCTTGTCAACGTACCTTGTGTCGAGCATAGCGAACCGCTGTGACATTTGCCTGACAATACACTAATGGCCGTATTGACGTGACGTGCGAATGTCGGACGCTCCCAGCGAGCGAGTGGTCTACGCTGGGACACAGGGTTATCAGGGCACAGGAGTACAGCAGGATGAAACCGCAAACGGTGTGGACTCTTTTCGGAACCGCGACGGCACTGACCACCGGCGTACTGGTACGTCAGACCATGAAGCGGACTTCGCGTCGTTATGGCTTCGAGCCGCCGCTCAATCCCGATGATCCGGATGTGCGCTGGCGCGATGCCCTGGCGTGGGGGGCCTGCTCGGGCATGCTGGTCGGCATGGCACGTATTCTGGGCTGGCGTATGGGCTCCGAAGCAATGAAGCGCGCCCGCCGTCATCCGAAAGGGCAGCGGGTACTGTCACGCTTCGAGGACTGAATCGCGGTTGGTTGCGCTCAGGCGGCGCCGGGGGGCGGTGGATCTTCTTCGACGGTAGTCTCTTCATCGGCCGTCGGAGAAGCCTCCTGGTAGTGTCGGATCAGTCGCTTGATCAATACCGAGATCACGAACACGGCCCAGCCCGCGCTTGCCAGCAGAGCGGCCAGCGTCCAGCGTTGAGCGCCGGGCAGCTCACCCACCAGTCTTTCCAGCAGCCACCAGATCAGTGGTCCCAGCAACAGGGGCGGCAGCATGAGATGCATCAGCATCTCGGTGCGTCGCTTGCGCACCCGGAAGCGGCGCAGTGCCAGGCGCATGGAGCGGCGACTCACGATGGCCAGAATCACGGCGGCCATGACAATGGTGGCGGGTAGAAAGGGTGTGCTCTGCCCATTGACCAGTGACCACTGGGCACACCAGAGGTAGCAGACCCAGAAGGCTCCTTCGCTCACGGCGATGGTGTCGTACCAGCGCTCGGGATGGAAATAGCGCTTTGACATCAGAGGTTATCCATTCGATGGCGATCCGTCCGGTCGATGTGTCGTCCTGTTACGTTCGGTTGCCATAATGGCAGGGTTGGGAGGAATCGTCAGCGGGCAGCGTTGCCGATATGCTGGGTCACCGTCGTGCTGCCGGAGAGCATTTCCATGACGTCATACCCTGCAGCGCCCGCAGGAGTGCCCTCCGGCGAGCGCCGTCGCCCTGCCTCGCACTGGACGGACTGGGGTAAATGGCTGGCGCTGATCAGCATGAGTGTCGACCATGTTACCCGTTTTGCGCTGCCGGCTGCCTGGCCCTTGGGCTGGGCCAGTGACACCGTCGGGCGTGTGGCCTTTCCGCTGTTTGCTGCCATGGTCGCCTGGCATGCGCTGTTCGATACCCGTAATCCGTGGCGCTATGCGCGGCGCATCGTGATGATCGGGCTGGTGGCGCAGCTGCCCTATATGCTGATGCCACGGGTATTGAGCATGCCGGTGCTCAATGTCTGCTTTACGCTGGCGCTGGGGCTGATCGTGGGCAGCGCGCTACTGCGCCTGGCACAGCAGCCACCTCGTACGCTCGCCATGCAGATTGCGGCCATGCTGATGGTGCTGTTCGCCTGTATGCTGGCACTGCTCTTCGAGGATCTCTTCCATGTGCGCCTGGAGTATGGCTGGACCGGCGTGCTGCTGATTCCCGTCTTCATGCTGGTCCTGCACCTGGCAGCTCGGGCGGATGGCCTGCAACGGCTGCTGATACTGCCGGCCACCGGGCTGCTGGCTCTGGTAGCCTGGCCGCTTAATATCGTTCCGATCAGCCAGTGGATTGCACTGATGACCTGCCTGCTGGTGACAGGGCTGGCGCTGGGAGGCGCACAACATGTGCCTGCCCTGCCGCGTCGTTTTGTCATGCCTCGCGTTTTATGGCTCGGCTGGTATCCTGGCCACCTGGCCCTGATTGCGCTCTGGGTCGTTTTGAGCGGGCGGTGACCCCGGGGCTGATTCGGTTACCCACAGCGGGTTATTGGTGGCCCTGGCCAACAGGCTGTGGGTAACCCTGTGCATGAGTTGTGATCTGACTGTGGGTCATTGAAGGGCCGCAGTCATGAAGGGTTTTCCTCCTGTTGCTTATCCCTCTCTACGGCAGGCCCAGCAGGTAAGTGAGTACTTCCCTGTCCAGGGCAAACCTGTGAATAGGCACTATATATTGGATCTTTTTCCGATTGCAGTACTACATCTGGTAAAAGATCATCATGTTCCTATAGCCATGGATCGCTGGTCGGTGTACGCTGGGCACCTTCCGAAAGGCACCCTGTAACACCCCATATTCCATTGCTTCGTGATGGCCGATCGAGGTCGTCACGACGTTTTCGATCGCCCATTCGAGGGCCACGAGATAGCGAGAGCACGCCCATGACGACTGTAGAAGCGGCCACCCGGACCACCTGGATCACCAAGGACGGCGGCAAGCGGCAGATGCCGTGGGATCGCGCTCGACTCGAGCGTTATCTGGATCGCATCCATGAAGAGTTTCCGCAGCTCGAGATCGATGATTACAAGCGCAAGGCGTTTGCCTTCATCGAACGCAAGGAGCGTCTGGCGGCCGAGGAGATGGTCGATTACCTGATCCGCGAGGCAGAGGCCAACACCGATGTGGCCACGCCGGAGTGGGAGTTCTTCGCAGCGCGTCTCTATCTCAATCGCCTCTACAAGAAAGCGAGCAAGAACCGCTTCTACAACGACGATGACAAATACGGCTCCTACGTCGGTCTGCAGGAGAGCCTGGGCGAGCGTGGCATCTACTCGGGTGATGTGCTGCGCAACTACTCCAAGGATGAGCTGATTGAAGCCGGCGGCATGATCGAGCCGGAACGCGACAAGCTGTTCTCCTACAACGGCCTCTATCTGCTGGCGACGCGCTATCTCGCCACCGATACCGATCGCAACGTCTATGAACTGCCTCAGGAGCGCTGGCTGACCATCGCACTTTACCTGATGCAGGAAGAGAAGCCGCGTACGCGTCGCATGGAGCTGGTGCGTGAAGCGTACTGGGCGCTCTCCAATCTCTACATGACCGTGGCCACGCCGACGCTGGCCAATGCCGGCAAGATCGGCGGTCAGCTCTCCAGCTGCTTCATCGATACTGTCGATGACAGCCTGCAGGGCATCTATGACTCCAACACTGATGTGGCCCGGGTCTCCAAGCATGGTGGTGGCGTGGGTGCCTATCTTGGCTATGTACGCTCCACCGGCTCGGCAATCCGCGGCGTCAAGGGCTCCAGTGGCGGCGTGGTGCCGTGGATCAAGCAGCTCAACAACACCGCGGTCAGTGTCGATCAGCTGGGCCAGCGCAAGGGCGCCATCTCGGTCTATCTCGATGTGTTCCACAAGGACATCGAGGCGTTTCTCGATCTGCGCCTGAACAACGGCGATCAGCGCCTGCGCGCCCATGACGTCTTCACGGCGGTGTGCATCCCGGATCTGTTCATGGAAACGGTCGAGCGGCGCGGCGACTGGTATCTGTTCGACCCGCACGAGGTGAAGGAGAAGAAGGGCTGGTATCTGCAGGACTTCTTCGACGAACGCCGTGGCGAGGGCAGCTTCCGCGAGAAGTACGAGGAGCTGGTGGCCGACGAGAGCATCAGCCGGCGCATCGTCAAGGCGATCGATATCTTCAAGCGGATCATGGTCAGCCAGCTCGAAACCGGTACGCCGTTCATGTTCTACCGGGACCAGGTCAACCGGATGAATCCCAACAAGCACGTCGGCCGGGTGTATTCGAGCAACCTGTGTACCGAAATCCTGCAGAACATGAGTCCGACGAAACTGATCCAGGAAACGATCAGCGGCGATCAGATCGTCACCTCCAAGCAGGCGGGCGATTTCGTGGTCTGCAACCTCTCCTCGGTCAATCTCGGCCGTGCGGTGACTGCCGAGTCCGATCTGGTGGAAGAGGACATCCTCGAGCGGCTGATTGCCATTGAAGTGCGCATGCTCGACAACGTCATCGACCTCAATCAGCTGCCGGTCCCGCAGGCGACGATCACCAATCGCAAGTATCGTGCCATCGGTCTGGGCACCTTCGGCTGGCACCACCTGCTGGCTCAGAAGGGCATCGACTGGAACAGCGAAGAGGCCGAGCAGTACTGCGACGAGCTCTACGAGCGCATCAATTACTACGCGGTCAAGGCGAGCAAGGAGCTGGCCGCCGAGAAGGGGCCCTACAAGGTCTTTGCCGGCAGTGACTGGCAGACCGGCGAGTACTTCGAGCGCCGCGGCTATAACAGTGAGCAGTGGCAGCAGCTGGCCGGAGAGGTGGCGCGCACCGGCATGCGCAACGGCTACGTGCTGGCCGTCGCGCCCAACATGAGTACCGCCCAGATCGCCGGCTCGACCGCTTCGATCGATCCGATCTACAGCGCCTTCTATTACGAAGAGAAGAAGGACTATCGCCGGCCGGTGGTGGCGCCCGGGCTGAACATGGAGACCTACCCCTACTACGAGAAGGGGGCCTATCGGGTCGACCAGTTTGCCAGCGTGCGTCAGAACGGTCGTCGCCAGCGTCACGTCGATCAGGCGATCAGCTTCAACTTCTATGTGCCCAGCACCATCAAGGCGAGCACGCTGCTCAATCTGCACATGACCGCCTGGAAGGAAGGGCTCAAGACCACCTACTACGTGCGCTCCAACGATATCGATATCGAAGAGTGCGAGTGGTGCGCCAGCTAAGGTTCTGGCTGGCCCGTTAAAGCGTTACCGACGGCGTCCGCCTGATGCGGACGCCATGCAAGGAGATTCGTTCATGACCACACCCGTGGCGGACAGGACGGAAAGCGCCGATCAGCTGCGGCGGATCCGGATTCTCGAGCCGACCTATCCCAATCGCTCGACCGGCATCATCAACGGCGAGACGAGCGGCATCCTGAACTGGAACGATATTCCGTATCCGTCCTTTTACCGTGCCTACAAGGAGCTCTCGACCAACTACTGGATCCCCGATGAAGTCGACATGAAAGGGGATGCCAAGCAGTACCAGGAGCTTTCCGGGCGCGAGAAGTACGCCTTTGACGCCATCATCGGCCTGCTGGCGACACTCGATTCGCCGCAGACGCGTTTCATCTATAACGTGGCGGAGTACATCACCGATCCTGCGGCACACGCCAATTCGGCGATCATCGGCCAGCAGGAAGTGATCCACAACGAGAGCTACTCCTACGTCCTGGCCTCGATTACCAATCTGCAGGAGCAGAAGCGGGTATTCGAGCTGGCGCGTACCCATCCGACCATCATTGCGCGCAATGAGCCGATCATGAAGGCGTACAACGACTTCATGACCGACAAGACGCCGGAGACGCTGGTCAAGGCGCTGATCCAGTCGTCGATTCTGGAAGGCATCAACTTCTATTCCGGGTTTGCGTACTTCTACAACCTGATGCGCCAGAACCGGATGAACGGTACCGGCAAGGTGATCAGCTTCATCAATCGTGATGAGCTGGCGCACTCCAAGTTCATCAGCGAGCTGATCCGCGCCATCGTTGGCGAGAATCCGCAGCTGCAGACTGATGCCCTGACCGAGTACACCCATCAGGCGTTCCGTCATGCGGTTGACCTAGAGACCCAGTGGTCCGGCGAGGTGCTCGATGGCATCGACGGGATCGATCTCGATGAGATGCTCAGCTACGTCAAATATCGGGCCAACAAGATGTCCGGCATGCTGGGCATGGAGCCGCTCTATTCGGAAGTGGGCGAGAACGTGATGCCGTGGATTCGCGCCTATGCCGATAACACCACGGATACCAAGACGGACTTCTTCGAGGCGCGCAACGCCAGCTACAAGAAGACCAATCTCGACAACGGTTTCGACGATCTCTGAGGTCATCCCGTGATGACGCGCAGGCGCCGACGCACAGCGCAGGGACGACGGTGATGGATATCCTGCTGGCTTATGACTCGTTGAGCGGCAATACCCGCGAGGTGGCCGAGCTGATTGGCGCCGAGTGCGAGCGGCTCGGCCATCGGGTGGTATCGGTATTCGTCACGGTCGAATCGCTGTTCGATGTTGTTGCCGATGAGCGTGCTGCGCGCGCCTTCGATCTCTATCTGTTGGGATCGTGGAGCGACAATGGCGGTCGTACGCCACCGGAGATGAAGGAGTTCATTGCCGAACTGTTTGGCGATGACGGTTTTCGCCCCGAGCATGTTGCTGTCTTCGGCACCGGTGAAACCCAGTGGGGCGAAGAGTATTACTGCGGCGCTGTCCATCGCATGGCCCGCTTTTTCAACAGCCGCTATCCGAAGCTCACCATCGAGCAGATGCCGGCGGCCCCCAGGGATGCCGCGGCCATTGCCGACTGGACGCGCCGGATCATGACACAACGGGAAGCTTTCGCTCATGCAGACGCTCACACTCACCACGCCTGATGAATTCGATGCCCTGCTGGCCGAACACGAGCTGGTACTGGTCGATTTCTTCAAGAACAACTGCCCGGGCTGCAAGATGCTCGACATGGCGCTCAAGCGTTTTGCTGCCAGCGAAACGGCAGAGGGCGTGACCCTGGTGAAGGTGCAGCTGGAAGTTGTGGGGGAAGATTTCTTTCACCAGCACGGACTGCGTCAGACCCCGACGCTGCTGCTCTTCCGCAATGGTGAGGAAGTGGGACGCCTGGCCGGTTTCAATGCGCCGGAGAAGATCGAGGCGCTGGTGGCTTCGAATCTGGTGTCGTCGGAGGTGTAAAAGAATTCAGGCCATGCTAAGCGCATGGCCTGAATGAGCAGAAGGCGGCAACCTTCTGCTTTAAGTCTCCCATACGGAAAACAGGCTAGCTGTCATGGGAGGATCAACCGGACTAGCCAGCTGATCAAACGCAGCATGAGTCTAGGCTTTGGTTCGGTGATAATCAACGCCTGAGATGTAAGGTGTTGCAATGAGCAAACCGGAGTCTCGAGAAGGCTACAAGTGGATTTGTCGCCCGTGGGTGACTAACCCCAAGACGGGTAAGAAGATTTATCCAAAAAATGGCCGCATGTTCTGCTTCTGGGTGAAAGACGATTCTCAGTAAGTAGCTATAAAAAGCCCCACATATTTGTGGGGCTTTATCATGCGGTTGACTAGAGCGGCTACGCCACGTGCTTTACAGCGCCGCATAAAATAGTCGCTGAGGCTATCGAGCTTGCTTGTACAGCCTCACGCCAAGTGTCTGGGACGACATCTGCCATGGTGTCATGTATCCATCGCGACTGAAGTCGCTCCTACAACACCGGTTGGTATTCCTCCAAGGGTGGTTCTGGCCGCGATTGCCCGGCAGGCAGCAACCCCCACGGTGACGGCTGAGAGCACCTTCATCGAAGCTTCCATGGGGTTTTGTAGGAGCGACTTCAGTCGCGATCATGCCGGCTGCTGCGCCACCATACCTCAATGCATGACTACTGCCCTGCGGCGGCGTCTCGGCCTTCCAGCAGCTTCACCAATGTATGCAGTGTGCGATTGGCCGGGGTGGCCACCCCGCGCGCTTCGCCGCGCCGCACGATATAGCCATTGAGGTGATCGATCTCGCTGGTGCGGCCCCGCGCCAGGTCCTGTGCGGTCGAGGAGAACTGATTCGGCATGCTTTCGGCGATCGCGCTAACGGCTCTGCGTACATCTCCCGGTACCCGGACGCCGCAGGCTCGTGCCACCGTCAGACACTCGCTGACCACGTCGTCCATCACCTTCGTCACGCCAGCCCCCCGAGACAGCTCACCATAGGGCTTTTGCGCAATCGCTGAGAGCGCATTCCACGCACAGTTGATGATCAGCTTGGCCCACAGCGCGCCGATGGCGTTATCAAACACCTCGGTGGGAATCGCCGCTTCGCTGAGCAGGGCGGCGATACGCTCGCTCACCGGGCCCGGGCCGAGCACCAGCTCGCCGCGACCATGATGCTGCACGTGCCCCGGCCCGGCCATGGCGGTGGCGACATATACCACGGTGGGCATCACCGGGCGATTCAGTACCTGTTGCAGACGCTCGGCGTTATCGACGCCATTCTGCAGGCTCAGCACCACGGCCTCTTCGGCCAGCCAGGGCGCCATCGCTTCGCCAGCGGCGACGGTATCGGTGGATTTCACGCAGCACAGCACCAGTTCGGCGTCCTGCACCTCCTCTGCAGTAGTGGAGGAGTTCACCGGAATGTACTCATGCAGCGTGGCGGTCTCCAGCAACAGCCCCTTCTGGCGGATGGCCTCGACATGGGCCGCCCGGCCGATCAGAGTGACGTCATGGCCGGCGCGAGCGAGCATCGCACCGTAGTAGCAGCCGACGGCACCGGCCCCCATGATGGCGATCTTCATGTACATGCTCCTTCGGTAGCGGTGCTGCGCGCTGTCAGTCCAGTTTCACGCCGGCAGCGCGTGCCCGTGTCCGCAGTCGATCCATCTCCTCGAGCAGATCGGCGACCAGCGCTGCCAGTTCCGGGACGGCATCGAAATCCTGCTCCATCTGTCGCATACGACGTATCCGGGTCAGGGTATGGCTGGTGAAGCGCTGATGGGTCACGTAATGGCCGCCCTGATCGAGCAGGCCACTTTCCAGACGTTCGATCACCCAGCGTCGATCGACGGCGCAGGCGCGAGCCAGTTCCTCGAGCGAGAGGTTCTCCTCATCCAGCAGCTCACCCGCGATGATGTCATGATGGCTCATGGCTCAGGTTTCCTGTGACTGACGTGGATTGAACGGCATTTCCTGCGCCATGGTTTGATAGAACTGACGCGCTCGCTCACTGTTGGCCGGGGGGAGCACCACCCTGAGCTCGACATAGAGATCACCGGCCGGTTCCCCCGGAATGCCGCGTCCCTTGAGACGTAAACGTCGGCCGGATTGTGATCCTGCCGGCACCTTCAGGCGCACCGGGCCCGATGGTGTGGGCGCTTCGATCGAGGCGCCCAGGGCTGCCTCCCAGGGCGCGACCGGGACGCTGGTGTATACATCCCGATCCTCGATGCGATAGCGCGAATCCTCGTTGAAGGCGATCTCGAGAAAAAGATCGCCGGGTGGGCCGCCACCCATGCCGGGATGCCCCTGGCCGGACAGGCGGATGTGCTGGCCGGACTTTACCCCCCGCGGGATATGCACACTGAGGTTGTGATCGACCAGGTGGAGCTGCCCCGTGGCATCCGGTTCGGGGCTGTGCAGGACGATGGTGCGCGTAGCGCCCTGATAGGTATCGACCAGATCGATGTAGATGCGGGCGTGGCGATCCTCGCCACGCATGCGGTAATGACTGCCGCGGGAACGTCGGCCGCCGGGATGGCCGAAGATGCTGGCAAAGAAGTCACTGTAGTCGCCTGCATCGGCGTTGGAGAAGCCGCTGCCGGAAAACTCGAAGCCGGCATCCCAGTCGGGGGGCGCACGAAATTCCTCTCCGCCGCCATGGTGCTGATACTCGTAGAGCTGATCATAGGCGGCGCGCCGCTCGGGATCGGCCAGCACATCGCGTGCTTCGTTGATCTCCTGCATGCGCTGCTCGGCATCCGCCTCCCGATTGATATCGGGATGGTAGCGCCGCGCCAGCCGGCGATAGGCCTTTTTGATCTCTTCCGGCGTCGCCGTGCGTTCAACGCCAAGCAGCTGATAGTAATCCCTGAATTCCACGGTTCGGGCTCCGTCAGAAGGGCCGCATATGGCCCCGGGCTATCCAATGGGAAACGGACAGCGCTCATCCTCCTGGTATTGCCGTCTCATCATGTTGCGCTGTCATCACGCGGTTGTGCCATGCAGTATAAGGCAGATTGTGGCCGAATCTGATGCCTGTAAGGAGGGACCATTGGACGCACTTCGACGCCCCGAGCGTTTCGCTGCACGACTGCTGATGGCCGGCCTGACGCTGGTGCTCATGCTGATGGCTTGCCTGAATGGCTCAGCCCGGGCCGCCTCGCCGGAGGTGATCTTCCCCGACCATGTTCAGCAGGGGGCCATGGTCATCGGCAAGGTGCCACCGAATTCTCGGGTTGAGTACGAGGGTCGCACCCTGCGGGTCACCGATTACGGGACGGTGGTCTTCGGCATAGGGCGAGATGCCCGTAGCGATCAGTTGATCACGGTGACGCCACCGGCAGGTTCGACCATGACCGCACGGGTCGAAGTGACACCGAGAGACTGGCCGATCGAGCGCATCGATGGCGTGCCCCCGGCCACGGTCTCACCACCGCCGAAGATTGCCGAGCGTATCCGCCGTGAGCAGGCTGCCGTCAGCCGGGCGCGCACCCGCAATGACGATCGAATCGGCTTTACCCAGGCATTCATCTGGCCGGTAGAGGGGCGCATCAGTGGCCGTTTCGGGCGGCAGCGCATCTACAATGGTACGCCGGGTTCAGCGCACTCCGGCATGGATATTGCCGCAGCGACCGGTACACCGGTCAGGGCGCCGGCCGCCGGGGTGATCACCTTCGCCGAGCCTGATCTCTACCTCACCGGCGGTACCGTGCTGCTCGATCACGGTTTCGGCATCAGTTCCAACTTCCTGCATCTCTCGCAGCTCGATGTAAAAGTCGGCGATCATGTTGAGCAGGGCGAAGTGATTGGTGAGGTGGGGTCGAGTGGTCGCGCCACCGGGTCGCATCTGCATTGGGGGATGAACTGGTTCGATACCCGGATCGACCCGTTGCTGGTGCTTGAGCGTACCCAACCGTAGTGAATCACGAGCCATCGCGGCTGAAGCCGCTCCTACAACCCCCATGGGGACATTCGATGGGGGTGGTTTTGGTGGTCGTCATCGGCTGCTTCGGCCCCTCGCGGCTGAAGCCACTCCTGCAACCCCATGGGGACATTCGATGGGGGTGGTTTTGGTGGTCGTCATCGGCTGCTTCGGCCCCTCGCGGCTGAAGCCACTCCTGCAACCCCATGGGAACATTCGATGGGGGTGGTTTCGGTCGTCGCCATCGGGTGTTTCGGCCCATCGCGGCTGAGGTCGCTCCTGCAACCCCATGGGGACATTCGATGGGGGTGGTTTCGGTGGTCGTCATCGGCTGCTTCGGCCCCTCGCGGCTGAAGACGTTCCTGGAGGGGGCCCAACCGGTGTTGTAGGAGCGACTTCAGTCGCGAAGGGGGTTCTTTCACGAACCTCTGACGAACAAAAAACAGGCCCCGCTGTTGCGGGGCCTGTGGTATCTGCCTCAGAGCGCGAGCTCAGTGACCAGCAGCGGCCTTGAGCGCCTGCACCGCCGGCAACTCCTTGCCTTCCACATACTCGAGGAAAGCACCGCCACCGGTAGAGATGTAGGAGATATCCTGCGTTACACCGTACTTGTCGATGGCCGCGAGGGTATCGCCGCCCCCGGCAATCGAGAAGGCATCGCTTTCGGCAATCGCCTTCGCCATGGCTTCGGTGCCACCGCCAAACTGGTCGAATTCGAAGACGCCCACCGGACCGTTCCAGAGGATGGTACCGGCACTCTTGAAGGCGGCGGCATAGGTCTCGGCAGTTTTCGGGCCGACATCGAGAATCATCTCGTCATCACCGACATCATCGATCGGCCGGGTCTCGGCCCTGGCATGTTCGGCGAATTCGGTGGCCACGATGACATCGACCGGCAGCGGCACATCGACCTTCTCCATGAAGGCTTTTGCCTGATCGACCAGATCGGCTTCATACAGCGACTTGCCCACGTTGTAACCGGCGGCGGCGATAAAGGTGTTGGCAATACCGCCACCCACGATCAGCTGATCGCACTTCTCGGCCAGTGCGGTCAGTACGTCGAGCTTGGTCGACACCTTGGAGCCGCCGACCACAGCGACCATCGGGCGCCGCGGATTCGACAGGGCCTTCTCCAGTGCTTCCAGCTCGGAGGCCAGCACCGGGCCGGCGCAGGCATCCGGCGCGAAGCGGGCAACACCATGGGTGGAGGCCTCGGCGCGATGCGCGGTACCGAAGGCGTCCATCACATAGATGTCGCAGAGCTGGGCATACTGCTTCGCCAGTGCTTCATCATCCTTCTTCTCGCCCTTGTTGAAGCGGACATTCTCCAGCAGCACCACTTCACCATCGGCAAGCTCCAGCGGACCATCGAGATAGTCGCGTTCCAGCCGCACGGTGCGTCCGAGCAGCTCACCAAGATGGTTGGCGACCGGGGCCAGCGAGAGCTCGTCATCAGGCTCCCCTTCGGTCGGGCGCCCGAGATGGCTCATCAGCATGACCTTCGCGTTCTGCTCGAGAGCGGTCTTGATGGTCTTCAGGCAGGCGCGGATGCGGGCATCAGAGGTGACCCGGCCGTCCTTGATCGGCACGTTGAAATCCTCGCGAATCAACACGCGTTTGCCAGCGAGATCGAGCTCGGACATCTTGCGCACGTTCATGGTCCATCCTCGTTTATGCCAGGGGCCGAGATACCCGGCCCGGTTTTTGGAAAAGCCGGTCTTCAACAGGGGGCAGCGCTGGGTGATGTCGAGCCACCGTTGGCCTGACCCCGCTCATTATCGAACCAGCATAGCAGTTTGATCAGCGGTGAAACGGCCATACGCCCCGGATCGGAGATCTGCTGCCAGGGTGTTTGTGATGCTTGCTGCAGACTGCGGCCGTCTCATTCGTCACCGTTGGTAACGGGCGCGTCCTGATAAAGGCAGCCGACGACCCGGACAGGAGCTGACAACATGCCTGATTCATGCAGCGGCCACAATGGCTGTAACCCACGCCATGACAGCCTTTGCCAGGAGTGCGTGTTGTAAGACTTTCGTTGATGCCTCTTTGGTCTTATATCGTTGGTCGAAGATCAATGCGATCAAGTCGCCTCCGATGGTGGCGGACAGAATCCATCGGGTCAGCAACGTTCCCGGCCTGCCGGACGTTACGGAGCGTTACCGACCTGCCGCGGGCAGTCGTCGGAAGCGCCCATATGCTGCCAGGCCGATCGCTGCAGGACAGCCGATCGGCTTTGCGACTCATGGAAGGAACGAGGAACACGATAATGACCGACATCACCAGGTTGTTGGGAGAGGAAGCCGAAAGCCTGCTGAGCCACACCTGCACGGGCTTTCGCAAGGAAGATCTCTATCTGCCGGGCCCCGATTTCGTTGATCGGGTCATGGCGGACAGCGATCGCAGTCCACACGTGCTGCGTAATATGCAGACCCTGTTCAATCACGGCCGCCTGGCGGGTACCGGGTATCTGGGCATGTTGCCGGTCGATCAGGGCATCGAACACTCTGCCGGGGCGTCATTTGCCCCCAACCCGCAGTACTTTGATCCGAAGAACATCGTCGAGTTGGCCATCGAGGGCGGCTGTAACTGCGTGGCGACCACGCTGGGCGCGCTTTCTTCGGTGGCGCGGCGCTATGCGCACAAGATTCCGATGATGCTCAAGCTCAATCACAATGAGTCGCTGACGTATCCGGCCATCTATGACCAGACCCTGTTTGCCGATGTCGAACAGGCGCACGAGATGGGGTGTGTCGCCGTGGGTGCGACCATCTACTTCGGTTCTCCCGAGAGCCGTCGTCAGATCCAGGAAATCAGCGCTGCCTTCGAGCGTGCCCACCAGCTGGGCATGGTGACGGTGCTTTGGGCCTACCTGCGCAATCCCGAGTTCAAGCAGGAGGGTACTGACTACCATGTTGCCTCGGATCTGACCAGTCAGGCGGTCCACATGGCGGCCACCATCAAGGCTGATATCGTCAAGCAGAAGCTGCCGGAGACCAATCACGGCTTCCGTGATATCGGTTTCGGTCACACTCATGACAAGGTCTACAGTGAGCTGACATCCGATCATCCCGTTGATCTGGCGCGTTACCAGGTGGCGAACAGCTTCATGGGCCGAGCCGGGCTGATCAACTCCGGTGGTGGTTCCAAGGGGCACTCGGATCTTGGCGAAGCGGTACGCACTGCCGTTATCAACAAGCGAGCCGGTGGCATGGGGCTGATCTCGGGACGCAAGGCGTTCCAGAAACCGATGAAGGAGGGCGTAGAGCTGCTCAACGCCATCCAGGACGTCTATCTCTCCAGCGACGTCACCATCGCCTGACAGGCGCCCGAGCGTGGCGGCAGCACCATGCCGGCATGTTGATGCCATGAAAAAGGCCCCGCCGGATTCCCGGCGGGGCCTTTCATTGAGGCGCTGTAAGCGAACGCTGGCTACCGGGCAAGCCGGCAGCCTGGCGTGATCGTTACGCCTTGATCAGCTGCTCGGCGCGCTCAACCACCTTCTCGACGGTGAAGCCGAAGTGCTTGAACAGGTCCGGACCCTTGCCGGATTCGCCATAGGTGGTCATGCCGAAGACGTCGCCATCGAGACCCACGTACTTGTACCAGGTCGACGGAATGGCGGCTTCGATCGCCAGCCGCTTGCGTACCGTCGGCGGCAGCACCGAGTCACGATAGCCCTGATCCTGTTCGTCGAACTGGCTGGTGCAGGGCATCGAGACAACGCGCACCTTGTGACCCTTGCCTTCAAGCTCGCCGGCGGCCTGCATGGCCAGATCCACTTCGGAGCCGGTGGCAATCATGACCAGATCGGGCTGGCCGTCGCAATCGCGCAGGATATAACCGCCGCGACGGATGTTCTTCACCTGCTCCTCGTCACGCTGCTGGGCCGGCAGATTCTGACGCGAGAAGATCAGCGCAGTCGGACCGGTTTCGCGCTTGAGGCCTTCCACCCAGGACGCGGCAGTCTCGGTCGCGTCACACGGACGCCAGGTGGCCAGACCGGGCAGGTTACGCAGGTCGGAGAGCTGCTCAACCGGCTGGTGCGTCGGACCATCCTCGCCCAGACCGATGGAGTCGTGGGTGAAGACGTGGATGATGCGCGTATGCGACAGCGCCGACATGCGCACGGCATTGTGCATGTATTCCATGAACACCAGGAAGGTGGCGTCATAGGGGATGAAACCGCCATGCGTGGCGATGCCGTTGGCGATCGCACCCATGCCGAACTCACGTACCCCATAGTGCACGTAGCTGCCGTTGTGATGCTCCTTGCTGATCGCCTTCGCGCCTTCCCACAGGGTCAGGTTGGAGGGCGCCAGGTCGGCACTGCCACCAAACAGCTCGGGCAGGCTGGGCGCCAGCTCGTTGAGCACGCCAAGCGAGGCCTTGCGCGAGGCAGTGGTTTCCATCTTCTCCTGAGCGCGCTGGATCAGGGCATCGCCATCAAAGTCGGCCGGCAGCTCACCGCTGTAGCGACGCTTGAGCTCCTGGGCCAGCTCCGGATATTCCTTCTCGTAGGCGGCCATCTTCTCGCGATATTCGGCTTCGAGTTTCTCGCCTTTCTCGCGGGCATCCCAGGCAGCATACAGGTCATCCGGGATTTCAAAGGCCGGATGCTCCCAGCCGAGCTGCTTGCGCGCGGCTTCGACTTCTTCCTCGCCGAGAGCAGCGCCGTGGCTCTCTTCCTTGCCGGCCTTGTTGGGCGAACCGAAGCCGATCACGGTCTTGCACATGATCAGGGTCGGCTTGTCGGTCACTTCCTTCGCTTCGCGAATGGCGCGATCGACCTGTTCGGCATCGTGACCGTCGACATCACGAATGACGTGCCAGTGATAGGCTTCAAAGCGTGACGCCGTGTCATCACTGAACCAGCCCTTGACCTCGCCATCGATGGAGATGCCGTTGTCATCGTAGAAGACCGTGATGTTGCCCAGGCCCAGATGGCCGGCCAGCGAACAGGCTTCGTGGCTGATGCCTTCCATCATGCAGCCATCGCCGGCGAAGACCCAGATGCGATGGTTGATGATTTCATGACCGTCACGATTGAACTGGGCAGCCAGCGTCCGTTCGGCAATCGCCATGCCGACACCGTTGGCCAGGCCCTGACCCAGTGGGCCGGTCGTGGTTTCGATACCCGGGGTATAACCGTGCTCGGGATGACCGGGGGTCTTCGAGCCGACCTGACGGAAGTTCTTGAGTTCGTCCAGCGGCAGGTCGTAGCCGGTCAGATGCAGCAACGAATAGTGCAGCATCGACCCATGGCCGTTGGAAAGAATGAAGCGGTCGCGATCTTCCCAGTCGGGATTGTTGGGATTGTGCTTGAGATGATCGTTCCACAGCACTTCGGCGATATCCGCCATCCCCATGGGCATGCCCGGATGGCCGGAGTTGGCCTTCTGAACGGCGTCCATGGAGAGCGCTCGAATCGCGTTGGCAAGATGACGACGAGATGGCATGAGGGTTCAGGCTCCTTCGGTCGAAGTGTTGATGAACGATTAAGGCGCCTTTGAAGGCATCCTGACAGAACGCCTTCTGTAGGCACGCTACATTATCGTATTCCGCTGCCACCAAGAGTAGCGTTCTGATGGCCTGCTGTCGCCCCCCGATGGTCGGATCGATCGGTCTGGCAACAGGATCAGCGCTGGTTGAGTGCCGCTGCCTCGTCGAGCAGGCGGGCAAAGGCCGCCGGATCGTGGACAAAGCGCCCCAGGAAAAGTCCATCGAGCTGACCACTCAGCCGGGTCAGCAGGCCGGGCCCGGCGCTACCGCCGTAGATCACCCGGGTTGCCGGCCAGGCGGCCAGATGTTGCCGCAATCGGGCACAGACTTCGCCGATATGGGCTGTCGAAGCCGGTTCACTGGCACCGATGGCCCAGTGAGGTTCATAAGCCACGATCAGACCACGTTCGCACTGTGAGCGACTCATGCCGGACATGGCCGCTTCCACCTGCCGGATGCACTCATCGGCGGCCTGATCGGATGGGCCGCGTTCGGCCTCGCCGATGCACAGTATCGGTATGAGGCCATTACGGGCTGCCGCCGTGGTCTTGGCGGTGACAACTTCTTCGTCCTCACCGAACAGGCGCCGCCGCTCGGCGTGGCCGACCTCGACGTATTGGCAACCCATCTCGGCCAACAGCGCGCCACTGACTTCGCCGGTAAAGGCGCCACTGTCCTGCCAGTGCAGGTTCTGGGCGCCAACCCCGACGCCGGTATCACGGAATATCTCCAGTACCGGTGCCAGTAACGGGAAGCTGGGCAGTACGAAGAGTTCCACGCCCCCGTCGGTCACGAGCGGATGATGCCGGGCCATATCGGCTATGGCCCGACACCAGGCCAGTGTCTCGTGATAGCCGAAGTACATTTTCAGACTGGTACCGAGACATGGTGGTGCCGGCGTCATCAGCGTTCACTCCCTGTCAGTGCGTGCACTCGGGTATTACCCACCGTTGGCGTTGTTACTGATGACAGCGTGGACGGCTTGCACGATCATTGCCAGCGAAATGGCGCCGGCATCCGGGGTTCCCACGCTCTTTTCGGCCAGCGGGCGGGCGCGGCCGATCTTCGGCGTCAGGTCTGCTGTCGCCTGGGCGGCTTCCTCGGCGCGTTCGGCAGCGGTGCCCCAGGCGTCGCTCAGGGAGGCCTGGCGATTGACCTGTTCGGTCAGCGCATCGCTGAAGGGGACCAGCACATCGATCAGGGTCTTGTCGCCGACCTGGGCCTTGCCGAAATGCATGATGTTGTCGCGCGCCTTCTCGACACCGTTGGCGATGGTCTCGGCATCAGGTGCCTTTTCGTCACCGATGGTCGCGGCCAGCGCGTTGAGGGCAGCGCCCCAGATGGCCCCCGATGTGCCACCGGCGCGATCGGCCCAGGCATCGCCGGCCATGCGCAGCAGCGTCCCGGCACCGGCACCACGCTCGAGGGCATCCCGTGCCGTTTCCTCGGCAGCACGCGACCCGCGTTCCATGCCAATACCATGGTCGCCGTCACCGGCCACGGCATCAATGCGACCGAGTTCCTCGGCATTTTCGCCAATGATTTTGCGGGTCGCTTCGAGAGCTTCCATGATGCAGCGTGCAGACTGACGCGACTCCTCGGAAGCCGGAGGAATGGCATCGGGATCGGGGATGTCGAGTTCGGCCGCGTCGATCTGTTCCACCTCGGCGACACTGCCCTTGCGATAGGCGGGGGCATCAGCAGGCGCCTGCCAGAAGCGTTCCAGTTCCTCATCAAGCCAGAACAGGGTCAGCGACGCACCCGCCATGTCGAGACTGGTGACCAGTTCGCCGACTTCCGGTTCGACAATGACTACACCGGCTTCTTCCAGCAGTCGATTGACCCGGCGATAGACGACGAACAGCTCTTCGTACTTGATCGTGCCCAGGCCGTTGAGCAGCACGCTGGCACGCGCGCCATTGGCCTGGCTGACGCCTTCCGGCAGCTCTTCGAGCAACCGGGCCACCAGCAGTTCGGCCAGCTCATCGGCGCTCGGTACTTCCTGCTCGCTGATGCCTGGCTCACCGTGAATGCCCAGTCCCACTGCCATCTTGCCTTCCGGTACGTGGAAGAGGGCATCATCGGCGCCCGGGAGCGTGCAGCCATCGAAGGCGACGCCAAAGGAGCGGGTTCGCAGGTTGGCAGCCTCGGCAACGCGGACGACTTCCTCGAGCGAGTAACCGGCCTCGGCAGCCGCAGAGGCGATCTTGAAGACCGTCAGGTCGCCGGCGATACCGCGACGCTTGCGAATCTCCTCGAGGCTGGCGCTGGAGACGTCATCGATCACCTTGACCATTTCGCAGGGGATGCCTTCGCTGACCAACCGATCCCGCGCCTGACCGAAGTGCAGTACGTCGCCGGCGTAGTTGCCGTAACTCAGCAGTACCCCGGCACCGTTATTGGCTGCCTTGGCCACCGAGTAGATCTGCTGGGCGGAGGGTGAGGCGAACAGATTGCCCATGGCAGCGCCATGAGCGAGCCCCTGGCCAACCAGTCCGGCAAAGGCCGGGTAGTGACCCGAACCGCCACCGATAACCACGGCAACCGTGTCGGGTTCGCTCTTCGTGCTACGGATTACGCCACCCGGGACCTGACGCACGCGTCCGGGGTGGGCGGCCACGAATCCCTCCGTGGCCTCATCGACGAATGCAGCGGGATCGTTGAACAGGCGAGTCATGGCGGAAGGGCCTCCTGATGCCGCGGGAATTTACAGGGTGAGTGATACGGATCATGCACCAGACCCGAGCGGCATCAGCCGGACGGCAGTCATTGTGCGACATCGGCGAGCATCATCGTGTCAGAGCCGATGAAAATATGATCCTTGTCTGTTCATTTGAAAGGTGCTTCTTTTCGTCATGGTAGCGTCTGGATGACCTCGAAAAGCATCCGACTTTAGTGGCATATGGTGTTGTCAAAACGAAGTTCATGGATGGTAGCGTCTGGCATTGTGCCGTGTGTGGCGGCTTTCGGGAGTGTCCGAGCGGCTATCCGAATATGCTGACTGTCAAGGGGTATACCTAAGGATCATTTGAGTTGCCTTTGTTCAAATGATCGATCCGGCGTATCATGAAAGTGGTCGTTTATGGATGTATTCCCCTTTCAGGAGGAAGCAGAGATGGCGGAAGAGAAGAAGTATCGCGTGGCGCTCGGCTGTGACGAGGCCGCCTATGACATGAAGCAGGCACTGATCGAGCATGTTAAGTCGCTGGGTCATGAGGTCGAGGATTTCGGTACTTATGATGCCGAACCGGTGCTGTATCCGGACATCGCCTTCAAGGTGGCGCAGTCGATCAATGAGGGTAAGGTAGACCGGGGCATTCTGTGCTGTGGCACGGGTATCGGCGTGGCCATTTCGGCCAACAAGGTGCCGGGTATTCGAGCTGCGCAGGCGCATGACACCTATTCGGCCGAGCGGGCGCGCAAGAGTAACGATGCCCAGATCGTGACCATGGGAGCGCGGGTGATCGGTGTCGAACTGGCGAAGTCGATTGTCACTTCGTTCCTCACCAGCGAATTCCAGGGCGGTGGCTCCCAGGCCAAGGTGGATCGCATCCGGGAGTTCGAGCAGGAGCACGGTTCGTCCACCTCTGGCGCCTGAGGACGCGTCCGGTTAAAACGTCGGGCGTAAAGGATAGCGGCGCACTCCGATGGAGGGCGCCGTTTTTCATGGGCCATCGCCCATGGGCATGGCAACATGGTAGACCTTGACGGAGCGCTCGCTCCGCCTTGACTTGAGTTCGTGAAACAACAGGCAGGGGCCATGAATACAATAGATGGTGGGTGCCCGCGACAGGTGGTCATGAAGGGCGGGAGAAGTCGCCGACAGGGTGGCTGGCAGCCGGGAGTGGTTCGGCAATGACAGAGCGCAGCACCGATCCGGATATCGCCCTGATGACCGAAATCGCCTCGCTGTATTACATCGAGGGCGAGACCCAGGAGACGATTGCAGGCCGGTTGGGGCTCTCCCGCGTCAAGGTCGGGCGACTGCTCAAGCGGGCCCAGAGTGAAGGCATTGTGGATGTCAGGGTGCGTCAGCATCCTTCGGTCTCTACCGAGATCGAGCAGGCGCTGGTCGAGCGCTTTGGTATCCGTCGAGCGCTGATTGCGCTCGACCACTCCGATCCCGATCGCCAGCGTCATGAGGTCTGTAGCCTGGTAGCGGATCATCTGTCACGTACCCTCGATGATGGCACGCTGGTGGCCGTCGGCATGGGGCGCAATGTCGGCACCGTGGCAGATAACGTGTTCACCCAGCGGACCCGACGCTGCTCCTTCATTTGCGCCATCGGTGGCTCGCTGCGTGCCGGTGAATACATGAATCCGGATCATATCTGTCGGCGGCTGGCAGCCCGTTTCGGCGGCGAGAGTGAAACCCTCTATGCACCGGCCATGGTTGCCAACGCCGAGTTGCGCGATGCCATGCTGGCCAATCCGACAGTACGCCAGACACTGGATCGGGCACGGCGAGCCGATATCGCCATGATCGGAGTCGGCGATCTGTCCGAGGACAGCAATATGGTGCGTATGGGCTGGTTCTCTCCCCAGGAGATCGCCGAGGCGCGGCTATCGGGTACCGTTGGCGACATGATGGGGTATGACTTCATTGACCTGAACGGACAGCCTTCGCAAACCCCCATGCAGAGCCGGGTCATCGGGCTGACCATTCCTGATCTGGCGCGTATCCCTGAAGTCATTGCGATTGCCAGCGAGAGCACCAAGGCCGCTGGTATCCTCGGGGCGCTGCGCACTGGCGTGATCGATGTGCTGGCCACCAGCGCCACCAATGCCCATACCATCCTGCATCTGGATGAGGCCTCCCGCCCCGGCTGAGCCCCCTGCCTTTCCCTCACCTTGTAGCGCCCTGAGCTGCCAGCCGGTTATCAGGGCGCCGGTGCCGGGCCGATGTTCAATCATGCCAGCCGCTCTCATGCGCGCATGATGCCCTCTGCCATTGCGTACGATTGCCGGTCATGTAGAGCCGCAATACAGCGTTCTGCTTTGGTCTTATTCGATTCCCCGAGGCACCGAATACGCCTTTTTTATCAGCAACATGAGGCGTTAGACAAAAGTCGGTTAGTTATCTCGGTTGACTGTTAACAATGAACCCGGGTATTGCTGTTCGGGCACTCGGGGACGGGTATGGAAGCCATGGAACCCGGCCCGAACGACAACGATCCAGGGGGCAGTCATGAAGCAGGCATTTCTTACGGATAGCGCCGCGGTAGCCGATATCGGGTCGGGAAGGTTGCGCAAGGGCGTGGCACTGGCAGTAGGCCTGAGTCTGGGCGTATTGGCGAGCGGTGCCCAGGCTGGGCAGACACTGGTGTTCGGCCATGGGGCGGCGGAAGGCAATCCGCGCTCGCTGGCGGCTGAACGAATGGCCGAGCTGGTCGACAAGTACAGCAATGGTGATCTCGAGTTGCGTATCCAGGGCGCCGAGCAACTGGGGTCGGATGTCCAGATGCTGCAACAGGTGCAGAGCGGTGCCATTGGCCTGACAGCCAACAGCCAGGGGGCGCTGGCCACCATCGTGCCCAAAGCCAACGTGTTTGGCCTGCCGTTTCTGTTCGATTCGCCACAGGCGGCCTGGCAGGTGGCTGATGGCCCGATCGGGGATGAGGTAAAAGAACAGGCCGAACAGCGTGGGCTGAAGGTGCTGGCGTGGTGGAGCAATGGCATGCGTCAGTTCACCAACAACGTGCGACCGATCCAGGCACCCGGGGATCTCGAAGGGCTCAAGATGCGCACCTCGCAGGACGCCGTGACCATCGATACGCTGCGCACGCTGGGTGCCAATCCCACGCCAATGGCCTTCGGCGAGCTGTATGTGGCGCTCAAGCAGGGCACGGTGGATGGTCAGGAGAATCCGGTCGTCAACATCATGTCCAGCCACCTGGATGAGGTGCAGAAGTATCTATCCCTTTCCGATTACCGCTACGAAACCACGCCCGTAGTGATCGGTTTGCCCACCTGGCAGCGTCTCTCGGAAGAGAATCGTCAGGCATTGGCGAAAGCTGCCCGTGAGACCACCGCTTTCCAGCGTCAGACTCTGCTCGACCAGACCGATGAGCTGCTGAAGAAGATCCGCGAGAACGGCGCCATGAAGGTCAATACGGTCGATACCGAGGCCTTTCGCAAGGCGACCCGGCCGGTTTACGACACCTGGCAGGAAAAACTGGGTGGCATTGTGAACCGAGCGCAGAAAGCTGCTCAGGACGCCAATCAGAGCACTGCTGACAGTCGTCGCGATGATCACTCCTGATGGTACTGGGCCCGGCTCCGCCGGGCCCGCGAGGAAGATATCCGGATTCGGCTCGCGGAGGGAGAGACATGGCGCATGACGTGATGCATGACAAAAGCGGTAGCAGCCAGCACGAACAACGTCTGCAGGCATTGTCACGAGTGCTGAAGCGAGGCCGTGAACTGTTCTATCTGCTCGGCAGTCTCGTGGTCGTGGTCACCACGGTCGTCATCGGCACCACGCTGATGGCCGGGGTGATCGTGCGCTACTTTCTCGCCGGATCGCTGGCCTGGGGCAATGAGCTGCCTGTCATCCTGTTCCCGTGGCTGGTCATGGGGGGTGTGGTCATGGCTGCCGCTCGTCAGCAGCATCTGGGGGTGGACTTCTTCGTGCGTCGCCTGCCGACCGGCGTGGCCAAAGGGGTGGCTGTGCTGATGCAGATGCTGGTGATCGGCCTGATGGGCATGCTGATCTACCAGTCGCAGTCGCTTTTGATGTTCATGCAATACCAGAGCTCTCCGGTGCTGGGCTGGCCAGCCAGCTGGGCCTTCTACAGCCTGCCGCTGGGCGCCGCCGGGGTGATGATGATCGCGCTGCTTGAGCTGGTGGCGGTTGCAGCAGGCTGCCTTGTTATCCCGACAGAGGAGAACGACTCATGACGCTGCTGGCGCTCCCTGTCTTTCTGCTGCTGTTGGCACTGGCGTTACCGATCGGGTATGCCCTGATGGCCGCCAGCAGCGCCGGCATTCTCGTCAGCGGACAGTATCCGCTGTCGATCGTGGCTCAGCGGCTGTTCGATGCTACCCAGAGCTCACTGCTGCTGGCGATACCGTTTTTCATTCTGGCTGGCGAGCTGCTGATTTCGGGGGTGCTCGGCCAGCGCATCATCCATTTCGCCAGCCTGCTGGTCGGGCGGGTGCGCGGGGCACTGGGCCAGGTCAGCGTGGTGACCTCGATGCTGTTCGCCGGCGTTTCGGGCTCGGCCGTGGCCGACGCCTCGGCATTGGGATCGGTACTGATTCCGTGGCAGAAGCGCGAGGGTTATCCGGCGCCCTTTGCCTCGGCGGTCAATGCCGCCAGCTCCGTGATCGGCGTCATCATTCCGCCCTCGATTCCATTGATCATCTACTCCAGTGTCTCTCAGGTCTCGGTGGGCGCGCTCTTCCTGGCGGGGCTCATCCCGGGGCTGATCTTCGGCATCGCCAGTCTGGCGGCGGTCTATCTGATCGCCCGGCGCAACGACTTTCCTCGCACCGAACAGAGCTTTTCACTGGCAGCCGTGGTGCGGGGATTCCTGAGCTCGCTGCCGGCGCTTTTCATGCCGGTCATCATTCTCGGCGCCCTGATCGGTGGGGTAGCGACGCCGACCGAAATCAGTGTAGTGGCCGTGTTCTATGCCCTGATCGTGCGACTGTGCTATCGCGATCTTTCCTGGCGCGGCGTGTTGGGATCGATTCTGAGTGCCGGCCGTGCCACCGGGGCCGTCATGCTGCTGATCATGGCCTCCTCGGTGCTCGGCTGGATCATGACCGTGGATCAGCTGCCCTCCCGGCTGGTGGATACCATTAACGCCATGGGGCTGCCGGATGTGCTGATCATCGTGTTCATGAACCTGCTGATGCTGGTGGTCGGCGCGGTCATCGACATGACCCCGGCCATTCTGCTGCTGGCGCCGATCCTGATGCCGCTGGCGCAGGCGATCGACATGAGCCTGATTCAGCTGGGTATTCTGATGGTGCTGAATCTGTCGATCGGGCTGTTCACGCCCCCGGTGGGGACAACACTGTTCATCTCGTCGTCGATCGCAGGGGTCCGGATCGAGGAGACGGCGCGAGCTCTGGTGCCGTTTTATATCTTCGCGATCATTGTTCTGCTGATGGTCAGTTATGTACCGGCCCTGATTGTGGGCGCCTGAGGGCGCCTGCCGTGCGGCAGCCCAGGAGAATCGCTGTGCCCGAATACGATGTTAACAGTCAACACAAATCCGCAAGGTTCAGATCACACGGGGGAGAGGACGTGGCGCCGCAGACAAGCAACGCGAAGCTGGCAGAAGCCCTCGGTCTGTCGGTCAGTACCGCCGCCTGGGATGGCTACGAACTGCCGGAAGCCCTGGCGTCGATGGCGCGCCTGGGCATTACTGGCGTGGAAATCGCTTATATCCGGGGATATGTCAACGAATTTACTGACAGCGATCTGAATACCGCGCTGGCCCGGGAACTGCGCCATGAGATGGCACGCCATGGTCAGCACTGCCGGGTCCTGTCGGCGCATATCGACCTGGGGGAGCCCGGGGCGCTGGAAAGTTTCGCCGTGCGGGTGCGCTTTGCCGCCGAGCTGGGTGCTGACTATCTGATTACCAATGCCGCCAGCCGAGCCGGCAGTGACCGCTTTTTCGCCAATGCCGACGCCATGGCCGATCTGGCCCGCGAGGCCGGCGTGCGGGTCTGTCTGGAGAACCCCGGCGATGGGAGCGACAACCTGCTCGATCGGGCCGCTGATCTGCCCGCGGTGCTGGAGCGGCTTGACCGGGCGGTCTTCGGCATCAATTACGACCCCGGCAATCTGGTCTCCCACCGGCCGGCGCTTGAGCCGGTCGAGGATGCGCTCGAAGCCGTGGCTCTGAGCGATCACTTTCATCTCAAGGCCGTGCACCGTGATACGGAGGGCTATCGCTTTGCCCCCATGGGGCAGGGCGATATCGATTACGTCCCGATTCTCGCCGCGATTGCAAAACGACGCCTGCCCTTCAGCCTGGAACTGCCTTTTCGACTGAGGCGTGACAGTCACGCTCAGCCCTGGAAAGGCAGCGCGCCCCTGGCGCTCGAGACCATCGAACAGGGCGTGACCGATTCACTGCAGTGGCTCCGGGCGCACTACCCGGGCCTTCAATCTCTCTGATGGAGAAATCAGCATGACCCAGCTGCTCGACAACAAGGTGTGCATCATTACCGGCGGGGCTGGCCCGCGAGGCATTGGCAAGGCCACCGCCAGACTCTTCCATCAGCATGGTGCCACGGTGGTTATCGCCGATCTGGACGAGGAGAAGAGCCGTGAAGCGGCGGCCGAAATCGCCGCCGAGCGGACCATGGGAGTGGCCTGTGATGTGACCGACAAGGCCTCCTGTGAAACTGCCGTCAAAGCCGTCATGGAGCGTTACGGCCGCGTTGATGTCCTGATCAATAACGCTGGCATTACTCAGCCTTTGAAGACTCTGGAGATTTCCCCGGAAAACTACGAACAGGTCACTGATGTCAGCCTGCGCGGTATGCTCTACATGTCACAGAGCGTGCTGCCACACATGGCGGAACAGCGCGGCGGTGCCATCGTCAACACCTCTTCGGTCTCCGCCCAGCGGGGTGGCGGCATTTTCGGCGGTCCGCACTACAGCGCCGCCAAGGCGGGCATGCTGGGGCTGGCCAAGGCCATGGCGCGGGAATACGGGCAGTACAATATCCGCATCAACTCGGTCACGCCCGGTCTGATCCAGACCGATATTACCGGCGGCAAGCTCACCGACGAGATGAAAACACAGATCCTGACCGGCATTCCGCTGAATCGATTGGGTGATGCCCAGGATGTGGCAAAGGGCTTTCTGTTTCTGGCCTCGGATCTCTCTTCCTATACCACCGGTGCCGTGCTGGATATCAATGGCGGTATGCACATGTACTGATCATTGGTCCAGGTGTAATGTTGACTGCCGCCGGCAGGTTGCCGGCGGCGCCTGCCTACCCCTCCGCGCGCTGTTCCAGTGCCGTCATCAGACGCCTGGCCGCTTCATCCATGTGTTCCACCAGCACCTGCTCGATATGGGCTGCATCGTTCTCCGCCAGAGTGCACACAATCAGGTCATGGCGATCGGCGGCCATGTTGTGCAGGGCGTGCTCCAGCCCGGCATGCATGATCGAGATCCGTATGGGGCCTTCCAGCGTCAGCCAGGTGGTCAACAGGGCCTGATTGCCACTGAGTTCGCATAACGCGCGGTGAAAATTCAGGTCGGTTTCGATCTGCTCGATCAGATTATCCTGAACCTCGTGCATCCGCCTGACATGTGCTTCGAGCGTGGCAATACGCTCGTCACGATCGGGCTGTTCGCACAGGGTGCGGGCGGCCAGCGCTTCCAGAGCGGCTCGCACCCGGTAAATGTCGCGAATCTCCGACTCTTCGATGTGACGTACGCTGAGCTGTCCGCGTGAGCCGGCCACCAGCAGCCCCTCCTGTTCGAGACGGCGCATGGCCTCACGCAGGGTGCCACGACTGACGCCGAAGGCTTCGGCAAGTTCGGTTTCGACCAGATGGTGCCCGGTAGGCAGCTGGCCGGAAGTGATGGCTGAACGCAGGGCGTTCAGGCACTGATCGCGCAGGGTCGTGCGCTGAAGGTTTCTGATCATGGTCCGGTCCCCTGATTGATCCGGCCGGGAATAATGCATTCGATGAAAGTGCGCCTGATGTGAACTGTCAACAAATGAATCATCGGATGGCTCAGTAGAATGATCAAATGTGTATATGTTGAACATATGCCCCGGGCATTCTTTCTCTGATTGGTGGGGCAGATGGGCAAGGCAAAGACGATGACTTTAGTCTTGCAAGACTTTGGTATAAGGCAATAAAAATTTTTCAAAACATAAAGTTAACAAAAGTTACTCTAAAGTCTTAGTGTTGCAGGGGCTCTCTCCAATTGAAGTCAGGGCGGTAATCAGGTTATTTCATTTGCACATTATTGGATCAAATGATTACACAGCTTACGGAGACTGCCATGACCGATACCGTTTCCTCTACTTCTACCCGTGGCGAGCAGGGTGAACTGCCAAAGGTCATGCATGCGGTGGTGGCTTATGGCCCCGGTGATTATCGCTATGAAGAAGTGCCGGTGCCCGAACTGGAAAACGACCACGAGATTCTGGTGCGGGTCGAGGGATGCGGTATCTGTGCCGGGGATATCAAGTCCTTCGATGGCGCCCCCAGCTTCTGGGGGGATGAGTATCAACCGCCCTATATCAAGGCACCGATGATCCCCGGGCATGAATTCATCGGCCATGTGGTCAGGGTTGGCGATGCGGTAACGGACTACAAACCCGGTGATCGCGTGATTTCCGAGCAGATTGTGCCGTGCTGGAACTGCCGCTTCTGTAACCGCGGGCAGTACTGGATGTGCGAAAAGCACGATCTTTACGGCTTCCAGAACAATGTCAACGGCGGCATGGCCGAGTACATGAAGTTCACGAAGGAGGCGATCAACTACCACGTGCCCGAGGATCTGCCGCTGGAGAAGGCGATTCTGATCGAACCCTACGCCTGCTCGCTGCATGCCGTGCAGCGCGCGCGGATCGAGCTGGGCGATGTGGTGGTGCTCTCCGGGGCCGGCACCCTGGGGCTCGGTATGGTCGGGGCGGCGAAAAAGGCGGGTGCCGAGAAGCTGGTCGTACTGGATCTCTTTGACGAGCGACTCGAGCTGGCCCGGAAATTCGGAGCCGACCTGACGCTTAATCCCGGGCGCGATGATGTGGTCTCGATCATCAAGGAGATGACCGAGGGCTATGGCTGTGACGTCTACATCGAGGCGACCGGGCATCCGAAGTCCGTGGAGCAGGGGCTCTCCATGATCCGCAAGCTGGGACGATTTGTGGAGTTCAGCGTGTTCAAGGATCCGGTCAGCGTCGACTGGAGCATCATCTCCGATCGCAAGGAACTCGACCTGCTGGGCTCGCACCTGGGGCCGTACTGCTATCCGCTGGTGATCAACGGTATCAGCGACGGCAGCTTCCCGACCGAAGGCGTGGTGACCCACAAGCTGCCGCTGTCACAGTTCGAAGAGGGGTTCGAGCTGATGAAGAGTGGATCGAAGTCACTGAAGATCGTGCTGATTCCGTAAGCGGCGTGCCGCCGCCAGGGTGCGCGGTGGCCCCGGGAAGATCTTCAGTCATTGGCTTCGCTTCAGGAGAGTGCCTTACATGAGCTCGCAAACTGCTACCAGATCTGCCGGCAGGCTGCGTCGAAAGCGTGGACCGCTGATCGCCGCCGGTGTGGCTATCGTTGTGGCGATTGCCATGGCGATGGATGTCACTGTCGTTCCGATCGGTTCGGAATCATCACAGAGCGATCAGTTCTCGCCCGAGCAGTACGGGGCGGAACAATTCCCCCTTATTCGTGACAACGTCGAAAAACGTGCCGTGCCGGCCGAAAAACTCTCGGAAGCGCTTGCCGAGGACAGGAATGCCGCTGGTGAGCAGTATGGCGTTCCCGGCGGCATCGGCCCGATTCTGCCGGTACGTTTTACCGGCGAGGTCGGGGAGGGCAAGTCCGGCATCTATACGGTGAATGTCGAGGGTGTGCCCCAGGAACTGACGATCCGGGTACAGACCGGGCCGGCCATCAATGGCACGGCGCTGCGTGATGCGACCGGAGATATCGACTTTGGTCAGTTCACCAATCAGATCGAATATCAGAACGCTGGTGCGGCCATTAATGATGCGATGAAGAAACAGGTTCTGGCGGATGTGGATACCGACAACCTGAGCGGCAAGACGGTCTCGGTCGTCGGTGTGTTCCAGCTCATCAATCCGAAGAACTGGCTCGTTACCCCGGTCAGGTTGGAAGTGCAATGAGTCGCACGGAGTCCACGATGAACGAGCAACCCATGAATCGGCCGGTCGACGATGATGCACCCGACGAGATCGTGCTGTCAGCGCGTCACATCGCCAAGTCCTTTGGCAGCGTGCAGGCGCTGAAAACCGTCAACTTCGATATCCACAAGGGGCGGGTCACGACCCTGTTCGGTGAAAACGGTGCCGGCAAGTCGACATTGATGAAGATCCTCTCGGGGGTCATCCAGCCCTCTTCGGGTGAGATCATCCTCGATGGTCGCCCGGTGAGCTTCTCCTCGACCGTCGATGCACAGCGCCACGGCATTTCGATCATTCACCAGGAGTTGAGCCTCGCGCCCAACCTGAGTGTGCGTGACAACATTTTCATGGGGCGCGAGCTGGGTGGGCCGGGAGGCGTGGATTACGCCGAGGAAGCCCGTCAGACGAAGGCGCTGATGGAGGAGCTGGATGAGCCGATCGATCCGCTGACACCGGTCGAGGATCTGCGTCTGGGCCAGCAGCAGATCGTCGAGATCGCGCGGGCGCTCTCGGTCAATTCGCGCATTCTGATCATGGATGAGCCGACATCGGCGCTCTCTGCCTCCGAGGTCGAGGTGCTGTTCCGGGTTATTCGCGACCTGAAAAGTCGCGGCGTATCAATTGTTTACATCTCCCACCATCTCGAAGAGGCGCTCACGATCACCGATTACGCCGTGGTGCTGCGGGATGGTGCGATGACGGCCCATGGTCGCCGCTCCGAGATCGATCTCGAGTGGATTGTGCGCCACATGGTAGGTGAAAACTTCGATCTCGGCTCGCCGCCGACCGGCCATCAGATGGGAGAGGTTGCCCTGTCACTGGAGGATATCTCGGTAGCCGATGTGGCGGTGCCCGAGCGCTCTGTGGTGGACCACCTGTCACTTCAGGTGCGTGCCGGTGAGATTGTCTGCATCTATGGCCTGATGGGGGCCGGTCGTACCGAACTGCTCGAATGTGCCGCCGGCCGCGTTCACATGAGTGGGGGCCGGGTGATGCTCGAAGGCGAGGATGTCTCGCAGCTGAGCATCGCCGAACGCATCGCACGCGGGCTGGTGCTGGTACCGGAAGATCGTCAGCGGGATGGCCTGGTGCAGACCATGTCGGTAGGCCGGAACCTGTCGCTGGCCAGTATTGGCGCTTTCACCCGCTGGTTCACGACGTCGCATCGACGTGAGCAGAGCGTGGTACACGAGTCCATTCGCAATGTGCATATCAAGACCGACGGTCCGGAAGCTGCCATCGGGTCGCTCTCCGGCGGTAATCAGCAAAAGGTGGTCATCGGCAAGATGATGGCGACTCATCCCCGGGTGGTGCTGCTCGACGAACCCAGTCGCGGCATCGATATCGGCGCCAAGGCCGAGGTGTTCCGTCTGCTCAGTGAGGGGGCCTCCAACGGATTGGCGGTGGTGTTTTCGACCTCCGAGCTTGCCGAGTGTCTGAGCGTGGCCCACCGGGTGATCGTCATGAGTCGCGGGCGCATTGCGGCGGAATTCGGCGCCGACGTTACCAGAGAAGAAATCATGGCCGCCTCCGGCGAAGCCGTGGTCGCCTGATCAAACTGTACAGCGGGGTTTTCATCATGTCCGACAGCAGTCAGACCGCTTCCGGAGAGCAGTCGCGCAAAGGGCGCGGCAATTTCGATCTGGGCCGCATGTTGCTCGAAGGGCGCGCCTTTTTCGCCCTGATTGCCATCATCATTATTTTCTCGATCCTGTCGCCTGTTTATTTTTCAACCAACAATCTGCTGACCATGTCCTCCCACGTGGCCATCTTCGGCTTGCTGTCGCTGGGGATGCTGCTGGTCATCCTGACCGGAGGGATCGATCTTTCGGTAGGGTCGACGCTGGGCCTGTCCGGCATGGTCGCCGGCTTTCTGATGCAGGGTGTGACGCTGGAGTCTGCCGGCGTGACGCTCTACTTCCCCGTGTGGGCAGTGGTCATCCTGACCTGTGCGCTGGGGGCCTTTGTCGGGGCGATCAACGGCATCCTCATTGCCTGGTTCAAGGTGCCGGCGTTCGTGGCCACACTCGGTATGCTTTATGTCGCGCGTGGCGCAGCGTTGCTGATGACCAATGGTCTGACCTACAACAATCTCGGTGGCAGCCCGGAACTGGGCAATACCGGCTTCGACTGGCTCGGTTTCAATCGTCTGTTCGGCGTCCCCGTCGGGGTGCTGATCTTCGCTGCGGTCGCGATCATTCTGCTCTTCATGCTCAATCGCACCCCCTTCGGTCGCTGGATCTACTCCACGGGGGGCAATTCGCGGGCGGCAGAGCTCTCCGGGGTACCGGTCAAGCGAGTGCAGGTATCGGTCTATGTGCTGTCGGGGATCTGCGCCGCCATCGCCGGTCTGGTGCTCTCTTCGCAGCTGACCTCGGCCGGGCCGACAGCCGGTACGACCTATGAGCTGACTGCCATTGCCGGTGTGGTCATCGGCGGCGCGGCGCTGACCGGTGGTCGGGGTAACGTGCGCGGCACGCTGCTGGGCGCCTTCGTGATCGGCTTTCTCTCCGATGGGCTGGTCATTATCGGCGTATCGTCCTACTGGCAGACCGTTTTCATGGGCTCGGTAATCGTGCTCGCCGTGCTGCTCAACAGCATTCAGTACCGTGGTCGGAAGAAGAGTGCCAAACCCGCTTCCGGCGATAAAAAGGCTTCTCCGCAATCGGGGGCGGCGGGCTGAACGCTCCCCCGTTGTGGAAAGGACCGGGCCGGCCTGCCGGCACTACATCATGCAAGCAAGGGGAACTCATCATGTTCAGGAATGCCAAACGCCTGCTGATCGCGTTGCTGGCCGTGAGTACCGTACTCTTCGGCGGCAGTGCGCTGGCTCAGCAGCAGAACAAGGGATTGATTTCGATCATCGTCAATGATCCCTCCAACCCTTACTGGTATACCGAGGGCCAGATCGCGAAGAAGACGGCTGAAGAATTGGGATACACGGCCAACGTTAGTGCCCACAAGGGAGATACCAATACCGAAAGCCGCCAGATCGACACCGCCATCACCAATCAGGCCAAGGCCATCATTCTGGATCCGGCCAATGCCGATGGTTCGGTTGGCGCCGTACGCAAGGCCGTCAATGCCGGTATTCCGGTCTTCCTGGTCAACGCTGAAATCAATCAGCAGGGCCTGGCCAAGGCACAGCTGGTCTCCAACAATGCTCAGGGGGCTGCATTGGGGGCTCAGCAGTGGGTTCAGGCCGTGGGCGACTCGGCCAGGTATGTCGAGCTCAAGGGCGCGCCGTCGGATAACAATGCCGCTACCCGTTCCAACGGGTACAAGACCGTGCTGAGTCAATATCCGGATCTGCAGAAGGTCGGCGAAGATGTTGCCAACTGGGATCGCACCCAGGGCTACAACAAGATGCAGAGCCTGTTGCAGGCGCATCCGGATATTCAGGGCGTGATCAGCGGCAATGATGAAATGGCACTGGGCGCCATTGCGGCCCTCAAGGAAGCTGGCAAGCTCGACAATGTCGTAGTCGGCGGCTTTGATGGTTCGCCGGATGCCGTGGATGCGGTCAAATCCGGTGAGCTGGCCTATACCGTGCTGCAGCCGGTGGCTATCTTCTCCGAGCGTGCCGTGCGTCTGGCCGATCAGTATATTCGTACCGGCAAGACCGGGCTCAAGAACGAAAAGCAGCTGTTCGACTGCCTGCTGATCACGCCGGACAATGTTGATCAGGTCACCTCGCCGTTCGTGATCGAGCAGTAATCGAGCTTACTGAACGTTCATTACTTTCAGACGAGGCGGCGACCCATGGGGTCGCCGCTTTTTTTGATGCCGACTGCATTGTGATGACCGCTAATGGAGTCCGTGAGAGAACCTGGTGCTTTACCGAGTGCTCAGAAGCGTGATCATTTGTTCCGGGCGTTATCTTTTGTATTAAAGGTGAAAGCCGCTCGATATTGGCCTGAATGACATCACTGCAGGCCTGCAGCCATGGCCTTTTGACCGCAGCTACAATAGGTGAGTCTAAAGTATAAGCGCCTCTGGCTTGATGGTCATCATGCCTGCCTGCACTGTTATCAGTACATATGATCGAATTCTGTTCAGATGATTATGCAGCGGGAGAGCAGTCATGAGTGATACGACGACCCATCAGCGCAGCCAGGCGTCTACCGAAGAGATTCCTGCCACCATGCAGGCCGTAGTGGCCTATGGCCCTGGCGACTATCGCTATGAGGAAGTGCCGGTCCCCGAGCTGGAGAACGAGCACGAGATTCTGGTGCGAGTCGAAGGCTGTGGGATTTGTGCCAGTGACATCAAATCCTTTCACGGCGCGCCCAGCTTCTGGGGTGATGAATTTCAGCCGCCCTATATCAAGGCGCCGATGATTCCAGGGCACGAATTCCTGGCGCGCATCGTCAAGGTGGGGGCGCAGGTCGAAGGGTTCAGCGTCGGAGATCGCGTGATTTCCGAGCAGATCGTGCCGTGCTGGAACTGCCGCTTCTGTAACCGCGGGCAGTACTGGATGTGCGAGAAGCACGATCTCTATGGCTTCCAGAACAATGTCAACGGCGGCATGGCCGAGTACATGAAGTTCACGAAGGAAGCGATCAACTACCACGTGCCCGAGGATCTGCCGCTGGAGAAAGCGATCCTGATCGAGCCCTACGCCTGCGCCCTGCATGCCGTGCAGCGCGCGCAGATCGAGCTGGGCGATGTGGTAGTGCTCTCCGGCGCCGGCCCGCTGGGGCTCGGCATGGTTGGCGCAGCGAAAAAGGCGGGTGCCGAGAAGCTGGTCGTGCTGGATCTGTTCGACGGCCGACTCGACATGGCGAAGCAGTTTGGTGCCGATGTAGTGCTCAATCCGAAAAAGGATGACGTGGTCAGTATCGTCAAGGAGATGACCGGCGGCTATGGCTGCGACATCTATATCGAGGCGACCGGCCATCCCTCCTCGGTCGAGCAGGGGCTCTCCATGATCCGCAAGCTGGGACGCTTCGTGGAGTTCGGTGTCTTTGGTGATGCGGTGTCAGTCGACTGGAGCATCATCTCCGATCGCAAGGAACTCGACCTGCTGGGCTCGCATCTGGGCCCGTACTGTTATCCGCTGGTTATCGACGGTATCAGTGACGGCAGCTTCCCGACCGAGGGGGTGGTGACCCACAAGTTGCCGCTGTCGCAATTCCAGGAGGGCTTCGAGCTGATGGAAAGCGGTGCCAATTCGATGAAAGTGATCCTCATCCCCTGAAGTACGAATCAGCCCACGTTGACATTCTTATGACAGCTGCCATGAGGCAGCTGTCATCGGTTGATTTCGTATCTTTTGTGCTCGCAGTGTACAAGGACGGAAGGCAGCATGAGCGCGACAACGACGAAAGCAGTTGCTGGCGAGCCGGGGGAATCCTGGCTGGACCGCATCGGAATCCCCCATAGTCTGCGCTGGGGCTTTCTCGGCGTACTGATCTTCATGACCGGCAATGGTGTCGAGTCCAATTTCATTGCTCCGCACATGACCCAGGCACTGGGTGAGGCCGGCGCACCGCTGGTGCCAACCATTATTGCCATGTACAGCCTTGCGGTGCTGTTGGCTTCCTATCTCTCCGGCGCACTGGCGGATCTGTTCGGGCCCCGCCGCGTAATGCTGCTGGGCTTTCTGATCTGGGTGGTATTCGAAGTGGCCTTTCTCTGGTCACTGAGTATCGACTCTGTCGTGATGGTCTTTGTGACCTATTTCATGCGTGGCTTTGGCTTCCCGCTGTTCGCCTTCGCCTTTCTGGTCTGGATCAATGCCGTGTCACCTCGCAGTCGCAACGGTGCGGCGGTCGGCTGGTTCTACGTCATGTTTACCGGTGGCCTGCCTACACTCGGCTCGCTGTTTGCCGTGGTGTCGATTCCGTTTTTCGGTGGTGGCAGTACCGGTGAAGTTGGCAGCATGTGGGCCTCGACCGGCCTGGTGACGCTGGGCTTTCTGCTGGCCTGGTTCGGCGTTCGTGAGCCGACCGGCAGGCAGCGGTTGGCGCCATCGGGCGAGTCCGCCTCTGAAGTGATCACCAGCGGGCTGCGGCTGACGTTCCGTGAGCCACGGGTGGCCATGGGCTTTCTGGTGCGTCTGATCAATACTGCGCCCGAATTCGGCATGTTTGTCATCCTGCCGGCCGTCATTGCTGACGATCTGGGCTGGGGGCAGTCGCGCTGGCTGCTGATGACCACTGTGGTTTATGCCGGCAATATTCTGTTCAACGCTGCCTTCGGTACTCTCGGCGATCGATGGGGCTGGACGCGTACCGTGCGCTGGTTTGGCGTGGTGGGCTCGGCCGTCGGTCTGCTGGCCTGGTGGTATGTGCCGCATATGGTGCCGGCAGGGTCGGACTGGGGCTACTTCGTGTCGCTGGCTGCAGGCACCGTATTCGGTATCATGCTGGCCGGTTTCGTGCCGATGGGGGCGATCATGCCGGCGCTGGTCCCCGAGCACAAGGGTGCGGCAATGGCGATGTATACCACGGCAGCCGGCGGCGCCATTTTCCTGGGAACGGCCGTAGTGGCTGTGGTGCAGCCCCTGCTGGGTAATGTTGGCGTGGTCTGGACCTTTGTAGCCCTCTATGCCAGCGCCTTCGTGATGCTGCACTGGCTGAAGGTGGATCAGAGCGACGAAGCGGAAATGGCCGAAGCGTCTTCCGGACATACCGGGGAGGTGGCATATGGCAACGCATGAGCCCTGGCGCCTCGATGATCACGTGGTAGTGGTGACAGGCGCTTCTGCCGGTATCGGTCTGGCCATCTGTACTGCCATGGCGCGCCAGGGCGCCCGCCTGGCCATGCTTGATCGGGATGAACAGGTGATCGAGGCGGCCGACCATTTCGAGGATGCCATTGGCGTGGTAGCCGATGTGACATGCAGTGATGAACTCGATCAGGCCCGTGATGAAGTGACGGCGCGGCTGGGGCCGATCGATGTGCTGGTCAACAATGCTGGTGTCATTGCCCTGGATGCAGCCGAAAATCTCAGCGAGCAGCACTGGGATCGCACCCTGGACGTCAATCTCAAGGGGACTTTCCTGAGCAGTCAGGTCTTCGGTCGCCAGATGCTCGAGCGTGGTGAAGGGGCAATCGTCAATATCGCCTCCCAGGCCGGGCTGGTCGCGCTGGATCAGCACCTGGCCTACTGTGCCAGCAAGGCAGGGGTAATCGGCCTGACGCGTTCACTGGCGCTGGAGTGGTCACCGCGGGGCGTGCGGGTCAACGCGGTGTCGCCGACGATCGTGATGACCGAGCTGGGCCAGCAGGCCTGGTCCGGCCCCGAGGGGGAGCGCGCTCGTGAGCGCATTCCCCTGCGCCGCTTCGCCGAGCCCGAGGATGTAGCTCATGCGGTTGTTTATCTTGCCACACCGGCTTCCGCCATGCTTTCCGGCGAAAATCTGGTGGTCGATGGTGGCTATACCATCAGTTGACATCGACTGACATTCCGAAGAGAGGATGAGGATGGGGCCGCTGGAGATCGCGCCCATACGGTATGCGAAGTGGAGGAGGCTCAAGTACCATCATTACAGACCGATAAGTATCGCATCGGGCGGGACACTCGGGTGCAGAGGCAATGCCATACAGGATCAAGGCTCTTTGGGAAGCACTGGAAGAGAGCCGGCTACGCGAGCGTCGCATCATTGATAGCGCTCGCGATGCCTTTGCATCACTGGATGCCGACTGGCGCATCCTGGACTGGAATCGCGCTGCCGAGCGGTTGTTCGGCTGGCAGCGAGAGGAGGTCATTGGTAAACAGGGCTTCCTGCTGTTGACGCCGGAAGACGAAGGTCCGGACTTGCGTCGGATGCAGATTGAAGGGTTGTTGAACCGGGATGTGCGTGGTTCGGAGGGCGCCATTCTGGAGCTCCCGATTGTCTGCAGCAACGGGGTCCGGAAGACCGTAGAGACCTCTGTCTGGCAGCTCGATCTCGGTGGGCGAATCGAGTATTACACCTTTTCCCGCGATGTCACGGAACGCAAGCAGCTGGAGCAGGAGCTGAGTCGCCGGGCGCATTATGACATTCTGACCTGTGCCCTGAATCGCACGGCAATTTTCGAACGCCTGACCGGGATGCTGGCTTCGGATGAACACGCGACTGCTGTGCTGCTGGTCGATATTGATCATTTCAAACGCATTAATGCCACTTATGGGCATGCAACCGCCGATCAGGTGCTGATCGAGGTGTCACGGCGGTTGCGTGGCTGCGTGGGGGAGCATGATAGCGTCGGCCGGCTGGCGAGCGACGAATTCGTGATCGTGATGCAGTCTCACGAGAAGCAAGAGGTAACGGCTCTGGCGCGTCGTATTCTGGCATCGCTGGAACAGCCTATCGAGTTGCCTGACGACTCGGTTCATTCGAGCGCCAGTATCGGCATCGCCCTGGCAGAGCCGGGAGACAGTGCCGAGTCACTGCTTCAGGCCGCGGAAATGGCGATGTTTACTGCCAAACGTTCGGGACGCGGCCGGCATGCCTGTTTTGAGCCTGTGCTGAGACAGCGCGTCACCGAACGGATCAGATTGGAGGCTGCCCTGCGGCACGCCATTCATCATGATGAACTACGGCTTTACTATCAGCCGGTCGTATCAGCTGCCACCGGGCGTGTCGAGGCTGTCGAGGCGTTGCTGCGCTGGCAGCATCCGGAACGGGGGCTGATCATGCCCGGCGATTTCATTCCAATGGCCGAGGAAACGGGGCTGATCGTGCCGCTGGGACGCTGGGTGATCGAGCAGGCCTGTCGTCAGGCGGTGCTCTGGCAGAATATGCAAGGGGGCAGCCCGGAACTGCGGATATCGGTCAATCTTTCTCCCCGACAGATCGCCCAGCCCCGTCTGGTCGAGGATGTCCGCACCATTCTGGCAGGTGTTTCATCCTCCGGTAAGCGCATCCGCTTCGGTTTCGAGGTCACCGAAACAGTCATGATGCATGATCCTCAGGCATCTGCCGACACCCTGTGTGCTCTGAGAGAGCTCGGTGCGCATCTGTCGCTGGATGATTTCGGCACCGGCTATTCCTCGATGGCTTATCTCAAGCATCTGCCCTTTGACACGCTGAAAATCGATCGCACCTTCATCAAGGGCGTAGCCGATGACGACAGTGATCGTTCCATCATTCGTTCGATGCTGGCGCTGGCCGATGGGTTGAATCTGGATGTGGTCGCAGAAGGGGTCGAGACCGAGGCTCAGCGACAGACGTTGCAGACCCTGGGCATTCAGCGCATGCAGGGGTACCTGTTTGCCCGGCCACAACCGGCAGAGAACATCGAACGGATGATGGGCGGTTCGCTGGAAGCGCTTGAGTAGGCACCATCCGAATTCAGCGTGTACACTTGCCGATTCGGTTATCTACCAGTCGTCGGCCTCTTGCCGATGCCGTATCGATGGCCGTTCGGCCAATGCCTACCCGCAGTTCCTGTGTCAAAGACGAGAGGGTCAAGGGTCTTCATGAGCGAATATTCCCTGTTCACTTCCGAATCCGTATCCGAAGGTCATCCGGACAAGATTGCCGATCAGATTTCCGACGCGGTGCTCGATGCGCTGATCGCTCGTGACAAACACGCACGCGTGGCCTGTGAAACGCTGGTCAAGACGGGTGTGGCGATCGTGGCGGGCGAAATCACGACCAGTGCCTGGGTCGATCTGGAGGACCTGGTGCGCCGGGTGATTACCGAGATCGGCTATACCTCCTCTCAGGTGGGGTTTGATGGGGCCACCTGTGGGGTCATCAATCTGATCGGCAAGCAGAGCGTCGATATCGCCCAGGGGGTGGATCGCAGCAAACCCGAGGATCAGGGGGCAGGCGATCAGGGGCTGATGTTCGGTTACGCCACCAACGAAACGCCCTCCTACATGCCGGCGCCAATTCACTATTCACACCGTTTGGTCGAGCGTCAGTCACAGCTGCGGCGTAACGGCACGCTCTCCTGGTTACGCCCCGATGCCAAAAGCCAGGTCACCTTCCGCTATGGTGACAATGGTCAGCCGGTTGCCGTCGATGCCGTGGTGCTCTCCACCCAGCACGATGACGACATTTCACAGGAAGAGCTGCGTCACGCTGTTGAGGAGCTGATCATCCGTGATGTGCTGCCGGCTGAGTGGATTACCGACGAGACACGTTTTCATATCAACCCGACCGGCAAGTTCGTGATTGGCGGTCCGGTGGGTGACTGCGGCCTGACCGGGCGCAAGATCATCGTCGATACCTATGGTGGCATGGCCCGCCATGGTGGCGGTGCCTTCTCCGGCAAGGATCCTTCCAAGGTCGATCGCAGTGCCGCCTATGCCGGACGTTATGTGGCCAAGAACATCGTGGCTGCCGGCCTGGCTGACAAGTGCGAGATTCAGATCTCGTACGCCATTGGTGTCGCCGAGCCGACGTCGGTATCGATCAATACCTTCGGTACCGGTCGGATCGGTGATGATCGCATCATCGAGCTGGTGCGCGAGCATTTTGATCTGCGCCCTCATGCCATTACCCGCATGCTCGATCTATTGCACCCGATGTATCAGCTGACCGCTTCCTACGGTCACTTCGGCCGCGAGCCGTTCGAACACAGCTATCGCTGGACGGACTTCAACGGCGAGGAGCATGTCGAGACCTTCACGGCGTTCCCGTGGGAAAAGATCGATCGTGCTGCAGCCCTGAAAGCTGCCGCGGGTCTGGAATAAGCGCCTCACCTCAGGCGATGCGAAGGCCCACCGACTGGTGGGCCTTTTCATTTCTGCGACATCATGCGGCGCTACCGTAGCATCGGGCATGCGTTATCCTGAGTCATCGATATCCAGTCAGCTTCGGAATGACGACCGCATGCTCAATATTGCTGCACTTTTTATTACCATCACTGCCCTGTTTTCCTGGTTCAATCACCGCTTCATACGCATGCCCGCGACCATTGGCGTGATGGTCATTGCACTGCTGATCTCCCTGCTGTTGCTGGTGCTCAATCACTTTGGTGTCACCGTGATCACTGACCAGGCCCGCCACTGGCTTGAGCGGATCAACTTCAACACGCTGCTGATGGACGGCATGCTGTCATTTCTGCTGTTTGCCGGTGCCCTGCACGTCGATCTCGATCAGCTCAGACGTTACCGGTGGTCGATCGGCCTGCTGGCTACAGGTGGCGTGGTTATTTCGACGGTGGTGGTAGGCAGTGCTGCCTGGGCGCTGTTTGCCGTGTTTGGTGCCGGCATTCCCTGGTTATGGTGCCTGGTGTTTGGCGCACTGATTGCACCGACCGATCCCATTGCAGTGCTGGGGATCATGCGCAGCGCCGGGGCGCCTGCCGATATGGAAATCAAGATTGTTGGCGAGTCGCTGTTCAACGATGGCGTAGCGGTCGTGGTGTTCTCGACCCTGCTGGGGGCTGCTTCGACACATGAGGCACTGACGCTGCCTCATATCGGCCTGCTGTTTGCCCAGGAGGCCGGCGGCGGCATTGCGCTGGGCATGGCGGTCGGCGCGCTGGTCTATTACCTGATGAAGGCCATCGATCAGCACCAGGTCGAGGTGATGCTCTCTCTGGCGCTGGTAGTGGGCGGCTATGCACTGGCCTCGCAGCTTGAGGTGTCAGGTCCCATTGCCATGGTGGTAGCCGGGCTGATCATCGGCAACATGGCGCGTACCGGGGCCATGTCGCAGAACACGCGCACCTATGTGGATGGGTTCTGGGAACTGATCGATGAAATGCTCAACGCCATTCTGTTTGTGCTGATTGGTCTGGAGCTGCTGCTGATTCCCTTTCAGTTGCACTACCTCTGGGTAGCGCTGCCACTGATTGCGATCATTCTGGCTACCCGCTATCTCACCATCGGTATCCCGCTGACCACACTGCGTCGCTGGGTGGGCTTTCGTCGAGGCACTACCCGAGTACTGACATGGGGCGGGCTGCGTGGTGGTATATCGGTGGCACTGGCGCTGGGATTACCCAGCGTTCCCTGGCGTGAGCCGCTGGTCATGATCACCTACCTTATTGTGCTGTTCTCGATTCTGGTGCAGGGGCTGACCATCGATCGAGTCGTGAAAGGCGTGGTCGATGGATCCTCCTCATCCGCTACCTGAACCTGAACCCTGTGACAGGTGAGAACGTGGCACTGGCCGGGGCAGACACGCTATCATGCCCCGGGATGCCGCAGCGGGGCGGCATCGGATTGTGTTGCCGTTTCGAGGGGCGCTGCAGCGGAGGTTTTCGCGAGGCTCGAAGCGGTGGTTATCAGTAACGGCGCCCGCTGTCTGTCAGGAGCACTGCATGGCTACCGCTGAAAACGCCGTCGCACAGGATTACAAGGTTGCCGATATCGGATTGGCCGACTGGGGTCGTCGCGAGATCCGTATCGCTGAAACCGAAATGCCGGCATTGATGAAGATCCGCGAGAAGTACCGCGCCGAGCAGCCGCTTGCAGGCGCCCGGATCGCCGGCTGCATTCACATGACCATTCAGACCGCGGTGCTGATCGAGACGCTGGTTGAGCTTGGTGCCAGTGTCCGCTGGTCATCCTGCAATATCTTTTCCACTCAGGATCAGGCTGCGGCTGCCATTGCGGCCTCCGGTGTGCCGGTGTTCGCCTGGAAGGGCGAGACCGAGGAGGAGTTCTGGTGGTGCATCGAACAGACCGTGGAAGGGCCCAACGGCTGGACTCCCAACATGGTGCTGGATGACGGTGGCGATCTGACCGGTCTGTTGCACGACAAGCGCCCCGAACTGCTCGATGCCATTCACGGCATCAGCGAGGAAACCACAACCGGCGTGCATCGGCTAGTCGACATGATGCGCCAGGGCACGCTGAAGGTGCCGGCAATCAACGTCAACGACTCGGTCACCAAGTCCAAGAACGACAACAAGTACGGTTGTCGTCATTCGCTGTCGGATGCCATCAAGCGTGGTCTTGATCACCTGCTCTCCGGCAAGCAGGCGCTGGTAATCGGCTACGGCGATGTCGGCAAGGGCTCTGCAGCCGGCCTTCGTAACGAGGGCATGATCGTCAAGGTTACCGAGGTCGATCCGATCTGTGCCATGCAGGCCTGCATGGACGGTTACGAGGTCGTTTCGCCCTATGTCGATGGCAACAACGATGAATCCGACGCCAGCGTCAATCGCGAGCTGCTCTCTCGCATCGATGTGCTGGTAACGACCACCGGCAACATCAATGTCTGCGATGCCGGCATGCTCAAGGCACTCAAGAAGGGCGCAGTGGTTTGCAATATCGGCCACTTCGATAACGAGATCGACACCGCTTACATGCGCAAGCACTGGGGCTGGGAAGAGATCAAGCCGCAGGTCCACAAGATTTATCGCGATGGCGGACCGAACAGCTTCGACCCTGCCAGCGACGATTATCTGCTGTTGCTCTCCGAAGGGCGCCTGGTCAATCTGGGTAATGCGACCGGCCATCCCTCGCGGGTCATGGACGGCTCCTTTGCCGACCAGGTACTGGCGCAGATTCATCTCTATCAGGGACGCTTTGCCGATCTGCCGAAGGAAGACCGCCCCGAGATCAGCGTGGCGGTGCTGCCCAAGCAGCTCGACGAGGAAGTGGCCCGCTACATGGTGGAAGGCTTCGGTGGTACGCTGACGAAGATGACTGCGAAGCAGGCCGAGTACACCGGCGTGCCGCAGGAAGGCCCCTTCAAGCCGGATGCCTATCGCTACTGAGTAGTCCTGCCATATGTTGTCAGCGCCGTCCCGGTCCGGGACGGCGTTTTGCGTTGCCGCTTCAGTGATGGTGTTGCCTGGCCATGAAGGCTTTGGCATGGGCATCCACCGCCCGAATCGCGCCCACGATGTCGGTTGGGGCCAGGTGATAGGCCAGGTTATGGCTGGATTCCCCTTCCTGCAGAGCCGTTTCGGCCACCCGCATCAGATCGTTATCCGTGGCCTGCGCGAGCTTGAGCGCTTCCAGCGTCACCGGTAATCCGAGTGCGATATAAAGCGTCAGATAACGCTCCAGCTCTACCTGTGGTGTCTGATCAAGTACCAGTTGGGTCAGCGTGCCATAGGCGACCTTCTCGCCATGGGTCAGTTCGTGAATCGCGCCATGCAGGGCGGTGAAACCGTTGTGAATGGCATGTGCGGCGGCCAGTCCGCCACTTTCAAAACCGAGCCCGCTGAGCAGGGTATTGGCTTCCACTACCGCTTCGAGGGCTGGAGTGACCACGCCGGCACGGTTGGCCTCCCAGGCAAGCAACGCCTGTTCGAACAGGACCTGCTCGCACTTTTCGCCGATGGTCTGACCCAGCAGGGTAGGCAGGCCTCCTGCCATGTTGGCAGCACCGGAGCGGATGACAGCGCGGGCTTCTACCCAGGTGGCCAGGGCATCGGCGATACCGGAAGCCAGAAAGCGAGGGGGCGCCTGGGCAATGAGGTGCGTGTCTACCAGCACGAGATCCGGATTGTGATCGTAGAAACGATAGGAGTCGAAAACGCCTTCATCCGTATAGATCACCGATAGCGCGCTGGTTGGTGCATCGGTCGAAGCCGTGGTAGGGAGAATGGCGCAGGGAGTGCCCAGCCGGTCGGCGACGCCCTTGGCGGTATCGAGCGTCTTGCCTCCGCCGAAGCCCACCACCACGAGTGCCTGTTCGCCCAGCGCGACCAGTCGATCAATCTCATGGCTGGAGGCTTCACCACCGAAACGCGCGTACTCGAAGCTGACCTTCGAGGCTTCAAGGCTTTTCGTCAGCGCCTGACCGGCCATCTGCCAGACGAAATCGTCGGCGATGATCAGGGCCGATTGGCCCAGCCGACCGATATGGTGGCCGGCGCGCTGAATCGCATGTGCCCCCTGGATATAGCGGCCGGGGCTGATGAAGACCTTCTCCCGAATGGTGTCCTGTACGGCAGCCATGACAAACCTCCCCCTGATGTTGGCTAAAGCCCGGCGGCGCTATGTCTCCCGCTTCGACAGCGTTCTGGCCATTGACCGGGCAAGTCGTGCCTTCTCAGCATGGCGTATACGGCTACCTCAGGACGTGTGACACGACGTCGCGTGCCGTTTCGTGCCGGGTGATCTGCCATTCAGGTGAGGGCTTTTATTGTATTGATCAGGGGCGCTGCTGAATCATTGGGATACGATTCAGATTTTCCACGGCTTCCATCAGCATTGGTGCCAGTTGGTAGCGAAATCTCTCGGGTGTCCAGTGCTCTCGCGTAGCAGCAATATGTATGGCGCCCATGGGGGCACCATGACGATCAGTGATTGCCTTGCCCAGGGTCAGTTCACCGGGAACACACTCTTCGATGGCCATGGCATAACCATTACGCCGCGCCCGTTTTACCTCCCGCCGTAGCGCGGTCAGTGTGGTCAGCGTGTCAGGGGTCAGTGATCTTCGGTCGCTGCGACGCAGGATATCGTCGACTTGCCCGTCATTCAGTTGAGCCAGCATGGCACGCCCACCGGCTGTGCAGAACAGGGGCATGCGCCGCCCAACCAGTGAGGCCTCCGGATAGTCGTAGCGACTGGACTGACGTACGACATAGATCAGAGTCGTGTCATCGAACAGGCTCAGATTGACTCTTTCATGGCATTTCTCTCGAAGTGAAAGAATGGTCGGCATGACCCGGTCGATCAGTGGATGAGCCCGCAGATATGCCCAGGAGAGTTCAAGGGTTCGTTTGCCGAGATAGAAGCGGCGGGTGTCGGGATGCTGTTCCAGCATGCCCAGGCGAGTCAGGGTATGGGTGAAGCGTTGGACACTGCTGCGGTCAAGTCCGGTGGCCTCTACCAGTTCCTGGTGACTCAGTGACACCGAGTGTTCGGTAAAGGCGTAAAGCACGGTCATGGCCTTTTCAAGCGAGTGCACGAACAGGCGGCTACGGGGCATGAGGCGTCTCTTTTATTGCAATGCAATATTATTTATGTCATTGCAATCTTGCAATTCCGGAGAGCTTGATTCAACCATGACCCCGAGTGCTCCCTGCAGCAGTGCGGAGCAACAACAACAATACCGCGCGGAGATTCGTGATGACCGAGGTGTTTGAAAGGGCCGAGGAAGCGTCAGGTTTGCGGGAGCAGCAGCGTCGGCGCCGGGGTCGCAAGGCGGTTGTCGCGGCTGCCTTCGGTAATGTTCTGGAATGGTATGATTTTGCCGTTTACGGTTTTCTGGCCACCACGATCGGGCACCATTTCTTCCCTTCCGATAGCGAAGCGGCAGCGCTGATGGCGACCTTTGCCGTCTTCGGCGTGGGCTTTGTGGTGCGTCCACTTGGTGGCATTGTCATTGGCTGGGTGGCCGATCGTCGCGGACGCAAGCAAGCGTTGTTGCTGACCCTGTTTTCAATGGCCGTCAGTACGACGGCCATCGGTCTGATTCCCTCGGCGGCGACCATCGGTCTCTGGGCGCCTGTGCTGTTACTGCTGGCGCGTCTGGTACAAGGGTTTTCAACAGGAGGCGAATGGGGCGGGTCTACCGCCTTCATGGTGGAGTGGGCGCCTGGTCATCGTCGCGGTTTCTTCGGCAGCTTTCAGCAGAGCAGTGTGGCGTTGGGTCTGCTGCTGGGATCGGGGGTCATCGCATTACTCGGTAGCCTGTTGAGTGATGCTGTCATGAGCGACTGGGGCTGGCGCATTCCGTTTCTCATGGGGGCCATTCTGGGGCCAGTCGGGCTCTATATCCGCCGGGATATCGATGAAACGCCAGCCTATGAAGCCGCCAGGGCCGAACAGCATGACGTGACCGAAGAAGGCGCCGGACAGTCGATGCAGCGAGCAGCACGTGCCTTCGCCTTTACCACGCTCTGGACCGTGGCCTATTACGTCATGCTGGCCTATATGCCGACCTTTCTGCAGCAGCATGCCGGTCTTACAGGGACTCAGTCGTTGTGGTCCAACACCATCGGGCTATGCGTACTGGTGGTTGCTGCCCCGTTAATGGGCGCACTTTCCGATCGCTGGGGACGCCGGACATTACTGCTGAGCAGCTGTGTGGCCTTTTTCCTGCTGGCCTGGCCGCTGTTTGTCTGGGTAACGGGTGCACGCACACTGGGGTTGGCCATCGTGGTGCAGTGTTTGTTCGCCGTCATGATTGCCATGTTTTCCGGACCCGGGCCGGCGGCGATTGCCGAAATGTTTCCCACCCGCAGTCGCTCGCTCTGGATGTCGACCGGCTATAGTCTGGCGGTAGCGGTATTCGGCGGTTTCGCGCCACTGATTGCTACGGTGCTGATCGAGCAGACAGGGCTGGTGACCTCTCCGACCTGGTATCTGATGGCGGCGGCGGTAATCTCCGGAAGCGTTATATTCGCCATGCCGGAAACCGCACGTCAGGCGCTGCGCTGAACGCAACTCGGATCAATCGGAGCGGGAGAAAAGCAATGGATCAGGAACAGCCTTCGTGGCAGTGGGATGAAACGGTCTGGCGTAACAGGGTTGAACAGGTGCGCGCGGGAGAGAGGCTGGTCCCGACGCACTGGCCGAATGGCGCACGTTGTGCCGTGGCACTGTCCTTTGACAGTGACCACGAGACCAGTGAGCTGCGTGACGGGGGCAAGTCCATCGGTCGCATGAGCTGGGGGCAGGCTGCCAATCGAGTGGGGATACCGCGGATTCTGGCACTGCTGGAGCAGCACGATATACCGGCGACATTTTTCGTGCCGGCAGTGGTCGCTCAGCTTTATCCCGAGGAGCAGCGCGACATTATTGCCCGGGGTCATGAAATCGGCCTGCATGGATGGATTCATGAACTCAACTCGGTGCTTGAATACGCGGATGAAAAGCGACTGATGCTCAACTCTTCTCGTGTACTTGCCGAGATTACGGGCGTGAAGCCGGTTGGCATGCGTACTCCCTCCTGGGATTACAGCCCGCATACACTGCGTATCGCTGAAGAGATGGCGCTGCTTTATGACTCATCGCTGATGGCAGATGAGCATTGTTATCGACTGATTCGGGAGGGAAAACCTTCCAATGTGATCGAGTTCCCGGTGGAGTGGGTACGCGACGATGCCGTTTATTTCATGATGAACCGTTTCCAGTCCCTGCGTCCCTATACACCGCCCGGCGATGTCTTCGATATTTTCATGCGTGAATTTGATGGTGCCTGGGAGGAGGGCGGCGTATTTCAGCTGACATTGCATCCTCATATCATCGGATATCGATCGCGCATCTGGATTCTGGCGCGTCTGATCGAACACATGAAACAGCGCGGCGATATCTGGTTTGCAACGCATCAGCAGGTCGTTGAATGGGCGCGCGACCACGCTGGCTAGCCGCTGCTCATATCGGCAGATCCGCTCTTTCTTTAGCGCTTTAGCGCTTTAGCGCCTTGCGCAATTGCGTCAGGGTGCGGGTATTGAGCACATCATCCTTCTCGAGCCATCCCCGACGAGCCTGATCGACACCAAAGGCCATGTGAGCGAGTTGCCCCGTGGCGTGGGAGTCAGTGGCGATCGAGATCAGGACGCCGGCTTCCTTTGCCATGCGGACGTGAATGTCGCGCAGGTCGAGTCGCGCCGGCTGGGCATTGATTTCCAGGCAGACGCCACGGTCGGCGGCGCCATCCACGACCCGTTGCATGTCGAGCTCATAACCGTCGCGACCATTGACGATACGCCCGGTAGGGTGGGCGATAATGCTGACATGGGGATTGTCCATGGCGCGCAGCAATCGCTCGGTCTGACGGTCGCGGTCGAGATTGAAGCGCGAATGAATCGAGGCCACGCAAAGGTCCAGTTCGGCCAGGACATCGTCGGGTAGATCGAGCTGTCCATCCTCGAGGATGTCGACTTCTATCGACTTGAGCACTGTGAAGCGTTTGAGTTGCTCATTGAGCTTGTCAATGGCGGTGAGCTGCTCGCGTAGACGCCTGGCGTCCAGACCATTGGCCATTGCCAGCCGTTGGGAGTGATCGGTGATGGCGATGTAGTTGTATCCCTGGCGCCGTCCGGCTTCGGCCATCTCTTCAAGCGATGCCTTGCCGTCGGTTGCAGTGGTGTGCATGTGCAGATCACCGCGGATGTCATCGGGCGTGATCAATTGGGGGAGCTTGCCTCTCTGCGCGGCCTCGATTTCGCCACGATTCTCGCGCAGCTCTGGCGCAATCCAGGGCAGTTCCACCTGAGCGAAGACCGCTTCTTCAGTATGACCGGCCAGCTGCCTGTCGCCCTTGAAAACACCGTATTCGTTAATCTTCAGACCGCGGGCAACCGCCATCTTGCGTACGGCCACATTGTGCGCCTGAGAGCCGGTAAAATAATAAAGCGCAGCCCCGAAACTCTCTTCGGGCACAACGCGAACATCGACCTGCAATCCCGATTTCAGATGCACAGTGGTCTTGGTATCGCCACTTAGTGCAACTCGTTCGATTTCCTCCCACTCGGCGACGTGTGCCATGACACGCCGGCCCTCCTCGGCAACCACCAGGATATCGAGATCGCCCACGGTCTCGCGACGACGGCGATAGCTACCGGCGACGACGACCTGTTCGACGCCGTCACACTGTTCAATATGTTGCCGCAATCCTTCCGCAGCCTGCTGAGCTTCATCCAGACGGGTGCGGCCCGCCTGCTGATTCAGGCGTTCAGCTTCCTCCAGAATCTTTTTCTCGGTCTTGTCGCCGAAGCCGGACAGGGCGCTGATGCGCTGTTCTCGAGCGGCCTGCTTGAGTGCGTCGAGCGAATCGATGCCGAGCTCGTCATACAGGGTCTTGACCCGTTTGGGTCCCAGCGAGTCGATTCGGGTCAGTTCGATCAGGCCAGGGGGGACCTGTTGTTGCGCCTCTGCCAATGCAGGCAGAGATCCGGTTCGGTGCAGGGTCGCGATCTTGTCTGCCAGATCCTTGCCGATACCGTCCAGCGTGGTCAGATCTTCTTCCCGCTCAAGCATGTCAGCGATGGCCACTGACAAGCCCTCGATGGTCTGAGCCGCGCTGCGATAGGCGCGCACACGAAAGGTATTGGCACCCTGAATCTCCAGCAGATCTGCCAGTTGATTGAAGGCGCGGGCGATCTCGGCGTTCTGCATCATCCCCTCATCTGATTTCAAGCCACTTTTACAGCATAGCTGTCCGATGGGTGTCGGACAGCCCGGTTACCCGGCAGGGCTGCAGTCAACGTCCTGGCGGGACCCCTAATCTGGAGATGGATACAGCAGCCAGGGGGGACTCATGACCGTGATGTCACCATTAACTACCATTGATCTGGAATTTCTTCAGGCGCCCGAACAGGGTGATGCCACCAGCGCAGCAGTACCCGAAGCACGGGGCCACCGGGGCGGTGTGATCGTCGCCCATGGCGTCGACCTCGGCAGGCTCGATCATGAGCGATTCGCGCAGATGGCAGTGGATGATGCGTTGCGGCGCAAGCTGGCGCCCTATCTGGGACTGACCGGCAGTGAGGCCAGAGCACTGCTCAGTGCTGGCCCATTGCGACTTTCACCCGCCCAGGTACGCCAGCTCGATACGGCCGTACACGAGCCACTGATTGCCGAGTTGATGGAGCGTTTCGAACGCTGTGGAGGCATCGCCTGGCATGCGCTTTCGGTGACAGCGGCGACTGTGCTGGTTCGGGAAGCGCTCTGTCAGGACACCGTGCTGGAGCGCTCATGTCCACGTTTATGGCGTGCCGCCGTAGCCGGGGATCAGGCGGCCATGCTACGGGTGCTGCACGACACCGGAGAGGTGCCCGCTGAACGTGTCATGCAGGCAACCGAGTATCTGGAGCAGACCATGCTCGATGCAGAGAGCTACTGATCGGTTCTTTTCTCCTGCGTCGATTGGGTGCCCGGGAAGCATTGAAGCCGGTAACTGTGCCATCATGTGTTCCCTGTGACCGATGAACAGCTCACCGTCCGGCGGTGGTCGCCCACAGGGAGCACGATGGTGTGTTGCGGTCATGGATTCAGTGCAGGCCCGGCTCGCTCAAGGAGAACGCAATGGCCAACGCCAGTGACGTGCGGATTCTTTTCGTCTCGGATATACACCTGGGCACGCCGGATGCGCAGGCCAGTCTGTTGCGTTATCTGCTGCGACAGACCCGCCCCGAGCGAGTTTACCTGGTGGGAGATGTGTTCGACCTGATCGCAATGAAGCATCGGGCCGTACTCGACAGTGCTCAGCAGGCACTGGTGCGTCACATTCTGCGTATGGCACGTACCGGGTGTGAGGTGATCTACATCCCCGGTAATCATGATGCGGCCTTTCGGACCTTTTGCGGACAGAAGTTTCATAATGTGCGTATCGAACGCGATGTGATCCATGAAACCCGTGATGGGCGACGTTTACTGATCAGCCATGGGGATGAATTCGATGGCCATTTCGATGGACCGCGCTGGAAGCTGATCATCGGCGAGATGCTGCTCAAGAGCATGCGTCGTATCAATCGCTGGACAGTGCGCTTGCGGCGCCGCCTGGGGCGCCCCTACTGGTCGCTCTCGGGTGCAGCCAAGCGGCGTTCCGGCAATGTGCGTGACTTTGCCGCCGCCTTTCGTGCTTCGGCACTGAGCCGAGCCAAACACGAGCAGGTGGATGGCTATGTGGGCGGTCACATTCATATCCCCGGTTTTGAGCTGCGTGAAGGGCTTCTCTACTGCAACGACGGGGACTGGGTAGAACATTGCACGGCGCTGGCCGAGGGATCGGATGGCCGTCTCAGGCTGATCGACTGGCATGGCAATACCCTGGTTGATGATCCCTGTCCGCCCACCGGTGTGCGTGAACATACCGAAGCGGAAAGCTGGCTCGGGGAGCAGAGACTGGAAGAAGAGGCGGTTACGGACGAATCGCGCGAGCGCTGACTTTGGCTGCTGTCACGTCCCTGCCATCCGGCTGTTATCGCATGGTCATGCAGTAATCCCATCCTGAATGGTGTTATCCCACACCTGTCAGGAGCGCTGTCATGACTTGCTTTCGTCAGGATATTCGTACCCTGTTCATCTCTGATCTGCATCTGGGCACGCCCGATTGTCAGGCACAGTTGCTCGTCGATCTACTGCGGCGTGCCCGGCCCGAGCGACTCTATCTTGTGGGCGATGTGTTCGATCTGTTGGCCATGCAGCGTCGCGCTGTGCTGCCTCGTCAGCAACAGGCTGTGATTGCGCGAATACTGAGACTGGCACGCAGCGGCTGCGAAGTTATCTATATTCCCGGCAATCATGACGCCGCCTTCAGACGTCTATGCGGGCTCGAGATCCATAATGTGAGTGTTCGACGGCGGGCAGTGCATCGGCTGGGTGATGGCCGCCGATTGCTGGTGGCTCATGGTGATGAGTTCGATGGCCATGTGCGGATGGCGCCCTGGCTGATCACGCTGGGGGATCGAACGCATCGGGTGGTGATGACCATCAATCGCTGGGTCAATCACTGGCGACGCCTGACCGGTCGGCCCTGGTGGTCACTGGCCGGCGCCGTCAAACGCCGCTCCGGCACGGCCCAGCGCTATGTGGCCCAGTTCGAGCGCCTGGCCCTGCATCAGGCCGAACGTGAAGGCTTTGATGGGTATATCGGAGGGCATATCCATCAGCCCGGTTTTGCACAGCAGGACGGGCGGCTCTACTGCAATGACGGTGACTGGGTTGAGCACTGCACAGCGCTGGTGGAAACAATCAGTGGTACGCTTGAACTCATCGACTGGCGTGGTCAGCGGCTATTGAACGAGCCGATCAATGACTGCGGGGCCGATATCGACGAGGCGCTGGCCCACGCGCCTGCCTGAGGCCTGATCCGGTCTCCCTCCCGGGGGTTTTGGCACCATCCGGAATGTTTTGCTCGTCATGATGAGACACGCAGTAAAATGTCTCATGCGCGCAGAAAATCGGAATATTGATTGGCCTGCAGGAGGTCATGTGATCAGGGGCAGGGCCCCTGATCGATAGGCGTTCCGGTGGTTATCGGAAAGCTCAATCGGTCCTGCAGGTAGAGGAGGTGGTCATTGATAATTCTTCGAACAGGGCTTCCCATTTTGGCAGGATGATTTCCGGTTTGAAGCGATCAATGCTGTCATAAGCGCGGCGGGAATAGGAACTTCGCAGGCTTTCATCCGACATCAGACGCTCAAGAATTTCCGCCAGCGCTTGCGTGTTCTCGGCTTCGGCCAGAAGGCCATTATGTTCATCATCAATAATTTCTGCAGGGCCCGCCAGGCAATCAAAGGAAGCCAGAGGCACGCCATGAGCAGCAGCTTCGATCAGCACCATACCAAAGCCTTCAAAGCGTGAGCTCAAACAGAAAATACCTGCCTGATCATAAAAGGCTTCTATATTTTTCGTATGCGGATGGAATTCAACGGAGTCTTCAATCGTCAGTTCTCGCGCCTGGGCCTTTAGCGCCTGCTCCTCTTCACCGCTACCCACGATTTGCAAGGTCCAATCGGGATGTTTACCGATTACCTGATGCCAGGTCTGTAACAGCAGATCAAAACCCTTCTGATGAAATAAGCGGCCTACTGCCAGCACGACCCTGGAGTCAGGGTGATAATGATAGTCGGGTTTGCGAAAGGGAAGGGGGTTATTGATGGTCTTCATGCGTGCTCTTGGCCGCGTCCTGTTCTGCCACATGCGTGTGTCAGCCTCTGTCAGAGTCACCACGGCTGTAGCAGTCCAGGCAGCGACATAGCGAGCTACCGGGCGAAGCATGGAATCACTGCTGGCGGTAAAGTTGTAATGCTCCCAGTTGACGTGAGCGATCCCCAGCCCCCTGACGGCCGGGCTGACCAGCAGAGTCAACATGGTTTCAATATTAACGACAATGTCAAAATTGCCGTCTTTCAGAAAGCGCCGAATGGCAAGCACCAGCTTCAGATAATTCCGGTAAAGAGGAAGCTTTTCCTCAAACAGGGAAATCGTACGTACTCGCTCATTCAGCTCGAAAAAACTTTCGCCACTATTCCAGAGTGTGACCAGAGTAATGTCGTGTCCACGCTCGGCCAGTCCATTGATAATGTTGATGGCAACACGTTCAGTACCCGCACCCGATGAGATGTGATTTATGATGAAACAGAGTTTCTTCATGTTCTGAACCTTGCCATGAAACGGGTGGATTTAAGGAATGAATAGAAATTGGAAAGTTCAGGTGAAAGGAACAGGGCTCGCGTATTAAAGGGCAGTTCAATCGAATGTTGGCGTCTTGATACACCGACCTTTTTTACCATACGTCTTATATTGGGCAAGGCGCGTCGATAACCATACATGTCATTGTTGATGTTTTTGTAAAAAAGTGTGGCCTGAAAGGCAACATGCAGTGCCAGAGTGCGGGTCAGCTCGCTGGTCGATTTACGCGCCAGGGCCAGGTAATAGTCGATGACTGCTTCGATATCTTCAAGATCCTTTTGTGAAGGATTGCGGGTAATGCTTTCCATGTTGCAGCGATAGGCAATCAGCGGGGTTTCAATGGCCGTAATGCGTGTTGCTCGCAGATAGAGCTGCGGCAACAGAAACATGTCTTCATAACGACGGCCGAGTGGAAACTCCAGTCCTTCAAACAATTCCCGGCGATAGATACGAGCCCATAAAAACCACCAGCCATGCGAAAAGATACGCTTGAAGGTCTCTTCGGATGCCTCACCTTCGCAGGGCGCTACCACAGTGGTATTGAACGGATAGCTGTTAATGAACCGCTCACCTTCAACCTGATCGAAGCGAATGGCGTTGAATTCCACGATATCCGGTAGCGTAGTGCTGTGATCGAGGATATCGAATAGCCGGTCACCATAGCCGGGCAACAACAGATCATCGCCATCCAAAAAGGCAATGTATTCGCCGCGAGCGGCCCGCAGGCCGTGGTTGCGCGCCGCACTAACCCCGCCATTGGGTTGCTCGATGAGCTGGATGTTTTCCTGATCGAGTCGGTTGCCCAGAAAACGGCGTATGACTTCCCGCGTACCATCGGTCGAGCCATCATCAATGATGACCAGCTCCATGGCATCACGAAGCTCCGGCATGATCGATGCCAGAGCCGGCTCGATCATGTTTTCCAGATTATACGTTGCGACGATCAGGGAGAGCCGAAAATCAGGCATGAGTCGTTGCCTCTCCGCGCAGAACATTGCCCATTATGCCATTGCGTAACAGTACTATGGCGAGGGTAAAGAAGATAATGGTCTCCGTGGTCAATAGTGTCACGGCACCCCCCATGGCGCCGTAATAGTGCGCCATGGGAATCAGGGCCACCAGATGTACCACTGCCATGACGGCCGGTACCTGGGTATAAATACGGCGATAGCCGTAGGGCAGTAACATGTAATTGCCAAAGATCATGGAGGTACTGACGAGGAAGACCAGGGGCGCCAGTACCTGAATGATGGGCGTGGCATCCGCATACTGATCGCCCAGCGCCAGCTCGGTGATCAGGGGTGCGAACAGGAACAGAGCTACCGAAATCAGCAGCGTCAGGATGCATTGACCAACCATCAGCTTGCGAAGAAAGGCATTGGCTTTGGCTTCGCTTTCCTTGAGCAGCACATTGACCCGAGGGAAGAAGGCATTACCCAATACCAGAAAGGCCGAGGTGATGGCGTTGCGAATCTTGTCGGAAGCGTTAAACAGGCCGGTCTGGGTGTGCGTCGATACCATGCCGAGCATGACAGTCGTACTCATGGTGTAGAGGCTGATGGCAATGGTGGCGATAAAGATCGGAAAGCCATCTCTGAAGGCCTCTTTCACATCAGCAGGTGAAATGGCGGTGAAAGCGATGGCGCGATAATGCCGTACGAAGAAACAGGCAATCAATCCTGCCATGACCGAGGTGGAAGACTGGATCAGTGCGGCTACCCAGAGATCATCAGGGCTATGTACAAACAGAAAAATCAGTGGAACTGAAGTTGCCCTGGCCGTTAGGGAGGAAACCGTGACTGCCCAGAGCCGTTCAATACCCTGAAACAGCCAAACCGGTAACAGTACCGAGCCGGCGACCTGGATGCCGGCAAAGGCCAGAATCAGCGCAATATCATTAAGCGAGGGGACAAATATTACGGACAGCAACAGACCGAGCAGAACGATGCCAAGCAGCACCGTCTTGGAGGTCATGGTTGTCCAGAATATTTGCGATATATAGTGTTTATCCTCACGGTTTTCCGCGATTTTCTTGGTGGCGGTCAGATTGAAACCGTAATCGGTAAACAGGGTGCAATACTGAGCAATGGCAAAGACAAAACCCAGCACACCGAAATTGGCCGGGCCTAGAACTCTTGCAAGATAAGGGAAGGTGATCAGGGGCAGAATATACTGGCCGCCCTGGAGCACCAGCAGGGAAAAGACATTCTTGGCAAGCTGAGATTTGATCATGTAAGCGCGCAACGGCTTAAGGCTGAAAAATGGATGGCTTTACCCCGGTTCCGGCAGTAACTCATGAGGTGATCTCACAGGCAAAACTACGCCCTCATGGACGTCGTTATCGTGTCATGATTGTTGTAGCTCTTTCCAACGTAACGATGCCGGAGCCAGCGGTTGGCACAGGATAGAAGTCAATAAGCGAAGCGTCTATGCCATTGTCGCTGAATTACAGCCATGAACTGTTACGCATGGATACGTCCGGAGCGTTTTGCATACGCCATGAAAACTTCCGAAACGCGATGGCAGTATTGCCATCATGAAAATGAAGTTTTCCCGGGGAGGATCAGTATGTGGATGCCCATGGGCCAAAGCGAGTCACCTCCTTTTTATACCCAAAGTTAATGACTATTGTTCGTCAGACTATTGCCTGAAGAGCTGATTGTGCAGAGTGTTGATGGGTCTGCATGCAACATGACGCAGATTGTATCCCGGGGCGAGAAACTTTCATTGGCAGCTGTTCAGGGCAGGCGGCAGAATGCCGTAAATCCGGTTGTCCGTTTACCTCTGCCCAGGGAGTGTGCCAATGACGAGTACCGCCTTTCACACCAGCTTCGAATTCTTCCCGCCGCGTACCGAAGCCGGCCGCGACAAGCTGATGGGGGTGCGTGACCGTCTGGTAGAGCAGGACCCTTCCTTCTTCTCGGTGACCTTTGGCGCCGGGGGCTCTACGCGCGAGCCAACTTTCGACACGGTGTGTCAGGTCCGCGAAACCGGCATCAATACCGCCCCACATCTTTCCTGTGTGGCCAGTGACAAGGCATCGCTGCGTGATCTGCTGCACCGCTATCAGGAAGCCGGGATCAGTCGAATCGTTGCTCTGCGCGGTGATATGCCATCAGGCACCCTGGCGGGCGGTGAGCTGCGTTATGCGCGTGATCTGGTCGATTTCATTCGTCACGAAACCGGCGATCACTTCAGGCTTTCAGTAGCCGCCTATCCCGAGTGCCATCCCCAGGCGTCGAGTTTCGAGCAGGATATCGATCACTTTGTTGACAAGGTTCGTGCCGGCGCAGACATGGCCATCACCCAGTATTTCTTCAATGCTGAAGCATATTTCCATTTTGTTGAGCAGGTGCGCCGGCGCGGTGTCGATGTCCCCATCGTGCCGGGCATCATGCCGATCACCAACTTCACCAAACTGGCCCGCTTCTCCGATATGTGTGGCGCTGATATCCCGCGCTGGATTCGCAGACAGCTCGAGGCCTACGGTGATGACAGCGAAAGTATCCGGGCCTTCGGTGAAGAAGTGGTCAGCACGCTCTGTCAACGACTGGTCGAGGGCGGTGCGCCGGGCTTGCACTTTTATACGCTCAATCAGGCTGATGCGAGTCTTGCCATTCTCGGGAATCTCGGGCTGGGCCAAAGGCAGGTGTCTGCCTGTTGATTCAGCCTGTTTTCATCATGTTCGACTAATCTTGTGGATGACGGTCAGGGCGCATTTGATGCTCTGGACCCCTTCACCTGCAAGGAGAGGCGGACATGAGACGATGGCTGATGAGTTTGGCACTGCTGGGATGTGCCGCCCCGGCACTGGCCGATGTGACAGTCGAAATGCACAGGCTCGACGCTCAGGGAATCGGTGAGTCGATTGGCACGGTGACCTTCGAGGAGAGTCGGTATGGTTTGCTGATCCAGCCGGCGCTTCACGATCTGCCGGCCGGGACACTTCACGGTTTCCATCTTCATCAGAACCCTGACTGTGGGCCTGCCACCCATAACGGTAAAACGACACCCGGTGGTGCTGCGGGCGGTCACTTCGATCCCGGAGGCACCGATACGCATGCCGGCCCTTATGTCGAGCAGAGTCACCTGGGTGATATGCCGGTATTGATGATTGGTCCTCAGGGCAAGGCCACTACCCCCATGCTGGCGCCGCGGCTGAAGGAGTCCGATTTGATGGGGCATGCCGTGATCGTGCATGAGGGAGGAGACACTTATGACGAGCCGCCGAAGCTGGGCGGTGGCGGCGCTCGCCTGGCTTGTGGCGTAATCAATGGATCAGCGTGAGCCGCCTTGTTGCCATGCCATGAACGCCCTGCCGATGAGCCGGCAGGGCGTTTGTCTTTTCGAAAGGTATTCAGCTCAATCCGAGGGCTTGCCGGGATCGAGAATCTTCACTGTCTGCATGTCGTTTTGACGCTGCGATTCACGGATCCGGTTGACTCGGGTCTCCAGTTCATCGGTCGTCTCTTCCTCGATGGGTAGCTGCTCGAAGAAATCGCAACTGACGCAGTCCCGATAGCGAATACCGTGCTGTTCCCAGCTGCGAACACGATCCATGGCGCCACACCGGGGACAGACCGCACCGGCGATGAAGCGCTTTGGGGTGGAATCACTCATGCTCTCTCCCGGGCGATCGACTGACCGCCCAACGAATAGGTCAATGGGGCGATAGGTAAAACAGGGGACGACTTATTCGGCGGGCGTCGCCTCGGCAATCCCCGAATGACGTAACAGAGGTTCGATTTGCGGATCGCGGCCACGGAACCGGCGGAACAGTTCGGCGGCGTCCCGGGCGCCTCCCTGCTCGAGAATATCTTCACGAAAGCGTTGGCCGATGGCGGCATCCACCGGACTGATGGCTTCCTCAAACGCAGAGTAGGCATCGGCCGAGAGTACTTCCGCCCATTTGTAGCTGTAGTAACCGGCGGCATAACCGCCAGCAAAGATATGACTGAAACCATGCTGGAAGCGGTTGAAAGGCGCCTGGGGCACTACGGCCACACTCTGCCGGACCTCATCGAGCAACTGCTGAATATCGTCAGCAGCAGGCGCTTCGTGTTCGTGGTGCAAACGCAGATCAAACAGCGAAAATTCGAGCTGGCGTGCCATCTGCATGGCCGACTGAAAGTTGCGCGCTGCCTGTAGCTTGGCCAGTTCCTCATCCGGTAGCGGTTCGCCGGTCTCGATATGTGAGGTGATCATGTCCAGCCCTTCGCGCTCCCAGCAGAAGTTCTCCAGGAACTGACTGGGCAGCTCGACTGCATCCCAGGCCACGCCATTGATCCCGGAAATATCCGCGACTTCCTGACGAGTCAGCATATGATGCAAACCATGCCCGAACTCATGGAACAGGGTCAGCACTTCATCATGCGTCAGCAGTGCAGGTTTGCCGCCAATTGGCCGGGTAAAGTTGCAGGTCAGATAAGCCACCGGCAGCTGGATGCTGTCGTCATCGAGGCGGCGACGCACTCGACACTCATCCATCCATGCGCCACCGCGCTTGCCTTCGCGGGCGTAAAGATCAAGATAGAAGCCGGCAATCGGTACACCATTTTCGAGAATGTCGTAGAAGCGAACATCCTCATGCCAGCGCGGCGCCTCGAGGTTTTCGCGAAAGCTGATGCCGAACAGTTGCCCGGTCACCTTGAACAGCCCCTCGATAACCTTCGGTGCCGGAAACCAGGGACGTAGGGCTTCCTGGGAGAGCGCGTAGCGAGCTTCACGCAGTCGCTCGCTGGCATAACCGATATCCCATGGCTCAAGTTGCTCCAGCCCCAGCTCATCGCGAGCAAATGCCGCCAGCGCTTCGAATTCCTGCCGGGCCTGAGGTACGGCGCGACCTGCCAGGTCGTTGAGGAAATCGAGAACCTGCTGCGGTGATTCAGCCATCTTGGTCGCCAGTGAATAGTCCGCATAGGTGTCAAAGCCGACCAGTCTTGCCAGTTCCTGCCGCAGGGTGACGATTTCCGCCATGATCTCGGAATTGTCATGCATGCCGGCATTGGGTCCCTGCTCGGAGGCGCGGGTGACAAAGGCGGTATACACCGTCTTGCGCAGCTCACGATCACTGGCATGAGTCATAACCGGGAAGAAGCTCGGGAAATCAAGGGTGATGCGATAGCCTTCGATGCTCTTGGCCTCTGCATTGGCACTCAGGGTATCCAGTGCGCTCTGGGGTAACCCTGTCAAACGCTCGGCCTCGACATCGAGATGCCACGCCTGAGTGGCATCAAGCACATTGTTGGCAAAACTGTTGGCCAGCTCCGAGAGGCGCGCCTGAATTTCGCCAAAGCGAGCCTTGCGTTCCGGATCGAGGTCAACGCCAGCCAACCGGAAATCTCGCAGTGTATTGTCTATCGACCGCTGTTGAGCGTCATCCAGACGCGCGAATTCGTCACTTTTTCGCAGAGTCTCAAAGGCTCGGAACAACCCTTCATGCTGGCCAAGCCAGGTGCTATAGGCCGAGAGTTTTCCGAGACAGGCCTGATAAGCCTCGCGTAATTCCGGCGAGTTCATGGTGGAATTGAGGTGGGACACCGGCGACCATGCCTGCGACAATCGGTCGTTGAGCGTCTCCAGCGGTTGCACCAGACCCGTCCAGCTGCACTCGCCTTGCTGTACCAGTGTCTCGATTGCCTTGCGATTCTCATCGAGCAGCTGTTCGATGGCCGGTTCGATGTGGTCGGGACGGAGAGTGTCAAAGGGTGGAAGGCGATGGGACAGTAGTAGCGGATTCTCGCTGGAAGCGTTCATGGACTCGGAACCTCGAACCTGAAGGAAAACGGAATAAAAGACGTCATGATGAACAGCCCGTATTCGATCAATCATGAGGGCAGCCACACGGGCTTTCAATGTACCGGCCAGCAGGGGCAGGCGCTGTGAGCGAGCAGGAAACCGCTCAGCGCGGCTGGACATCCGGACTCTCCTTTATTCTTGCCGTGACCGGTGCTGCGGTCGGGCTTGGCAATATCTGGCGCTTTCCCTATATGGCTGGCGAGCATGGCGGAAGTGCCTTTCTATTGCTCTACGCCGGTTTTGTGTTGTGCCTGGGGCTGCCGATCATGGCCGCCGAAATCATGATCGGACGTGCTGGAGGACGAGCGCCACTGCAATCCATGCGGTGGCTGGCCGAGCGCAGTGGTGTCTCACCGCGCTGGGGGTGGGTGGCGTTTTGGGGTGGTGCCACGCTTCTGATGGTGCTGTCGTTCTATTCGGTGGTGGCTGGCTGGGCACTGGACTATACGGTGCAGTCACTCAGCGGACAGCTTGCCGGTCGTTCCCCCGAGGCCATTGGAAGGGCGTTCGATGCACTGCTGGCCAGCCCGTGGCGGGTGGTGGCTGATCATACCCTGTTCATGATCATGACACTGGGCGTTGTTGCGGCCGGTGTACGAAGCGGGATCGTACGTCTGAACAACTGGCTGGTGCCGCTACTTTATGTGCTGCTGATTGCCCTGGTGATCATGGTCGCCTTCATGACCGATGGCGTACTGCCGGCATTACGCTGGCTACTGACACCCGATTTTTCGCAGATCAATGGGAGTGTCGTACTCAACGCCATGGGACATGCTTTCTTTACCCTGGCGACCGGAGCCTGTTCACTGATGGCTTATGGGGCCGGTATGCCGGCGCGTCAGCGCGTGTTGCCGGTGGTATTTACGGTCGCGGTACTGGATGTGCTGGTGGCCTTGCTGGCCGGGGTGGCGATCTTCGCCGTCGTATTCGATCAGCACATGACTGTTTCCCAGGGACCAGGCCTGGTATTCGTAACGCTGCCGATTGCCTTTGCCGAGTGGCCGGGCGGGTCACTGTGGCTGGGTGCCTTCATGGGGGTGCTGGTGGTAGCCACCTGGACCTCCTCGATCAATATGGCCGAACCGCTGGTAGCCATGCTTGAAGACGCTGGCTGGCGCCGTCGACGGGCAGCATGGATGGTTGGCGGTAGTGCCTGGGCGCTTGGGTTATTGTCCGCACTTTCGTTTTCCGTTCTTGCCGGCGTGCGGCCGCTCGCAGGCATGAGCCTGTTTGATGTCATGACAGCCCTGCCAACGGATATCATGATGCCGATCGGTGGCTTGCTCATTGCGTTGTTTGCAGCCTGGCGCCTCGAGCGCGGTCGTGCCTTCAAGGGGTTGGGTGCTGGCCCTCTGGGTTTCGCGGTGTGGCGTGGAGTAACGCGCTTCAGTGCCATTCCATTGCTGGCGGTGGTATTCATTGCCACCCTGGTGACTGCCGGCTGAAATGGAACATACGAATTCGGATCAGGAGAAGGGCATGACAATACGAACCTTTCAGGGCATGACGCCACGTCTCGGAGAACGAGTCATGGTTGATGAAGCCAGCGTGGTGATTGGTGATGTTGTGCTGGGAGACGATACTTCCGTCTGGCCAACAGCGGTTATCCGGGGGGATATGCATCGTATCCGGATCGGGGCGCGTACCAGCATTCAGGATGGTGCGATTCTGCATATCACCCATGCCAGCGAGTACAGCCCTGAAGGCTATCCGTTGAGTATTGGCGATGATGTCACCGTGGGCCACCGGGCCATTCTGCATGGCTGTACCATCGGCTCGAAGGTGCTGGTTGGCATGGGGGCCACTGTGCTTGATGGTGCCATCGTCGAGGATGAGGTACTGATTGCAGCTGGTGCGGTGGTGACTCCCGGCAAACGACTTGAGCGCGGCTTCGTCTATGCAGGCAACCCGGCGCGTCAGATGCGGGCGCTGAAAGAGGAAGAGTACGCCTTCTTCGGTTACTCGGCCGGCAATTATGTCCGTCTCAAGGATCAGTTTATGGCAGAGAGCGACCACTGAAACGAGCGTTCTGTCGTGCCTGCTGCGACAGAAAGTTAAAGTTGTTCACAAGCGATTGTCGGTAAAGGTTTTTTGCTTCAAAATCTGGATTTTTATCCAGTAGTGAAGTCATGGCCAATTTTCGAACTCATATTACGGTCGCGGCGCTCGGGGGTGCGATAACCGCCGGGCTCGGCTGGCAGGCCGGCCTGTGGCACTTCTCTGATGCAGCCACCCTGGGGGGACTGACCACCCTGGGGGGGATCATGCCCGACATTGATGCCGATCACTCCCACTCCATTCGCCTGATTTTTACCCTGCTGGCAATACTGGCCGTGATCGCGGCCGTGGTGGTACTACAACCGCAATTGTCCATGGCACGCCTGGTGGCCGTGGCCGGGGGGCTGTATCTGGCGGTCCGCTATCCTCTCAGTCTTGTATTTCGTCGTCTGACGACTCATCGCGGTATCTGGCATTCCTTGATGGCTGTCATGCTGATGTCACTGCTGATTACGGCTGCCGGTTTTCAGCTGTTGCATCAATCCCCCGTGCAGGCGTGGTGTCAGGGCGCTGCCATGGGGTTGGGTATGCTGATTCATCTGTTGCTGGATGAGTGTTACAGCATTGACCTGGCCGGTAGTCGGCTGAAGCGCTCCTTTGGCACTGCTCTGAAGCTTTATGATCATCATGCTCCGGCAACGGCGGTCGCCATGCTATTGCTGATGGCCGGGTTGCTGCCCTGGCTGCCTTCCTGGCAGGCGTTGGGAACATTGGGAACGCGGGTTCATGCCCTTTGGGCAAGCGTATTTTAACGGTTGGTCACTGGCGCATTTCGAATGTACGTGCTTCGCTGGATTCGGAATTGACCAGGGAATGGGTGAAAGGGAAATGGCGCCACAGGTATTGCTGTTTGATGTAGGTGGAGTGTTGGCCGACTGGGATGGCACGACCCCGTTGGTAGAACTGACAGAAGGACGCTTCGATCGTGATCGGGCGCGCCGTTTCTGGTTGGAGTTCGAACCGTTGGTGCCATTCGAAACCGGCCGGGCGAGTGTGCATGAATTTACCGGTCCGGCAGTGGAGGCACTGGGGCTGGATATGTCACGCGAAGAGTTTGCTGCGCGTTTTGATAGCTGGATGGCAGGCCCCTTCGAGGGAGCGATGGCGCTGCTGGAGCGCATTCGGCCTGCCTTCATCCGCGCTGTGCTGAGTAACAACAACCCGATGCACTGGAATCGTTTTGTTGAGCAGTCGCAAATAGATCGTCATGTCGAGCACCTCTTTGTCTCTCATGAGATCGGCTTGCGTAAGCCTGATCACGAAGCCTTTGATCATGTCATGCAAGCTCTGGGGCAACCGGCCGAGGCGTTTCACTTCTTTGATGACAACCCTGAATGCGTTGAAGCTGCTCGGCAGCTGGGCATGCAGGCCAGTCTTGTTCGGGGCGTGGCTGAACTGGAAGCCGCCCTGGAAGCCGAGGGCTGTCTCTCGAGCTGAAAGGATTACACCCGATAACAATGACGAGGCTGTCATCGCTCTGTCATTTTTTTGACGCCGGGGGTTGTCAGGTCGGCCGGCGAGGCGTAGAGTACGCATCCGCTGGCAACGGACAGGGCAACAGCCACCCGGGCCGGCAGCTGCAGACAGCTGATTCGATTGAAGTTTTTGCGAATCGATCGGTTGTTCCCCGAAGTCTCGCTTCGGCAGCATCCACCGAAATCGGCATTGACATTTCGGTGGCGGTGAGTAGAATGCTCACTCTCTCGCAAACGGCGCAGGCCACGGCGGGAACGCTCTTTAACAAGTCGATCAGGTAATTTGTGTGGGCGTCTGGTTCACGACGGTGCGGCACAGCATCATCGGAAACAGACGACTCGTCAAATCGCGAGTTTTCGTTTTCGAGCCAGGATTGATCCGCCACGATGGTTTCGGTCATCGGTCAGGATCGCATGACTTTCAACTGAAGAGTTTGATCATGGCTCAGATTGAACGCTGGCGGCAGGCTTAACACATGCAAGTCGAGCGGCAGCGGGCCCTTCGGGGTGCCGGCGAGCGGCGGACGGGTGAGTAATGCATGGGAATCTGCCCGGTAGTGGGGGATAACCCGGGGAAACCCGGGCTAATACCGCATACGTCCTACGGGAGAAAGCAGGGGATCTTCGGACCTTGCGCTATCGGATGAGCCCATGTCGGATTAGCTTGCTGGTGAGGTAACGGCTCACCAGGGCTGCGATCCGTAGCTGGTTTGAGAGAATGATCAGCCACACCGGGACTGAGACACGGCCCGGACTCCTACGGGAGGCAGCAGTGGGGAATATTGGACAATGGGCGAAAGCCTGATCCAGCCATGCCGCGTGTGTGAAGAAGGCCCTCGGGTTGTAAAGCACTTTCAGCGGGGAAGAAGGCGTGGCGGTTAATACCCGCCACGAAGGACATCACCCGCAGAAGAAGCACCGGCTAACTCCGTGCCAGCAGCCGCGGTAATACGGAGGGTGCAAGCGTTAATCGGAATTACTGGGCGTAAAGGGCGCGTAGGCGGCCTGTCACGCCGGGTGTGAAAGCCCCGGGCTCAACCCGGGAACGGCATCCGGAACGGGCAGGCTCGAGTGCAGGAGAGGAAGGTAGAATTCCCGGTGTAGCGGTGAAATGCGTAGAGATCGGGAGGAATACCAGTGGCGAAGGCGGCCTTCTGGACTGACACTGACGCTGAGGCGCGAAAGCATGGGTAGCAAACAGGATTAGATACCCTGGTAGTCCATGCCGTAAACGATGTCGACCAGCCGTTGGCCTCCTCGAGAGGCTGGTGGCGCAGTTAACGCGCTAAGTCGACCGCCTGGGGAGTACGGCCGCAAGGCTAAAACTCAAATGAATTGACGGGGGCCCGCACAAGCGGTGGAGCATGTGGTTTAATTCGATGCAACGCGAAGAACCTTACCTGCCCTTGACATCCTGCGAACCCGGAAGAGATTCCGGGGTGCCCTCGGGAACGCAGAGACAGGTGCTGCATGGCTGTCGTCAGCTCGTGTTGTGAAATGTTGGGTTAAGTCCCGTAACGAGCGCAACCCCTATCCCCATTTGCCAGCGGTCCGGCCGGGAACTCTGGGGAGACTGCCGGTGACAAACCGGAGGAAGGTGGGGACGACGTCAAGTCATCATGGCCCTTACGGGCAGGGCTACACACGTGCTACAATGGCGAGTACAAAGGGTTGCGAAGCGGCGACGTGAAGCCAATCCCGTAAAGCTCGCCTCAGTCCGGATTGGAGTCTGCAACTCGACTCCATGAAGTCGGAATCGCTAGTAATCGCGCATCAGAATGGCGCGGTGAATACGTTCCCGGGCCTTGTACACACCGCCCGTCACACCATGGGAGTGGACTGCACCAGAAGTGGTTAGCCCAACCTTCGGGAGGGCGACCACCACGGTGTGGTTCACGACTGGGGTGAAGTCGTAACAAGGTAGCCGTAGGGGAACCTGCGGCTGGATCACCTCCTTAAACGCAAACCGCCCGCGTGAGCCAGTGCGCCCACAACAAATTACCTGATCGGATAGAGCGAAGACTGTTCGGGTCTGTAGCTCAGTTGGTTAGAGCGCACCCCTGATAAGGGTGAGGTCGGCAGTTCAAGTCTGCCCAGACCCACCAAATTCGTCTCTCGCATTGTCAGAAGCCATCTCGCATGGCAGGCCATGCGTCGATACCTTCTTTCGCGCGAGAAACGAATTGCATTGTCAGAGGGGCCATAGCTCAGCTGGGAGAGCGCCTGCCTTGCACGCAGGAGGTCGGCGGTTCGATCCCGCCTGGCTCCACCACTGACCCGAATATGCAGGAAAGCACAGTCGCAAGTCGATTCGATGACAGCATCGAGCCGATTTCCGACTGTCGCTTTGCGACAGTACGCTCTTTAACAATGTGGATCATGCTGACTGTTCCGGTCGGCGGCAACACCGAAGCACACGCTTCGTGTCGTGACCGCCGATCCGGACAAAACGTGATACGTCTCAAGCGTATCCGGCGAATCGTATGTCATCCTGATCAGACCCCTTGGGGTTATATGGTCAAGCGATGAAGCGCACACGGTGGATGCCTAGGCAGCCAGAGGCGATGAAGGACGTGACAGCCTGCGATAAGGCTCGGCGAGGTGGCAAATAACCTGCGACCCGGGCATTTCCGAATGGGGAAACCCACTCATCATCAGATGAGTATCCATGAGCCAATACATAACTCATGGAAGCGAACCGGGAGAACTGAAACATCTAAGTATCCCGAGGAACAGAAATCAACCGAGATTCCCCAAGTAGTGGCGAGCGAACGGGGAGCAGCCCTTAAGCGGCATGACGGATAGACAAAGTGTCTGGAAAGGCACGCCATAGCGGGTGACAGCCCCGTAGTCGAAATCCCATTGTCGTGAAATCGAGTAGGTCGGGGCACGTGAAACCCTGACTGAAGACGGGGGGACCATCCTCCAAGGCTAAATACTCCTGGCTGACCGATAGTGAACCAGTACCGTGAGGGAAAGGCGAAAAGAACCCCGGTGAGGGGAGTGAAACAGATCCTGAAACCGTGTGCGTACAAGCAGTGGGAGCCTTCTTCGGAGGGTGACCGCGTACCTTTTGTATAATGGGTCAGCGACTTGTATTCAGTGGCGAGCTTAACCGCATAGGGGAGGCGCAGGGAAACCGAGTCTTAACAGGGCGCGCAGTCGCTGGATACAGACCCGAAACCGGGCGATCTATCCATGGCCAGGGTGAAGGTCAGGTAACACTGACTGGAGGCCCGAACCGGGGTCCGTTGAAAAGGACTCGGATGAGCTGTGGATCGGAGTGAAAGGCTAATCAAGCCCGGAGATAGCTGGTTCTCCTCGAAAGCTATTTGGGTAGCGCCTCACGTATTACCACCGGGGGTAGAGCACTGTTTCGGCTAGGGGCCCATCCCGGGTTACCAAACCGAGGCAAACTCCGAATACCGGTGAGTACAGCGTGGGAGACAGACAGCGGGTGCTAACGTCCGTTGTCAAGAGGGAAACAACCCGGACCGCCAGCTAAGGTCCCCAAATCCCGGTTGAGTGGGAAACGATGTGGGAAGGCTCAGACAGCCAGGAGGTTGGCTTAGAAGCAGCCATCCTTTAAAGAAAGCGTAATAGCTCACTGGTCGAGTCGGCCTGCGCGGAAGATGTAACGGGGCTAAACCGGGTACCGAAGCTGCGGGCGTGTCTTCGGACACGCGGTAGAGGAGCGTTGTGTAGGCCTGTGAAGGTGTGTCGAGAGGCATGCTGGAGGTATCACAAGTGCGAATGCTGACATGAGTAACGATAAGGGGAGTGAAAACCTCCCCCGCCGGAAGACCAAGGGTTCCTGTTCGACGTCAATCGGAGCAGGGTGAGTCGGCCCCTAAGGCGAGGCCGAAAGGCGTAGTCGATGGGAAACGGGTCAATATTCCCGTACCGGATGTGATTGCGATGGGGGGACGAAGAAGGCCAGGTGAGCCGGGCGTTGGTTGCCCCGGTGAAAGCAGGTAGGCCGAGCGATCAGGCAAATCCGATCGCTCATCGGCCGAGATGCGAGACGAACACCCCACGGGGTGGAAGTCACTGATGCCACGCTTCCGGGAAAAGCCTCTAAGCTTCAGATCACATGCGACCGTACCCCAAACCGACACAGGTGGTCAGGTAGAGAATACCAAGGCGCTTGAGAGAACCCGGGTGAAGGAACTAGGCAAAATGGCACCGTAACTTCGGGAGAAGGTGCGCCGGTGGCCGTGACAGCCCTCGCGGCTCGAGCGGACACCGGCCGAAGAGACCAGGTGGCTGCAACTGTTTACTAAAAACACAGCACTCTGCCAACGCGCAAGCGGACGTATAGGGTGTGACGCCTGCCCGGTGCCGGAAGGTTAAGTGATGGTGTCAGCCCCTTCGGGGGTGAAGCTCCTGATCGAAGCCCCGGTAAACGGCGGCCGTAACTATAACGGTCCTAAGGTAGCGAAATTCCTTGTCGGGTAAGTTCCGACCTGCACGAATGGCGTAATGATGGCCACGCTGTCTCCACCCGGGACTCAGTGAAATTGAAATCGCAGTGAAGATGCTGTGTACCCGCGGCCAGACGGAAAGACCCCGTGAACCTTTACTACAGCTTCACACTGGACGCTGATGTTGCTTGTGTAGGATAGCTGGGAGGCTGTGAAACCGTGGCGCCAGCCGCGGTGGAGCCAACCTTGAAATACCAGCCTTGCATCATCGGCGTTCTAACTCCGCACCGTGAGCCGGTGCGAGGACAGTGTGTGGTGGGTAGTTTGACTGGGGCGGTCTCCTCCCAAATCGTAACGGAGGAGCACGAAGGTACCCTCAGCGCGGTTGGAAATCGCGCAGTGAGTGCAAGAGCACAAGGGTGCTTGACTGCGAGACAGACACGTCGAGCAGGTGCGAAAGCAGGTTCTAGTGATCCGGTGGTTCTGTATGGAAGGGCCATCGCTCAACGGATAAAAGGTACTCCGGGGATAACAGGCTGATACCGCCCAAGAGTTCACATCGACGGCGGTGTTTGGCACCTCGATGTCGGCTCATCACATCCTGGGGCTGAAGTCGGTCCCAAGGGTATGGCTGTTCGCCATTTAAAGTGGTACGCGAGCTGGGTTTAGAACGTCGTGAGACAGTTCGGTCCCTATCTGCCGTGGGCGTCGGAAGTTTGAGAAGTGCTGCTCCTAGTACGAGAGGACCGGAGTGGACGGACCTCTGGTGTACCGGTTGTCACGCCCGTGGCATCGCCGGGTAGCCAGGTCCGGACGGGATAACCGCTGAAGGCATCTAAGCGGGAAGCCCCCTTCAAGATGAGACTTCCCCGGGGCCTTGCGCCCCCTGAAGGGCCCTCGAAGACGACGAGGTCGATAGGCGCGGTGTGTAAGTGCGGCAACGCATTGAGCTGACGCGTACTAATTGCCCGTGAGGCTTGACCATATAACGCCCAAGCGGTCTGTGATGACACGTGCCGGATACGCGAGACGCAGCACGCAGCATGATCCACGAATTCGTCGGGCCGCCCTGCGGCGACCCGGCCACCGAATTGCCTGACGACCACAGCGAGCGGGTCCCACCCGATCCCATGCCGAACTCGGCAGTGAAACCGCTCAGCGCCGAGGGTAGTGTGGGGCTTCCCCATGCGAGACTAGGTCATCGTCAGGCACCCCTTCCGAGAGAGCCCCGGCCATATGGTCGGGGCTTTTTCATGTCCGCACGACAGCCGGCCCGGCGGCCTGCTGTCCGACACCGGCCTGCAGCCCGGCGGCAGCGCCGGGCTGGCTGCCCTCAGCGGGCGCCGATCTCTCCCAGCGCCTCGATCAGGGCCTGCATCTCCGCCTCGCTGCCGATCGAAATCCGCAGAAAATCGTTCAGCTGTTCGGTATTGAAATGCCTGACCAGAATGCCGTGTTCACGCAGGGCCGCAAAGATATCGGCGGCGGGCTGATGGGTTGAGCGTACGAACAGGAAATTGGTCTGTGAAGGAAGTACTTCAAAGCCCATGGCCTCCAGGGCTTGACGGGTATGTTCGCGCGTCGCCATGACAGCCCGTCGGCAGTGCTCGTAATAATCACGATCTGCCAGTGCCGCAATACCGGCTTCTATAGCAATCATATCGAGCGGATAGGAGTTGAAGGAGTTCTTCACTCGGTCGAGACCTTCGATCAGTTCGCTTGAGCCGATGGCAAAGCCGATCCGCAGCCCCGCCAGACTGCGTGATTTGGAGAAGGTGCCGGTGACCAGCAGGTTGGGATGGTCATCAATCAGTGGGACGGCACTCTCGCCACCGAAGTCGGCATAGGCTTCATCGATCAGAACCACTCGCTCGCGCATGCGCTGGAGCAGCTTTTTGATGCTTTCAAGGTCATGACCATGACCTGTGGGCGCATTGGGGTTGGCAAACACGATACCTGCATGCTCACCCTCGAACCCGTCCAGATCCACACGCCACTGCTCATCCAGCGGGATAGTGCGCTGCTCGACACCATAGAGGCGGCAATAGACCGGATAGAAGCTGTAGCTGATCTCCGGCATCAGCAGGGGCGCGTCATGCAGAAAGAAGGCCTGAAATGCCAGAGCCAATACTTCATCCGAGCCGTTGCCGACGAAAACCTGCTCGGGGGCTACCGAGTATTCCCGAGCCAGTGCTTCACGCAGCATGCTGGCTTCCGGATCGGGGTAGCGACGCAGACGCTCGATCTCGAAGTTGCGTAGCACCCGTTCGACACCCGGCGCCGGTGGCCAGGGGTTTTCGTTGGTATTCAGCTTGATCAGCTTCTGGCGAGGTTGCTCGCCGGGCACATAAGGGGTCAGTTGATGAACCCCGGGACTCCAGAACTGGCTCATTGGTGATCGAACTCGAGATGAGTGGCGGTGATCGCTCATGCGATCGTCATGAATCAATTTTCATGATGCCGCCCGGTGCTGGACAGGCGCAAGGTTCCCTTCACCGAATTCTGGCGTATCATTAACAGGCTAATCAAAACGCTGTCGTGTGAACCGCGACGGCTTCGGGAACGAGGGGATACATGGCTGTCAGGAAGCTGATCCTGGGGCGTTGGATGCGGGCATCACGCAAGACGTTATGGCGCTGGAGCAACTGGTTCGTTTTTTTCAATGGTGTGCTGGCTTCACTGATCGCGCTGCGCCTGTTGGGCTGGGCTGATCCTCAGGATGAAAGTGATCGGCTCTGGATGGCTCTTGCGCTGCCTGCGCATTTTCTGAGCCTCTCGGCACTGGCTCTGCTTGTGCTATGGCCGTTGCTATTGATACTGCCCCGACCTGTATTGATCCGATCGCTGGCGATACTGCTCGCCACGTTTGCACAGCTGGCACTACTGATCGATACCGAAATATTTGATCAATACCGATTTCACCTCAGCGGTTTCATTTTCGATCTGCTGCTGCATGCAGGTGGAGAAATATTCTCCTTTTCATTACTGACATGGCTGATTGCCGTGCTTTGCGTGATCGGCCTGCTGGTCATCATGATGGGCTTTTCCGCATTGTGTGAACGTCTGGCGACGCGGGGAGCCAGTGGCGTTGGTTGGGTGCTTGCCGTGATCTCGATCATGCTGCTGCCGCTGGTACATGGCTGGCACGCCTGGGCGGATGCGCACTATAACCGTGGTATTACCTCACTCGATCGTGTCCTGCCCCTGTTCTATCCGGCCACTGCCAAACGCTTTTTTGCCGATCATGGCTGGGTTGATCTGCAGCAGCAGCGCAATCATCGTCCAACAGAGCTCAGGGTACATCACGATCGCAGGCAAGCACTCGATTATCCGACTCAACCACTTCAGTGTAATCGCCCCGAGCATCGCCCCAATGTACTCATTATTGGTATTGATGCCTGGCGCGCTGACACGCTCAATCCTCGGGCGACACCCCATATTGCCGATTTTGCCCGGGGCGAGCACATTTTGCGCTTTCATCATCATCTCTCGGGGGGGAATTCCACCAAAGCAGGGCTGTTCAGTCTGTTTTATGGTTTGCCCAGCACCTATTGGGATGCCTTTGCTTCAAGCCAGCGTGCGCCCGTCATGATGCGCCAGTTCCAGCGCGAGGGGTACGACATGAAGATACTGGGCTCGGCCACACTGACCAGTCCTGCCTTCGATCGTACGGCCTTCTCTTCGGTACAGGGACTGCGTACCACTACGCCCGGAGATACGCCGTGGCAGCGTGATGCTCGAATTACCCGGGATTTTCTGCATTATCTGGCGCATCGTCCCGATAAGGTTAACGGCCAGCCACAGCCGTTTTTCGGTTTTCTGTTCTATGACGCCGTTCATGGTTATAGCGTGCCGCCGGATTTTCCCCATCCGTTTCAGCCCTACTGGCAGGAAGTGCAACATCTCGAACTGGGGCCGGATTTCAATCCCACACCCTTTTACAACCGTTATCAGACGGCAGCTTTGTATGATGATCGGTTGATAGGGCAGATTCTGGCTCGCCTGAAACAACAGGGGCTGCTCGATCACACCATCGTGATCTTCACCAGTGATCATGGTGAGGAGTTCAATGACAATCATCGCAATTTCTGGGGACACGGTAGCAACTATACCGACGCCCAGACGCATGTGCCGCTGGTGATTCACTGGCCGGGCGAGGACTCGATGACCATCGATCGCACGACCAGTCACATGGATATTGTGCCCACACTGATGCAGCAGGTGTTGGGATGCCATGGGCCTGCCTCGGCCTACGGCATCGGTCAGTCACTGTTCAACGAGGATCATCGGCGCTGGTGGCTGATCGGAAGTTATATGGATTACGCCGTCCGCACCCGGCATCATATTCTCGAGGCCTATCCGGGGGGCAATTATCAGACCTTCAATTTGCATAACCGGCCGGTTGATGACTTTCAGCTCGACCATCGGACAGCGCTCCAGGTGATCCGCGCGATGTCCCGCTTCTATCAGTAATCCGGCAGGGGAGATCGCAAGGGAATGGGTGTCACAGGACGGTTCGGCAGGGCAGGGGGAACATTCGTTGCCCTGACGCTTGTGTTCGTGGTGTTGGCACTGCCTCACCAGCGGGCGCTGCTGACGCCACTGAGCGGATTCTGGGCACCAGTCGAGCTGCCTCTGATCGTGCTGCTACTGGCATTTGTGCCCCGTGCGCTGCGCCTGCTGGTGTGCAGCGTGCTGGCCTTGCTATTGACCCTGCTGACACTCTTCAAACTGGCTGATGTCATTGCTCTGATAGCCTACTGGCGCATTTTTGACCCGGTTGCCGACTGGCGTCTGCTGGGACCGGCATGGGATCTGCTCAGTGCCAGCATAGGCGTTTTGCCCGCAGCCGCGTTGCTGAGCGGCATTCTGGCGGGAGCGTTGCTGCTGGGATGGCTGCTTCGTTGTGCGCTGATGCGCATTGCCCGCCATGCAAGAGCAGCGCTTTACACCCATGCCGGTCGATATGCCTGGCGGTGGGCAGCAGGGCTTTATGCACTCTGGCTGATCATGACACTGGCCATCGGACACTCGATGCCGGCCCTGTCACCCCCTTCGCCGGCGCACTCTTCAAGACTGGTGGTGGCACATGTCCATCAGTCCTGGCACAACCTGCATGAGTTGGCAGAGCTGCGCGAGGCAGTCGCGCAGCATCCTGACAGCGACAGGCCTGCCGAGCAGCTGTTCTCGAAGCTTGCCGGCAAGGACATCGTGGTCGTGTTCATCGAGTCCTATGGTCGTACCGCGCTCGAGGATGCCCGCTATGCCCCGCAGATCGATCATCGGCTGCATGAGGTGAACAGAGAGCTGAATCGGGCCGGTTTTCAGGCGCGTAGTGCCTGGGTGCGCTCACCTACCGTAGGCGGTCAGAGCTGGCTGGCCCATACCACGTTGCAGACCGGGCTCTGGATCAACAGCCAGCGTCGCTACAACTGGATCATTGGCAGCCGGCAGGTGCCGCTGACCCGACTGTTCGAACGAGCCGGCTGGTACACGGTCGATGTGTCACCGGCCATTACCGGAGACTGGCCGGCCGGCCGCTGGTTCGGCTTTCAAGAGACTCTGGATGCACGCAACCTGGGCTATCAGGGGCAGCCGTACAACTGGATCACCATGCCGGATCAGTACACGTACTCGGCCTTCCAGCGTCTCGAACTGGGGCGTAATGATCGGCCGCCATTGATGGCAATGATTTCCACGGTCTCGAGTCATGCGCCCTGGGTGCCGGTGCCACCCATGGTGCCATGGGAGAAAGTGGGAGAGGGCCGCATCTTTTCCCAATGGGCCGATGCCAATGATCCACCTTCGGTTGTTTGGCAGGACAGCGACCGGGTAAGACACCAGTACCGCAAGGCGATTGACTATTCGCTGCAGGCACTGGGTTCCTTTGTTGCGACATATGGCGATGATGATCTGGTCGTGCTGGCGCTGGGGGATCATCAGCCGGCCTCGATCATTACCGGTGATCAGGCCACACGCGAAGTACCGGTGCATCTCATGACCCGTGATCGCGAAGTTCTGCAGGCCTTTGAGCAATGGGGATGGAGCAGGGGCATGATACCCGATGACAGTGCCGCGACATGGCGCATGGATGAATTTCGACAGCGTCTGATTGACGGATTCAGTGCTGCTCGGTCAGGTTCGGGAAATGAATCTCGGCCCAATGGTTGATAAGCCAGCTAATGACCTCCATGTCGTCTCTCACGCTACAGAGACTGTGCGGACAGTGTGATGTCCGGACGTTATCGACAAGGAGATTCGTGTGGCACATTCGACACTTTTTACACCGCTGAAGCTGGGCTCTCTGGAGATCCCCAATCGCGTTATCATGGCACCGCTGACCCGGGCACGGATGCCTGATCGCATCCCCGGTGATATGCATGCCACCTACTATGGTCAGCGTGCTGGCGCCGGGCTGATCATCTGTGAGGCGACCAATGTTTCGCCTACCGCAGTCGGCTATGTTTACACGCCCGGTATCTGGAACGACGAGCAGGAAGCCGGCTGGAAGCATGTCGTCGAGGCCGTTCATGCTCGTGGCGGTCGCATTGCCATGCAGCTCTGGCATGTGGGTCGGGTTTCCAATGAGCGTGTTCAGCCGAATGGCCAGAAACCGGTAGCGCCGAGTGCCATTCGTGGTGAAGGTGCACAGTGCTTTGTCGAATTCGAAGATGGTACTGCCGGCCGCGATGATGCGGCGACGCCACGAGCGCTGGAGACCGAAGAGATTCCCGAGCTGGTGGAAAGCTATCGGCAGGCAGCCCTTCGTTCGAAACGCGCCGGCTTTGACATGGTCGAGGTCCATGCAGCCAATGCCTATCTGCTACAGCAGTTCATGGCGACCGGTTCGAATCAGCGTACTGATCGATATGGTGGTTCGCTGGAAAACCGCGCTCGCGTGGTGCTCGAAATTGTCGATGCCGTGGCCAGCGTTTATGGCTATGACCGGGTGGGTATCCGCATGTCACCGTTCATCGAGATCTTTGGTCTCAAGGACGATGAGTCCGAGGCGATGATGTATTACATGGCCGAGCAGCTCAACGTGCGCGGCCTGGCCTACCTGCACATCAACGAACCGGACTGGGCTGGTGATGATATCCATCTGACCGATGATTTCCGACGTGCCGTGCGAGCCCGGTTCAGAAGTGGTGCCCTGCTGTTCTGCGGTCACTATACGCCTGAGCGTGAAGAAGACCTGATCGAGCGCGGGATCGGCGATGCCGCCGTGTTCGGTCGTCCCTTCATTGCCAACCCCGATCTGCCGGAGCGTTTCCGGATCGGAGCAGCACTTAATGAGCCCGATCCTGATACCTTTTATGGTGGCGGAGCGGAAGGTTACATCGACTATCCCTTCCTTGAGCAGCAGGGCGATCACTGAGCGATTCCCTGGCGCTTGTCAGACACCCCGGTCCAGCCGGGGTGTTTTTGCGACTGGCCGATGCGGTAGTGATGGCGCTATGCTGGGACGCCACCAGCCCAACGGCGGTGTTATTCCATGCATCAGGAGGAAGCTCATGCAGATCAGGACGTTGCTGGCAGGGTCTGCCATGCTGGCGCTGCTTGCCGGCTGTGCCGGTACAGGAACCCAGAGCGGTGGCGAAACCGAAGCGGGCGCCGTGCAATCCCAGGCTGCCACTTATACCGGTACTTTGCCATGCCGCAGCTGCAAGGGCATTGCGCTGACAGTCAATCTCAAGGGAAGCGAGGATGCGCCAGCAGCGCAGCGTACCTTCTCGCTGGATGCGGAATATCTCCAGCATCCTCAGAACCCACCGACCGAGCACTATCAGGGGAACTGGGACGTGATCAGCGGTACCCAGAACGATCCCACCGCCACGGTCTATGAACTGACGCCCAATGGTGAAGGGCAGACCTACTACTTTGAGAAGGTGGACCCGCAGCATCTTGAGTTGATCGATCCTCAGCTGCGTCGTTTCGAAAATGGCCAGAACCTTCGCCTGACCCGTCAGTAAACCGGAGGTATCGCCCTCGGTTGCGGATATTTCGAACCGGGGTTGATGAACCTCATGGGGGCGGCGTTGACGCCGCATCGAATGGGCGGCAGTCGCCGCCCTTTTGGTGTGCGTATCCGTCTGCCAGTGATGCAATGAGTTCAGCATGGCAAAAGCGAAAACAGCCTTTGTATGTACCGAATGCGGTGCCGAGTTCAGCAAGTGGCAGGGACAGTGCAGTAACTGTCGAGAATGGAACACGCTGACCGAGCTGCGTGTGGCGCCGGCAAGGCCCGGTAGTGGAGGAGGTGCGAGCACCCGACAGGGTTATGCCGGTGGAGGTTCGTCGAGCGTCACCGACCTTTCCGCAGTAGATCTTTCCGAAGTGCCACGTTTCTCTTCCACCTTCGGTGAGTTCGACCGTGTGCTGGGTGGCGGGCTGGTGCCCGGCTCGGCGATTCTGCTCGGTGGCAGCCCCGGTGCGGGCAAGTCCACCCTGCTGTTGCAGACTGCCTGCAAGCTGGCGCAGCAGCGTAGCGTGCTGTATGTCACCGGCGAGGAGTCTCTCTCCCAGGTCGCGATGCGGGCGCATCGGCTGTCGCTGCCGACGCAGGGGTTGAAGATGCTGGCCGAGACCAGCGTTGAAACCATTCTCGCCACCGCCGAGCGTGAACGTCCGGATGTGCTGATCATCGACTCGATCCAGACCATGCATCTGGACGATCTGACCTCGGCACCGGGCGGTGTTGCCCAGGTGCGTGAGTCTGCCGCAGCCCTGACCCGTTATGCCAAGCAAAGCAGTACGGTCCTGATGCTGGTGGGGCACGTCACCAAGGATGGCAGCCTTGCCGGGCCGAAAGTGCTCGAGCACATGATCGATGCTTCGCTGTTGCTCGAAGGCGATACCGATTCCCGCTTTCGTACCCTGCGCGGACAGAAGAATCGCTTTGGTGCGGTTAACGAACTGGGCGTGTTCGCGATGCTCGAACAGGGTCTCAAGGAAGTGAAGAATCCCAGTGCCATTTTTCTCTCGCGCAGCGAGGAGCTGGCGGCTGGCAGTCTGGTGATGGTGGTCTGGGAAGGGACCCGGCCGATTCTTGTGGAAGTCCAGGCCCTGCTGGATGAGTCGGCGATGGGGAACCCGCGCCGGGTGGCGGTCGGGGTTGATGCTCAGCGGCTATCACTATTGCTGGCGGTGCTGCACAAGCATGGTGGGCTGTTCACCGGCGATCAGGATGTCTTCGTCAATGTGGTCGGTGGCGTCAAGGCGCTGGAAACCAGTGCCGATCTGGCCATTGTGCTGGCGGTGGTTTCCAGCCTGCAGAATCGGCCGTTGCCCCGAGAGCTGGTAGTCTTTGGTGAAGTCGGGCTATCCGGTGAGATTCGCCCGGTACCCAGTGGTCAGGAACGCATCGTCGAGGCCGCCAAGCATGGGTTTACCCGAGCGATCGTGCCGCGTGGCAATGCCCCGCGCAAGGCACCGGAGGGGATGGAAGTAGTCGCCGTGGAAAGACTGGCCGAAGCGCTGGATGCCCTGTAAGCGGATGCGTTTCAAACGAATGGGCACTGTGCCTCGACCCGGAGTGCGTTAGCATGCCCATCCGGCACTGCCCCGATTGATGAAAGCGGGGGATACAAGGATTACAGGAGCGACCGATGACCTCGATTCGTCTGACCCAATACAGCCATGGTGCGGGATGTGGCTGCAAGATTGCCCCGGACGTGCTCGACTCCATTCTGGCTGCTGCCGGCGAAGGCGCTTCCAGTGACCGGCTGATCGTCGGCAATCAGGGGCGCGAGGATGCCGCCGTTTACGATCTGGGAGACGGTCAGGGACTGATTGCCACTACCGATTTCTTTACGCCGATCGTGGACGACCCCTTCGATTTCGGTCGTATTGCCGCAACCAACGCCATCAGCGATGTTTTCGCGATGGGGGGGCGCCCCATCCTGGCTCTGGGTATTCTGGGCTGGCCGGTCGACAAGCTGGCGCCCGGTATTGCCGGTGAAGTGGTGGCCGGTGCACAGACGGTCTGTCGTGAGCAGGGGCTGGCACTCTCAGGCGGTCACTCGATCGACTCGCCCGAGCCGATTTTCGGGCTGGCCGTCAACGGTCTGATCGATCTTGCGCATCTCAAGCTCAACAGCGGAGCCCGGCCGGGCGACAGACTCTACCTCACCAAGCCGCTGGGGGTGGGCATTCTGACCACTGCCGAGAAGCGTGGCTGGCTTGATGCCGAACATCACGGTCTGGCACGCGACAACATGCTCAAGCCCAATACCATCGGGCGGGCGCTGGCACAGGTGAAAGGCGTGCACGCCATGACCGATGTGACCGGCTTTGGTCTGGCGGGGCATCTCGGTGAGATCTGTACCGCCAGTGGTGTGGCAGCACGTATCGATTTCAATCGACTGCCACGCCTGCGGGCAGCCGAAGGCTATCTGCGTCGTGGTGCCATCCCGGGCGGGACCGGGCGAAATCGTCAGGCACTGGGCTCTCTGCTGCCCGAAATGGATGAGACCCATTGGCAGTGGTTGTGCGATCCCCAGACTTCGGGAGGACTGGTCATCGCGGTCGATCCGGCCTGGGAAGATGACGTTGAGCGTATTGGTCGCGACCATGGCCTGAGTCTGGAAGCCTTCGGTGAATGCATCAGCCGTGAAGGTGAAGCTGTCATCCAGGTGCGTGGCTGAACAGTGATGTCACATCAGTTGCCCGTCAGTCTGGAACTGTTGCATCACCGACCGGCGATGATAGACGTTCGTGCGCCGATCGAGTTCGCTCGTGGCGCCGCCCCCGGTGCCGTCAATCTGCCGCTCATGGATGATGACGAGCGCCGCCGGGTAGGCGAGCGCTATCATCGCAATGGTAATGAGGCAGCAGTCGCACTGGGGCATGAATTGGTCAGTGGGCGATTGCGTGAGCGGCGACTCGGGGCGTGGTGCGAGTTCATCGCTGCCCACCCCGGGGCGCTGTTGTACTGCGCACGGGGTGGCCAGCGTTCGGGGATCAGTCAGCGCTGGCTGGCCGAAGCAGGTGTTGACGTGCCCCGCTTGCAGGGAGGCTTCAAGGCGGTTCGGCAGACCCTGATGGCGGCTACCGAGCAGGCTGCCCGGGCGCCGATGCTGATCGTGTCGGGGCTGACCGGCTGTGCCAAGACACGACTGCTGTTGAATCTGGAGCATGGTGTTGATCTCGAAGGTCATGCCCGTCACAAGGGCTCAAGCTTTGGTCGTCAGCCGGTCGAGACGCCCTCCCAGATCGATTTCGAGCATCAGCTGGCGCTTGACCTGGCCGAACGGCCGACCCCCTTTGTGCTGGAGGACGAGTCGCGCTCGATTGGAGCTGTCGAAATTCCCTTGCCGCTTTGGGAAGCCATGAAGCAGGCGCCACGCGTACGCGTGGAGATGCCACTGGACTGGCGCATCGAGCAGATCCGCCGTGACTATATCGATGATCTCTGGGCGCGCTATCGCGATCAGTATGGCCAGTGGCTGGGCTGGGCGCTGATGCAGCGTCAGCTGGTCAGTGCCCTGGTACGGTTACGCAAACGTCTTGGTGAGGAGCGGCTGGAGCGGTTGCTGCAGCGTCAACAGCATGCCTTTGCCCAGCATCGGCGCAGCGGTAACAGTCGCGCTCACAATAGTTGGCTGGCCCCGCTGCTGCAGGAATATTACGATCCGCTCTACCACCATCAGTTGGCGCGCAATGGGCAGCAGGCACTGTTTGCGGGCGATTGGCAGGCATGCCTCGAGTTCGTGGCCGACTATTGCCAGCGCCATCATGACGAACCGATGCTGGGGCAGTCCATGGCACTCTGAGTATGCCTGTCAGACAGGGCAATACAATGAGATGCTGGATCCAGCGTACTCGGTCCGTTGCGATCGGGCGCTAGTACATGAATGGCTGCAGCCAGTCCGTCATCAGCCGGTCGAGTGTCGGTGCCAGTCGATCCAGCCGCCGCTGACTGTCGCGCATTTCATCGAAGGATTGAACCCAGGGACCAGCCAGTTCGTGCACGCTGTCATCTGCACCGGCGAGACAGTCGTTCAACCAGCTGCGCGTCGTCTCGAGATGACACTGCAGGGCCACCACCCGTGCACCGTCCCAGCTGAATCCCTGGACCGGGCTGGCCTCACTGGCGCCAATCGGGGTGCTACCCTCGGGCAAACCGAAGATATCCCGATGCCAGTGAAAGGCATCAAAGCTCTCCGGCAGATCGAGATCGCAGCGATCGCTGCGTGTCACCCGATGCCAGCCCAGCTCCGGTTGGGTCGAGCGCGAGACGATGGCCCCCAGGGCATCGGCAATCAACTGAGCGCCAAACCCGATCCCGAGCAACGGTTTGGAGCTTTTCAATACCCGATCGATCAGTTTGCGTTCGCGCCTGATCCAGGGATGAGCGTTATCGTCATGAATGTCCATGGCGCCCCCCAGTACGATCAGGGCATCAAAATCGTGCAGTTGAGGAGGGGGCAGCTCGCCGCTATACAACGGCCGTGTATTGAAGCTGTGGCCCATGCTGTCCAGCCAGTCGGCCAGCCTGCCGGGACCCTGCGCGGGCGTATGCTGAAGAAAATAGATGTGCATGATAGAGGCAATGATGGACAACACGGCTGCAGCCGTCCAGTGGGAGAGAAACCATGCGTGCTCAACTGCGTGAGCAGGTAACGACCATCATCGCACGGATACCCAGTGGCCGGGTGACGACCTATGGTCGGATCGCGAAAATGACCGAGGGTGCCACCGCACGTTCGGTGGGAGCAGTGCTGCGAACCCTCCCGGCGGGGCATCAGCTGCCATGGTATCGTGTGGTCGCTGCCGGTGGCCGGCTGGCTGATCATGAAGGTGCGGTCGAGCAGCGCCAGCAGCTGGCCGCCGAAGGGATCATGTTCGACGAGCGCGGACGTATCCCGAGCCACTATTTCTGGCCGGATTGAGGGCCGCTTCCCACTATCAATGGAGCCTGTCGCTGCATGAGTGCTGATTATTCGATCGACTTCCCCGTTACATTGCATCGGACCCTTGATCAGCTTGATCCCCGGCCGGGGCTGGCATTCATGGCGGCGCTGTGTGAACGGCTGCTGCCCAACCATCTACTTTATGTCGAGCTGACCGGCGATGGGGATGCAAAGGGGCTCCGGGCCGTGATGGATCTGATCTGGGAGGCGCTGGCAGTGCGCGATGCACGCATCGATTTCGAGCGACAGGCGGAGAAACTGGTCGCCTGTGAGCCGACCGCCGAGGATGACAGCTTCGGGGACCGTTCGGCACTGGAAGTGACCCTGGCGCTCTCGGCCTGTCTTGACCTGTTGCGGGGCAATGCCGTGGGGGCGCCGGTAGAAGTCAGTCGTATTTCGATTGGCGGGGTGGAACGTTATATCGACATGGTGGAAGGCGCACAGTGGACGGACGAAGACGCGCGTGAAGCAGCCCTGGCGGCTCATCCCCTGATGGCGGATGAGCGTGCTTTTCAACAGGCGGTACTGGACGAAGTCAATGCTGGCGCGCTGGACCGTGATCGCCTGAAGAGGCTGCGGCAATTGGGGCGCAACGACGGCATCAGTAACCTGGGGCTGTCGCTGGCAGAGTAGCTGGTTCGCCCCCGCTTGTGCCGGGAGCGAGGGCAGACTTACAGTCGCATCTCGATACCGTGTTCGGCCATGTAGCGCTTGGCTTCTTCCACGATGTACTCACCGAAGTGGAAGATGCTGGCCGCCAGTACGGCATCAGCGCCTCCTTCCTTTACTCCGGCGACCAGATGATCCAGGTTACCGACGCCACCCGAGGCGATGATAGGTACCGGCACGGCATCGCTGATCGCTCGGGTGATGCCAAGATCAAATCCTTCCCGGGTGCCGTCACGGTCCATGCTGGTCAGCAGCAGTTCGCCGGCACCAAAATCGACCATCTTGCGAGCCCATTCGATGGCATCCAGCCCGGTGGGTGTGCGCCCGCCGTGCGTAAAGATCTCCCAGCGGGGAGGTTCGCCCGCTTCGCTGACCCGCTTGGCGTCGATCGCCACCACGATGCACTGGCTGCCGAAACGCTCGGCCGCCTCGCGAACGAATTCGGGATGGGTGACCGCAGCGGTATTGATCGAGACCTTGTCGGCACCGGCATTGAGCAGGGCCCGGATATCGTCGCAGGTCCGTACACCGCCGCCCACGGTGAGCGGAATAAAGACTTCACCGGCGATACGACTGACCATCTCCAGGGTGGTGCCACGCTTTTCATGACTGGCGGTGATATCGAGAAAGGTAATCTCGTCGGCATTCTGTTCGTTATAGCGTTTGGCGACTTCCACCGGGTCGCCGGCGTCGCGGATACCGACGAAGTTGACGCCCTTGACCACCCGGCCGCCGTCGACATCCAGGCAGGGAATAATGCGTTTTGCCAGTGTCATGGTTGTCAGGCCTCCCCTGCATTACGATCGATGGTGTCACACAGCAGCTGGGCTTCAGTGAGATCGAGTCGTCCCTCGTAGATGGCGCGGCCGGTAATGGCGCCGAGAATCCCAGCGGGCGCGACATCCGCCAGCTGCTGGATATCGTCAAGCGACGTGACACCGCCAGAGGCAATGACCGGTACCCCGCCGGAGCTTGCCATTTCTACCGTGGCATCGATGTTGACGCCCTGCATCATGCCATCGCGGGAGATGTCGGTATAGACGATTGCCGAGACGCCATCGTTGGCAAAACGCTGTGCCAGATCGGTGGCCCGCACGGAGGAAACCGATTCCCAGCCATCAGTGGCGACGTAGCCGTCGCGGGCATCAATGCCGACAATGATATGGCCGGCAAATTCACGACACATCTCGGTCACGAAGTCCGGTTCCTGAACGGCTCGCGTGCCGATGATGACCCAGGAGACGCCAGCGTCGAGATAGCGTGCGATGGTGTCGCGCGAGCGAATGCCGCCGCCGATCTGAATCGGCAGATCGGGAAATTCGGCGGCGATGGCGTTGACGGCTTCGGCATTGACCGGATTGCCGGCAAAGGCGCCATTGAGATCGACCAGATGCAGACGCCGGGCACCGGCTTCGACCCAGCGCGATGCCATGGCGACCGGATCGTCACCATAGCTGGTCGCCTCATTCATGCGACCCTGCTTGAGCCTTACGCACTGCCCGTCCTTGAGATCGATGGCGGGGATAACCAGCATGCAGGAGATCCTCGTACTGACGGGGCGCCCGTTCAGGGCGACCAGTGAATGAAGTTGGAGAGCAGCTTCAGCCCGGCACCAGCGCTTTTCTCGGGATGGAACTGCACAGCGAAGGTCGCATCGTGTCCGGTAGCCACATGGGCGCGAACCGTACCGTAGTCGACATAGCCCATGACATGGGCGTCATCTTCGGCCTGGACATAATAGCTGTGCACAAAATAAAAGCGCTCGCCGGTCGGGATACCTTCCCAGAGTGGGTGCATGTGGTGCTGGTGCACCCGATTCCACCCCATGTGCGGCACCTTGAGACGGTTGCCATCGGTATCGCGCATGGTGTCTTCGAAGTGTCGCACTCGTCCGGGCATGTACCCCAGACACCAGACGCCACCATTCTCGTCACTCTTGTCCATCAGCATCTGCTGGCCGACGCAGATACCCAGCAGCGGTTTGTTGCCATCTGCCAGCATCTCCTTGACCAGCCCGGTCAGTTCGGTGTGCTCGAGCTCACTCATGCAGTCGCGAATGGCGCCCTGTCCGGGCAGGATCAGGCGCGTGGCGCCCTTGATGGCTCGGGGATCACGGGTAATGGTCACGCGCTCATCCTCGGCGACGTGCTCGAGCGCCTTGGCGACCGAGTGCAGATTGCCCATGCCGTAATCGATGATGGCAATGGTCATGCCGATAGCTCCTGTTGCCGCGCAGCAAGAAAGGGGGGATTGCTGTTCACAGGCTGCCCTTGGTCGAGGCGATGCGCCCCGCCATGCGTTCATCGGGCTCGATGGCCATACGCAGTGCGCGGCCGAAGGCCTTGAACAGGGTCTCGGCCTGATGATGAGCGTTGACACCCCTGAGGTTGTCGAGATGCAGCGTCGCCCGGGCGTGACTGGCCAGCCCGTTGAAGAACTCACGAAACAGCTGTGTATCGAAGCTGCCGATGCGTTCGCTGGTGAACTCGGCCTGCATGTAAAGCCCCGGTCGGCCGGAAAAATCGATCACGACCCGCGACAGTGCCTCATCCAGCGGGACATAGGCGTGCCCGTAGCGGGTGATGCCCCGTTTGTCGCCCAGCGCTTCCAGCAGCGCCTGACCGAAGGTGATGCCGATGTCTTCGACCGTATGATGGTCGTCGATATGACGATCACCCTCGGCATGCACTTCCAGATCGATCATGCCGTGGCGGGCGATCTGATCGAGCATGTGTTCAAGAAAGGGCACGCCGGTGTCGGCCGTCAGTGTCCCACTGCCGTCGAGATCGACACTGACCCTGACCCGGGTTTCACTGGTATCGCGCGTAATGCTGGCGCGACGCTGGGCTGGGGTGCTCATTGCTTCTCCTCGCGTTCGCGGGCTTGTAACCGGGAACGCCTGGCTCTATTCGATGCCCGGTACTCGGGCGCAGGCTAACGCCCTGAAGGCAGGGGTTGCATTATAGAGAACCCGGGCCGCCATCCGCTACACTAGCGGTCGGATGCGTGCAGTAAGTGCCGTGTCATGCAGCGGTAGACCATGGCAGCGGTCGGGTCCGGCTGAAAGGGCACGCATACCGGATTTTCAGCCGGTTCTGGGTGACAGAAAAGAAAGAGTGCATCAGATGAAGCGACTGTTTCGTATCCTGCTGGCCGGGATCGGTGTATTGGCCCTGCTGGCAGTGGCCGGGGTGGTCTATGTGACGACCTTTGTCGATCCCAATGACCTCAAGCCCCGCCTGGTCGAAGCGGTCAAGGAACGCACCGGGCTCGATCTGTCGCTCAATGGACCGATCTCCTGGACCTTCTATCCGCGGCTGGGGGTCACCGTCGAGGATGCCGTGGCCCGGCTGCCTGATCAGGATCGGGTCAGTGACCCCTTTGCCGCCTTCACGCGTGCTGACGTCAAGGTTCGGCTCGCGCCGCTGATTACCGGTGATGTCTCGGTCGACGGAGTAACACTCGATGGGCTCAAGCTCAATCTGGTGCGTGATGCTTCGGGTCATGGCAATTGGCAGACGCTGGCTGAAGAGATGGCCGAGCGCACTGACCAGAGCACAGATGACAGCCGGCCGGCATCTTCCGGCAATGCCTCGCAAAGCGGCGTCAGCCACACTGCGGACCGTCCGCTGTCGATAGATATCGCCAGTATCGAGGTCAGCAATGGACAGGTGCATTACATTGATCGACAGAAGGCGGTTGATGCGACCCTCTCCCAGGTGAATCTCGGTGCCAGCAATGTAAGCCTGGACAGCCCCTTTCCGCTTCAGCTCTCGTTTGACATGAGCAGTGTTCAGCCCTCACTCAATGGGCATCTGGCTCTCAAGGGCAGTACCCGGCTGAACCTGAGGGATCAACGTTATGCCATGAGCGGTTTCGACCTGGAGACAGATCTGCAGTTGCCAACGCTCAATGAGCAAAAGGCACAGCATTTCGCCCTGACCGGCGATCAGCTCACTGCCGATCTGAAAATACGCCGCTATCAGCTTGATGGCGCCACTCTGGGTGCCGAGCTGCATCCCGAACAGGGCAAGGAACAACCCCTGTCGCTGAATGCGACCTTCGGCGCTGCAGCTGATCTCGACGAAGGTACAGCGCAGCTGCATGATCTGGTGGTCACCAGTGGCGATGATCTGCGTCTGACGGGGGGCTTGCAGGCCGAATCCCTGACTACCCAACCCGCCTGGCGCGGGCAGCTCCATCTCGACCCACTCAACCTGAGAGAGTGGTTGGGTCGCTTTGGCAAGGCCCCAGCCAGTGCCGACGATCAGAGCCTGACTCGGGTAGCCCTTGATACCCAAATCAGCGGCAATCAACAGCAGGCGCGTTTCAGTGACCTTTCGCTGACACTGGATGACACCAGGCTAACCGGCTCTGCAGGGATTGGTCTCAAAGGCCAGCAGCTGAGTTTCGATCTGACCGGTAACGCTCTGAATCTGGATCGCTACCTGCCGCCACGTCAGCAAGCGCCACAGCAGGACGATCGCACCGCCATGCTTGAAATGCTGGGGACTCGCCCAGCGATGGCTGCCAGTGAAGGGGCCGAGCTGCTACCGGTTGATCTGCTGCGTTCTCTCGCCCTGGATGGTCGACTCCGGCTGGATGCATTGACTGTGCGGGGTGCCAGACTCTCCGGCGTATTGATGAAGGTGGCTGGCAGTAACGGTCAACATCGGCTCGAACAACTGACGGCAGGGCTTTACAACGGAACCTTCAATGCTTCCGGTGCTCTGGATGTTCGCAAAACGCCACTTGAGCTGTCTTTTGACGAGAAGATCCATGGCGTTCAATTGCAGGCTTTGCTGGCAGATGTGGCTCAACGGGGCAAGCTGATGCGCGGCACGCTGGATCTTGATGGTCAGTTCCGTTCACGTACCAATCAGTTGGACACCATGACCCGTAATCTCAATGGCCAGGCTTCGATGAAGGTAACGGATGGCGCGTTGCTGGGGGCGAATATCTCGAAGCAGCTCTGCACGACAGCTGCGGCCCTGCAGGGGCGCAGCTCCGACCGACAGTGGAGTGATGACACGCCTTTTGATCGTTTGTCTGCTACGGCAACCATTACCGATGGCGTGGTACATAACGACGATCTTCAGGTTGCCATTCCGGGCATCGAGCTCTCCGGCAAGGGCCAGGCCAATCTGGTTACCCAGCGGTTCGCTTACAATTTGGGCGCTCATTTTGTAGATACCGCCGACAGCAATGCCTGCCGAGTGACCGACGCCCTGACACAGGTGCGTCTGCCAGTGCAATGCGAGGGTGATTTTGCGGCTCCGCCCGCTCAGTGGTGCCATTTCGATCAGGATGCTTTTCGCAAGGTATTGACGAAGATGGCGGCCTCGAAAGGGCAGAAAGTGCTTGGCAAGGAGCTCGACAGGCAGCTCGAAGGCAAGCTGGGTGAGAAGCTTGACGATAAGCTTGGCAAGGAGGGTAGTAAAAACCTCAAGGACCGTCTGGAAGGCCTGTTCAAGTAAAGTCACCCGATCCGGCCGTTCCCCTCCAGGGGCGCGGCCTTCCCTGCCAGAGGTTTCATGAGCGACGCGTATCAGACCCATACCCGGGCTTCACATGAAGCCCGGGTGCACGAGATCGACCTGCCCCCCGAGAGCTTTCAGAGCCGGTTGCTGGACTGGTTTGACCGCCATGGGCGTCATCATTTGCCCTGGCAGAAGCATCAAACCCCCTACCGGGTGTGGGTTTCGGAAATCATGTTGCAGCAGACTCAGGTAGCGACCGTCATCGACTACTATCAGCGCTTCATGGCACGCTTCCCGGATGTCCATGCGCTGGCTGCGGCGGATCAGGATGAGGTGCTGCATCTGTGGACCGGCCTGGGGTATTACGCTCGTGCTCGTAATCTGCATCGCGCAGCGCAGGTGGTGGTCGAAGCGCATGATGGGATTTTTCCGACCCATGGCGTCGAGGCGCTGGCGGCGCTGCCGGGCATCGGACGGTCCACTGCGGGGGCCATCATCAGTCTGTCGACCGGAGCCCGGGCGCCGATTCTCGATGGTAACGTCAAGCGAGTGCTGACCCGGTTGCATGCCGTCCCGGGCTGGCCGGGCAAACCGCATGTTGAGCGCACGCTGTGGCAGCTTGCCGAACGCTATACACCGGATCAACGGGTGGGTGATTTCACCCAGGCGATGATGGATCTCGGGGCCACGGTCTGTACCCGCCGTCGACCGGCCTGTCTGCTTTGTCCCTTCGAGGATGTCTGTGTGGCCCATACGCAGGGCCGTGAGCACGACTTCCCGGAGTCGAAGCCGAAAACCGACAAGCCGACCCGGCAGACCTGTTTTCTGATGCTACGTGACCGCCAGGGCAGGGTGCTGCTGGAGCAGCGTCCGACAGAGGGGCTCTGGGGTGGACTGTGGTGTTTTCCTCAGTTCGAGTCACTGCAGCAGGCCCGTCACTGGCTTGATGAGCACCTGCCGCAGACCAGGCTTGAGCCAGCCTGGGGCGAGTTCACGCATGCCTTTACCCACTTTCGTTACGCCATCACCCCTTTGCCGGCGCTCATCGACGCGCCAGTCTGTATAAGCGAAAGGCAGCGCTGGTTCGACCCTGAGCGCCCTGATAGCGTGGGGCTGGCGGCCCCGGTACGAACCCTGCTCGACAGGCTGTCTTCGTCAGCCACACTGGTATGAGACAATCGACCGACACTTTGACCCGCAGGGAGAACCCTATGGCACGTACGGTATTCTGCCGGAAGTACCAGCAGGAGATGGAAGGGCTGGATATGCCGCCGCTACCCGGCAGTAAAGGGCAGGAGGTCTACGAGAATGTCTCGAAGCAGGCCTGGGAGGAGTGGCAGGCGCAACAGACCCGGCTGATCAACGAAAAGCACCTCAACATGCTCGATCCGGAAACGCGCCGCTATCTGATGGAACAGATGGAACGTTTTTTCGATAACGAGGAAGTCGATCAGGCTCAGGGCTATGTGCCTCCTTCCAGCTGAGGACCATAAAAAAACCGGTGTGGGAAAATGTACACCAAGTGCTTGACCCATGGACCGGTTTTCGGTTTAATACGCAGCCGTTGGCGACGGCCAGATAGCTCAGTCGGTAGAGCAGTGGATTGAAAATCCTCGTGTCGGCGGTTCGATTCCGTCTCTGGCCACCATTCTGGTGGGGTATAGCCAAGCGGTAAGGCACCGGTTTTTGGTACCGGCATTCGCAGGTTCGAGTCCTGCTACCCCAGCCACGCCAACCTGCCTTCCAAAAGAAGTTTTTGTTGCCGGCATAGCTCAGTTGGTAGAGCAACTGACTTGTAATCAGTAGGTCCGGGGTTCGACTCCTCGTGCCGGCACCATTGATTTTTCAGCTAAATCAATGCTTTGGAACCTTGAAAGGTCGCTCATCAAGCGGCCTTTTTTGCGTCTGTTCATATACGTGGCAACCAGGTGTCAACGTGGCTATCGGGTTGAGGTTCGCTGCTTTTTCAGATGATCGGCGGATCTGAGCACTTCACTTTCGGCCGTTTCAGCCGATCTTACGTCATTGCCTCACCTTCCTGCGTCCGAGACCTTGCCTGATGGATTTTCCGCCACCGGATATCAGTATCTGCCATTGCCCACCAAACTGCTTTCTCTGCGGTAGCGAGCTTTTTGTGATCGAGCCCGGTGAAACGGATGAAAGTCGAGTGAAATGTGCCCGATGTCGAGCCTATCTGGGGAGGGTCGAGGACCTGCTCAGTGAATTGTCTGTCAGAACGCTGGAGTTAAAGGAATGACCGGGCCAGGCGGGGTTGTTGGTTTCGTTGAGGACAGGCGTCAACCCGCCGGGCATACACGTCGGCATGTCGCGGGTGCCAGGTAAGTCAGGGGCTTTTCGAAAGAGGCCGGGTTAGTCACTGAGCCCCTGTAGCCAGCGCCCGCGCACCAGTCGTCCGTCGTGATAGTCACATCGATAGGTCACCGGTAATCGTGGGTCGAATCGGCTCAGGCCAAGCAGTACCGCCTGTACGATGACAATAGAGTCATTTTCCTGGCTCATGGCCCGGGCATGGACATCCGTTGCATGGTCGACAGGTGAATAGGCCAGCATGGTGTCGGCGCAGGCCCGTTGGAGGTCGTCGGCATCATTGCCTGGGTGTGTATCCACTTCCAGTGGTGCAGCGGCAGGCCGGGAGAGCTCTTGTGGGACATCATTGGCACAGGCGTTGAGTACCCACAGGCAGGCAAGCAGTAGCGTGATACGAAGCAGCATGAGGTGCAGTCTCCCGTTAGCGCTCCATCCTGCGGGCTGACTGCCGAAGAATCTCTTCGTGCCCGGCGTAAGTCAGTAGGGCGCGGAGCGTGTATGGCACCAATCTGACATGTCAGTACACCCGTCCGCTGTGCCAATAGCAGTGGCCGATGATCTGCACATTGCCCAGTTGTTCGGGTGCAATGATTTCTGGTGCGTAATGATCATTGTCCGATGAGAGGCGCAGGGCGCCGCTGGCCAGACGCTGCACCCGCTTGATACGCAGTTCATCACCAACACGGATCAGAAAAACGCCGTCGGGGCGAATAATGGAGCGGTTGATCAGCACCGTGTCTCCGTCCTTGAGCGTGCCATCCATGGAATCCCCGCGGACGCGCACGGCTACCAGATCCTTGAGATGCAGGCCCTCCTTGAGGATCCAGTCATGGCGGAAGCTGAGAAAGGTCTCAACCTGCTCACTATCGAACAGCTGGCCCGGGCCGGCGGCGGCCTCGATGTCATAAAGAGGCACCCCCACGAAGTCTCGCAGGGTGAAATGCGAAGGCTGGTCGTTGTCTGGCTCGCTCCAGGCCGGTATGGCCGGCTTTTCCCATGGTGGTGAACCCTTTCCCATGATCAGCCAGTCCAGGCTGGCACCATATTCCACTGAAAGTTCAATACATTCATCGATTGGGACAGTGCCACGCTTCTTCCAGTTGTGGATAGCGCTGGTCGATTTACCGAAGCGCTGAGCCAACTGATAGTCCGATGAAACGTTAAGCAGCTGTTTCATGCGACCCATGATGGCACTGGTCATAGCCAGACTTTCACTGTCCCGGGCGGGCGACATAGTCATAATTGATCGCCTTAAAGTTGACCAATCCCCTTATAGGGCATAGATTGTGAGCCGTAGGTGATGAACTTATAGGAGCTTACTACAGGTTGCCGTTGTTGTCCGCCGCTTTGAATATCGGATTATGCCGATTCGATCCTCTGTGGCATCGGTGAACCGGGCTTCGCAACACAATAGAGGAGGGAGTTTCATGGAACGACGTAACAATATGCGGTTGAGTTGCCCCCATTGCGGTGAGTTTGCGCGAATTCGCAAGAGCCAACAGCTGACCCCGGTCTATCGGGAGGCAACGGTTGAATGCCAGAACCCGGATTGTGGCTGGCGAGGTAAAATGGCACTGGAAATGACGCAGACCCTGACTTTCAGTCAGCAGCCCAATCCAGAGATTCGGTTACCGATGTCGCCCCGGCTGCGTGACAGTATTCGCGATCAGTTAATGGTGCAGTAAAGCGAGCTATGGAGTATCACACGACCATGGAGCGAATCCTGGAGGATGAGCAGCCCCGGGGAACGCTATGCGAAACCGGGGCTTTGACAGTCATTCGCGATGGTGAAGTTCATCGCTACGAGCGGGCCATGCTGCTGACCTTCGAAGAGGTGGAACAGCTGCAGGAGGCACTGGCCTCACGACATTGTGCCTGGCAGTTTCAGCGTGAAAACAGCCAGTCATGATGGCAGCCGGGCCCGGGAGCCATTTGCAGACCACTTCAGAGTTCGAAAAGCCGACCCCATTCCACGTCGGTCTGATGATGCTTGAACTTCATCAGGCCGGCGGTTGGTGTGAAGGTCAGCTCGCCAAAATAGATCTGACCGTTGACCAGGTAGAAATCGACTCTTACATACGAAAAGCCTTCCGATAGCTTGAGGGCAAGCGCCTGTGCTTCATCAAGCAATGCCGGCCTGGCCATTGGCTTGCCACTGCTGAAACGATCCTCACGTACTTCAATCATGTTCCAATCCTGATCGTAGAAATCGACTCGATAATCGGAAAAGCGATCATGAGTCACTTCGACGAACACTACCGGCGATTCACCGGTTCGTCGGAAACAGTGAAACTTGAAGTCCTTTGGCACATTACCGCTTTCATCCAGCAGTAGTTGCTCGATGATCAGACGTGGCTTGATGTCGTGATAATGCGCTTCCCGTGAGATTTTCGAGAAATCTTCCCGAAGCCATGCCTGACTGAGGTTATAGAGCATGGGGTAGGGGTAGTCCTGCTTGTTACGCACCAGCAGATTATAGCCAAAGCCGTGATTGGCCTTCATGACGAAGCTGTCCGGGAGGCCATGATAGATATCCGGTGTCAGTTCGCTACAGACAGCGTGGCATGGCACCAGATGTTCACTGCCGATCACGCCGGCGACATGATCCCTGGCAGCAACCTTGTCGCTCAGGATCGAATAGCTGGGTTCGGGGTGCAGCTTTCGATAGCAAATCTTCTCATTGAAGGTTTGCGGATGCCGGAGATTTGGAAACCTGCCGAACACCCGACGATAGCGCAAGGCAATGTGAAGCCGGTCAGGCAGTGATTGCATGATGCGGTGTCGCAGGCTGCCCATGGCATTCCCGAAGCGACGGCCGAGATGCGGTTTATCTGATGGGCCACGCGCTTTCATACCGGATCCTGTGCCAATGGATAACGAGCCTTGCATGGCGTTTCTGATGGCCCGGGGCATTGGTTCTCCTTAACTCTGATACTTGCCTGACGCAGCGCATGGGGCATCGTGGCTCACCATGCATACAGACGCCCTTGTCCCTGGCAATGCGTGCGTTTTACAGCAGAGTGATGAACCGAGCGAATTGTAACGGTCCAACAGTCACAAAGGTCATCGTGCTGACGTGAATCAACGCTGTCCTGTGGGTCCCTGGAGCATGCCTGCCATTCTTCGGCGCAATGACATCGGGGAAGGAGCAACGCACGTGCCGGCAGGTGTCACCATATGATGACAAGGGTGGCACGTTGACGGAATCAGCGATGTGCTGAAATGGTTGTATTGTAGGCGCTTTGCTCTTTAATACACGGGTGCGCTCGCAACAACAGCTGGCAGTAGCCTGGTTACACTGTTTTCGCATGTATACCCGGGCTTGCCGGCAGGCCTTCTCGTCGGGAGCACCCACTGTGAGGCTGGAACTTCTCTTGCAACAGTTATTGCTCAATAAATGATGAGAGGCTGCCGATACTCTGAAGGTAATATCCATTCATCTGCCGGAGTAATGTGCCATGCCTGATCGGAAACCCGTGAATCCTCGTCATGATCCAACACATGCTGCCCATGAGGTCATTCTCGAACTGGCTCGCAATGGGGCATTCGGGAGCGGAGGCGAAAATGTTGCTCGTAATGAAGGCGATGGCGGGGCTCTGGGCAAGGCGATCACGGCCGCTCATCGGGAGCTTTTGACGTACTATCGGACATTGCAATCAGGCGCCGTGCGCTAGAGCACTTTGGGCGCGGTAGCAGTGCCTGCCGCGCTTGCCAGAAGCCTGGATTGGATGCACTGCTTGCCGAGGCGGAACAGGAGAGATTCCGTGAGCCGGATGCCAGGCTCCCTTGACTTTTAAAAGCAGTTTCAATTTAACTTTTAACGCCTGAAAATAGGGCTTTTCGGGCCTTCTCGTCAGTCCAGGTGAAAGCATCAGGAATCCCGGAGAGGATATGCTTAGCAAGTGTCGCAGCTGCGGAAGCAGGCAGATCAAGTTTCAGGGAGAGCGAACGCCCGATTCCCCGGTGTTATGCGCCCATTGTGGGGCGCGACTGTGTAGTCTGCAGGAGCTTCAGACATCCATTGATGTTAATGCCCATCGCAAGATGAGTTGGGCGATGCAGATGCCCAAAAGCAAGTCTGACTGATCAGGTGACGGGTCAGCGCGCTGTAAAGCGTCAGGATCGAGAGCTATCTTTTCGGAGCATGGCGAGTCCGGGTCTGGGCCCCTTGCAAGCGTCGTTCGTCTGCCTGGGTGAGAACTGGTACCGGCCCGGTCTTTTCAGGTAACGACGCTGCCGATCAGATAGGCATTGTACCCCCCGAAACAAACCAGTAGCACTGCCCCTTCGAACCGATTGATACGCCCCTGCCTGCCTCTTGCATACCCCAGAACAAAAAGTGACAAAGTCAGTACCATCATGATCGCCACGTCTCGGGACAACACTTCCGGTTCAGGCTGAATCGGCTGAATCACTCCTGCGATGCCTACAACTGCCAGCGTATTGAACAGGTTGGAGCCCAGTACATTACCCAGGGCAATATCATGCTCGCCCTTGCGGGCGGCAATGATCGAAGAGGCCAGTTCCGGCAACGAAGTGCCGATTGCCACGATGGTCAGGCCGACAATCAGATCGCTGACACCAAGGCTGTGGGCAATGTCGACGGCTCCCCAGACCAGTACCCTTGAGCTTACGATCAGCAATAACAGGCCAATGATCAGTCGGAATATGGAGTTGCGAAGCGAGTTGCCGGACGTGGGTAATGTCTGATCCATTTCATGACCCAGAACATCGTCCTTTTGATGCAGCCCCTGATAAAGGGTCCAGGCCATCAGCACGCCAAAAAGGCATAACAGGATCACGGCGTCGAGGCGGGAGAGCACACCGTCCCATAACTGCCAGGCGGCCAGTAACGTTGCGGCAATGAGAAGAGGTAGTTCCCGGCGTAGGACATTGGATTGCACGGCAATGGGGCTGATCAACGCGGTAACACCCAGAATCAGTGCGATGTTGGTGATATTCGATCCATAGGCGTTACCGAGCGCCAGTCCCGGGTTACCCTGGCTGGCAGCCAGTGCCGAAACCACCATTTCCGGCGCGGACGTGCCAAAGCCGATGATGACCATGCCGATCAGAAGAGGGGGCATACCGAAGTATCTGGCAGTGGAGGCAGCGCCATCCACGAAGCGATCCGCGCTCCAGACCAGCAGCGCCAGGCCACAAGCTACAGCAAGAAGAGGGAGTATCATGATGGCTCCTGTTTCAGGCGAACGGTTCACTGTCAGCCTGATCTGCTGGATGCCTGATCCATTCAGGAAAAACAGTGCCTTTCCGACTCGTATTTACGCAGGATTGGCTTGATGCTCCTGCCGGTGGGATCCAGCAAGTTTGATCAGTTGCAGCTTCATGCTCGGTATCCCGGGGCCGGAAGCCGCAGGGAAGTATGAAATATGTCAGACCTGGCTGTGCCTTGGGTATGGCCTACTGGCCAGTTCCCATCATTAAGCCCATACCCGAACAAGAAAAAGGGCCGCTGATTGCTCAGCGGCCCTTTTGCTGTTTGGTGGAGGCGGCGGGAGTTGAACCCGCGTAATAGCTTTTGAATTCAGTGCTTTACGAAGAAAGTTGCCTAACCGTTGACTTGAGGGAAAGGATGGTTAGCTAAAATTTCTTGGAACCTTTCGAGCTGAAGCATCCATTGAAGCGTATGATCACAGCGCCACCCAACTATGCGACACATTCGGTCAAAATCTTCTACATGATTGCGCTTCAGTATGGGTTCATGATGGGCTATCCGATTTCTTACATCTTTTACATGCTTCCAATCGTCATAAAGAGATTCTCGAATCTCGTCAGCAGGCTGATCTGACGGCGCATGCGGAAATACAGTTTTAATGCTGGGCAGCCATATTCTGCCCAAATTTTTGGCTCTGAGCATCTGAAGCCAGAATACTGGCTTCAGTTCTGGTATTACTTTGCCTGTGAGCCTTTCGGCACCAATACTTTCTCTTGCATTCCTAAGATCTAAGCAGGGTTTATACCTTCCGCCGAACTTTGACGGAAGGCTGCCTTCGAAGCCTGAATGCCATGGCCAGTCCGGCCCGTATACTCTACCTATAGCTTCCGAGACTGCGTTTCTGAGAGTGACTTCGCAGAAGTGCAGTGGCAGGAGCATGCAGCTAGATAGCTGGGCATTCCAAGCGTACAAATTCATACCAGCTAATTGCTCAGGATTCTCTCTATGAGCTCCGTAAGGGCCTAATCTTGCAGGAGATAGTGTCCTCACAAGCGCCTCTAAACGTTCTTGCTGCATTCCACAATCCACTTTCGGTTTGCTTTCTGTATGACTCTGGTTGTATTCTGACCCTGAATCGCCTCGGGATTCGCGGGCTGCGGCCTCCACCTGAGGACATAAGACTGGGAAACGGTCTACCTTATCGGGTAGGCCGTTTTCTTTTGTAGTGTAGCTCTCACCGCCCCCCTTCATGTCTAGCCCCTTTCCCAAGTATTCAATGCCTCGATAGTGAAGTAAGAGGTTGTGGATTAGAAGCAGGCTTCCATAGCAATTGGGCAGCCTTATTGCACCCCACCTGGTATGTCCACTTGCCTCCCAGGTGGGGTGCGTGCACTCCTACCAAATAACACTGCAACTTAGAAACTCTACGCAACCGTGATACAAGGACACATATTCAATTCGCCTGGTAGGATCTCGTGAACCCCACCCCCTGCTTTCTAAGGCTTCTGCATGAACCTGATCTTGGGGTAACTTGCTTTTCCGGGAACAATTTAAGGGATATTAATCGATGTCAGACTTAAAAACGGCGTCCCCAGCTGAAGCTGCGGCTAGTAGGGAAAGTGCGGGTGCACTAGAAGCAAAGTGGGGTAAAGATATTGTGGCTGCCGGCTGGACGGCAGTTCCTAATATATTACTTCAGAGGCAACAGACCCTAGGTCTTACTCCTACGGATCTCAATATACTCCTGCAACTGCTCATGTACTGGTGGCAGGATGGGAAGCATCCATACCCTTCGAAGAAAAAAATTGCAGAGTCAATAGGCGTTAGCACGTCGACGGTACAGAGACGGATCCGTGTAATGGAAGCGATAGGCTTCTTGGAAAGGAGGTATCGTCGTCAAGAAGCAGATCGTAATCTTACCAATGAATATGACCTTACCCCCTTGGTTGAGTATTTAATGCCTCATGCTGCACATGAAGTCAGCGAACGCCAAAAGGCAAGAGAAAGGAGAAATATTAGACAAACCAGAGTTGCCAAACTGCCCTCTAATTCTGATGTTTCAGGAAATTGAACCTCCATACTTTGCCACAGCCATTAGACCTGCCTGCTGACTGCTCACCGGGATCCAGTTCGCATAGATCCGGGCGGTGATGATCACGTCCGTATGGCCCATCTGATTCGATACCCACGCCAGTGGTTCGCCGGCAGAAACCATCATCGATGCATAGGTATGCCGGGTCTGGTACTGACGTCGGTATCGAACCCCTGCGCGCTTCAGTGCATGGGCCCATAGCGTCTTCCGGATAGCCTGATCGCCAGTCCATGGCTCGCCGGTGCGAGGATTCAGAAAGATCCGACCACTCGGGTGCAGATAGCTGAATGATTTCTGCTGTTTGAGTGCCTCGATCGCTGCCGGCAATAGATCCACATCGCGTATCCCCGCCGCGGTCTTGGGCTGCTCGGCCTTACACCTGCCGGCTTGGGTGATGACCTTCGAGACACGTACCCGATTGCGGTGCCAGTCGATATCGCCCCATTCAAGGGCGACCAGCTCCGATGTACGCAGCCCCGTCCAGAACGCGAATTGGATCAGCGGCCGGCCTTCATCCGGCAAGCTGGCCAGTATTGCCGCCTGTTCCTCGGCAGTGAATGGATCAGGCTCATCTTGCATCCGTCGCACTTCAGTTTCCTGGCGCCGATAGTGCCAGCCGGCCAGCGGATTGATGGCAATCAGCTCATCGTGGACTGCATCGGTCAGTGCTGCACGTAAGGGACTCAGGATGTTGGCCAGTCGCTTGTTCGAGCAGGTGAGGGTGGCTGCCCATTCTCTCGCATGCTGACGTTTGATCTCGGAAAGCATCAAATGGCCGAACTGCGGGATCAGCTGGCCCTCGATGATCTTGTAATAGTCATGGTGCGTGCTGGCCTTCAGAGTCGGCCGCTTCGCCTCGAGCCACTGGCGCAAATAGTTGTCGAGGCGATCCTGACGGATGAAGCGGCGGGCATTTTTGCTATTGGGGAAAGTCACCGAGTAATCGAAGGTGCCGGCCTCGATGGCATCGATAACCGCGGCGCGATGACGCGCCGCACGCTTCAGATTAGCGGGGGTGGGCTTGAGCTTGAGGCGTTCCCGACAGCGGATTCCCTGGTAGACGAAGTCGATCTGGATGGAGCTGGCCGAGCCCGGTTTGACTCCTTCGAACTGCTGAGAACCCACTCGTTATATCCTTCTATCGAAATCAGTACCCGGCCATCCTGTGCCTTGATCCATTCCCTATCCTTGCGCCACTGGCCGCGCTTGATCTTCGATATCACCGCAGCCTTGCTATATCCCGATTCGGATGCGAATCGATCGATGGTCACGAAACCTATCGCCAGCATTCTGTTACCTCATTATCCTCTATCAGTCAGGTATTCCGAGGTCCTCGAAAGGCCCGAAATAGAGCCAGCTCCCTCATTCCTTCCATTCCCCCTGCTCAACCAGCCACCGCGCGACCGGGGTTAGCCGGATCTGCTCGCTGGCATTGAACTCGGTTTTCGGTGCCTGGCGCAGCTGGAGCAGCCGATCGGTTACCAGCTCCAGGCAGACAATGCGGACGCTCTCCGGCATGGGAGGATTTTGCTGATTCACGAGGCCTCCCGAGTGCAGCGTAATTTCAGCCGCGCCTGATCCCGCTCGGCCAGTAGCCGCGCATTGCGCTGGGCCAGATCGTCGATCTGTTCTTCCATCCCGGCGATCTCATCCCGCAGCATCACGATCTCGTCGCAGAGCTCTTCGCGTGTCTTCTCCATTACCGCATCCCCCGTGCTCGATGTTCCCGGATCGATTGGCACTCGATGCAGGTGGTCGCATGCGGTGCCGCCTGACGACGCGCCGGTGCGATTTCCTGCCCACAGTCTTCGCACTCGGTATCGAAACTGACCGGCGCCACTTTTGGGCGGCTGGCCAGAATGCCTTCCAGTTGCCGGGCCGTAGCCTCGGTCGCGAAATCGGCAGCGTCTGCCATGGTGCTATCTCCCTGCGTTGGGCAATGGTTATGGGTCATGCCAGCTCGGGCGGCATGTATTCATCGGGCAGCAATACCGCCTCGCTCGGCGGTGGAGCGAGCAATCGGGCCAGCGCATCGCGGACCCGGTCGATTTCTTCCTGCTCCGCTTCGATCTCCGCTCGAACCTCGGGGCGGGATCGCCATTCCTGATAGTGCTTTTTCTGCTGTTCGGCGGTCTGCGGGTCGGGCTGTCGGGGGGTGATGTCGATCCCCGTACAGTTATTCACACGAGTCCAAGGGTCGGCGGCTGCGCCGCCTCCATATGAACCCCGCTGGCTGAAGTCATACGCGCTGTTGCGCGCCTTCGGCCGCATGGTCCAGCTGTAAAACCGGGTCAGGTACTCGGCACCTTTCACCAACAGGCCATAGGTCACCTCGACCCGATCCCCATAGCTGCCTCGGGCGAACGGGATTTCCTGATCGCAGCGCTCAGCATCCGTGCCGGTGGCCATGCGCCACTCGCGCCACGGCCGCACGGGCTGATCGGCACGCGGCGTCAGCGGCCCACCCATCAGTCGCAGGAACTGATCCCACGCCCCGGCGTTGCACGCGGTGCGCACCTGAGCCATGAACTCGCGGATCTTGCGGCCGGGGTTGGTGGCGTCCTCCCACGCGGCCAGCTGCTGGGCCTGCTGCTCGGTCAGGCGGCGAACCTCGCGCCACACAGTCACGCTCGGCAGCCCGACGAACTGGAACTGCCGGATGCCCCACACTGCAGCCCATGCCTCGACGCGCGGCGCACTGCTTTTCATGTCGCGGCCATACTCGTCGGCCTCGACAAACTGCTGGCCGTTGACGTTTTTCGAGATGTACTTGGCGACGTAGCCCGCGGCGGTGCCTTTCGAGTAGTCGATCAGCTTGGCCTGGAAGCGATTGGCCTCGGCGCCGGGCTCGTCCGGCGAATCCTGCAGGGCGTAGTCACGCATGACGGTCTCGACCTGATCGACATGGTCGGGCTGCATCCACATCAGCAGGTGCCAGTGCGGGGTGCCGTCGTGGTGTGGCTCGGCCACGCGCACGCCGTAGATGCCGATGTCCTCGCGGGCGAGAGCGGAGCGGATACGCGCCCAGAGATTGGTCAGATAGCGCTGGGCATCGCGTGGCGAGTACCCGTCATAAACCGGATTACGCGTGCAGCTCTTGGCCCGCACCGGGTGAAACCGCGACGGGCAGGTGAGGGTATAGAACACGCCGATGTGACCCAGCCGGCGCGCCTCGGTTTCGGTCTCGCGAATGCGGAGCATCAGCTCGGCACGGCGGTGATCCGGGTTTGCCAGCCCCAATTCGGAGAGTTCGGCCAGCGTGTAGTACTGGCCGTGCTGGTTGATCGCCTCGATGGCCTCCAGCAGGGCATGATTGCGTGCTTTCTGCGCCTTGCGACGCTCCACCGTGGTATTCGAGCAGTAGATGCCGGCCCGGCGATGGACGTTGCCGATCTCGCGCTCCAGCTGCTCCAGCCGGCGACCGGCCAGCACGCGCAGCTTGCGGCGCCACCACTTGGCATCCTCAAGTCGCGCCAGCTGGGCGCGGATGGTCGACTTGTTATCGGGCGGATCGATTTCGTGGATCTCGACGCGCTCCAGCCCGAGGCGCAGCGCTTCTTCTGCCGCATCCAGCTCACTACCCCCGGAACGGGTGGCCTTGGCGATCAGTTCATCATGCGAACGCTTGATGGCCAGCGACTGCGCCTCGGCGTGGTTGCGGATGCCCTCGTCGTCATGGGTGACCCGAAACGGGCCGACGTGCAACTGCTTGCAGGTCTTGCGCAACCAGCGGTTGCCGGCGGCGTTGCCATCACGACGGGCGATGGCCAGAAAGCCCTCTGCCAGTCGCTCGGCATAATGCGGGTAGCGGTCGAACACATATTTCTGGCGCCACTGTTGGCAGCTCAGGTGACGATGGTCACCCGGCGCACCATAGGCGCGGGATTGCTCGATTGCGTTCATCGGGTCTGCTCGATCAGTTGCAGATAGTGCATTGCGGCGGCGGTATCGCCCTGGGCGAGGGCGTGCCGAGCACTGGCGGCAAGCGTCTGAGACGGGTGGGGGCCTTCCGGCTCCATCCGGTCGCGCAGGCGATTGGCGTAAGTGCTCATGCGGTGGATTGCGGCGCGAATGGCCTCGCGTGCCTGCGGTCTCATCCACTCCATCGGGCAGTGGGTGAGATCGGCCACGATGCGATCCGCCGTGCGCTCGTCCGGGTCGATCTCATTGAGCGGGCGCAGCGGCACCAGATGCTGAGCCGCCGAACGTAATACCAGCTGACGTTCGGCAGGCTGCAGCTCGTCCCACAGCTCGATCAGATCCAGATCCTCGGTGCGGCGATGCAGCTCGGCACGCACGGCGAGAAACTCGTCGCGAGGATCGTGCTGCTGATGGATCGCGTGAACCGTGGCCATGGCCATCGTGCTCACTGCGCAGCCGGTTCAACGGCGCGACGCACTGCCGACTCGCTCTCCGCGAAGCGCAGCAGATCGCCGACCGTCATGGCGATGGGGTCGCGGCCCGGGCGACGGATGACCACGACATGAGATGTGGTCGAATCGACATCGACCCACGCCGGGCGATTGAGTCCTTCCAGCTCCGCCATGGCCTGCACGGCGAGCAGGCCGGCCGCTTCACGGCTCATGTCGTGTTCATGCATCAGGTGCGAGGTGCAGCGATTGATCGCATCACGGCGCTGGATCTGGCGCGGCAGGCGCAGCAGGTAAGCGGTGGCCGCGTTGTCCTGACTCAGAACGCCCATGTGGCACCTCCAAGACGCTCGGCGTTGATACGGTCGAAGGCATAACCGGCATGGGCCAGTGCTTCGTCTTCGCGCAGGTGATAGCCGATGGCGAGATGCTGGCCGCATTCCTCGACCAGCTGGTGCGGCATGCGCCGGTTCGGATTGGCGCGGATGTACTTCTCCGCTTCTTCCTGTGCGCTGTCGTTCGGGTCGATCTGGTAGTTCGGGTCGATCATGATTCGTCCCTCCGAAACATGTCTTCAGGTGGTTTGGGTTGTTTGAAAGTCCAGGGCACATGCTTGGCAAGCTGCCCCTGATACGCCGGGTTCGGCATGCCGCTGGGTACGGTGGTCTCGGTGACGACGTACTCGCCCTTGCCACACCACCCGCACAGCGGGTTCTGGCATTGCAGGTACGCGACCCGATAATCGGCGTGCAGCGTTTTCGAGGTACGTACCCGACAAGGGCCAAGGCAGTGCGGGCATTCCCATCGCATTGGCATCAATGGCTCCTGTACTGGCATCAGCGTCTCCCGATGGCTCGCGGGCCGCGTGGCAGGGCAATGCGCCCCGTGCCCTTGCGAATCCATCCCCGCAATGCCACTTCTGCAGCCTGATCGAGGTTTTCCAGCCCCTGCTGTTGGCGTACGGCTTCCAGCATTCGGCGGTCTTCCTCGGTCGTGAAAATCTCGGAATATCGAACGGTCATGGGCACCTCTGGAGGTCCTGAAATGGCTTCCCGGCGTGCCTCAATGGAGCTTCGCGATCGGCTGCACTTCGATCATGCTGACGGCATCGAACTCCTGAACGCTGGAAACACCGAGCATGTCCATGGCCCCACGCATCACCATTTCCCGCATCAGCGTTGCCTTCTCGACGCCGGTGTAAGCGGCCAGTGCCTCGATCAGGTTGTCCTCGAACTCATCGAGGTTGATGCCGGTGCGATGCGCCTTGAGGCGGCGAGTGTCCTGATACATGGAAATGTCCTTATTCAGGCTTTTGGTTCTTTTGATCAGCGGTATGCTGACGAGCGGATGAAAAAGACCGGGAGTCAGTGTTATGGCCACGCTGGAAAGCGTTCAGAGCGCGCTCAACATCGCGAATACGCTCATGGAGCTCTGTAAAACCGGCAGCCCGGCTGCGCGAGTTGCCGAACTCCGGGAGGCGCTGCTCGATGTCAAGGACAAGAGCCTCGACCTGCAGCAGGAAAGACAGGCGCTGGAACACAAGGTCATGGAGCTTGAAGATCAGCTCAGAGAGTACGAACGCTTTGATCTCGAGCAGGCGGATTACGAAGACCACGCCTTTCCTTCCGGGGCCTGGGTGGTTATCGAAAAGCCGATTGCCCAGCGAATGCGCAGCGCCGGCGATTCGGTTCTCCAACCGAAATACTTTTGCCAAGCCTGTTTTGAGCGGAGAAAGCGCTCGATACTCCAGCCGGAGGCGAAGTCGCAGCCACGCAAGGTCTTCATGTGCCATCTCTGTAATCTCTCAATCCCCTATGACCAACCGCCCCGGATGACGGTCGAGATTTACTGATCAGGCGTCGGTTTGTTCAGCCCGATACGCGGCCATGCCCTTGAGCAACAGCACGCGCGCGGTAGCGGAGAGAGATCTCATTTCGAGACCGGCGATGGCCTTTACCTCTTCGCGCTCATCGGGTTTCAGCGCGAGGCCGATCACGGGGGCGTTGCAACCGCGTGGGGAGTTGGAGACACGCCCGGGAGTGGTGGGGGCCTGAACACTCATCGTGTATGATTCCTTCAAGATTTGATTGACACCCTAAAGCCTAAGCCCAATTTTGATTTATGTAAATCATTTTGGGATAGGAAATGGCTATAGAGAGCCCATTCCTGATGAGCGACGCCCAATTTGAGCCTAATTTCCTGAACAGATTGATGTCTGTGTGTGGTGTGGAGCAGGACCGGGATCTCGCCATTGAGCTGGGAGTGCCTACGAGTACCGTCAGCAATTGGCGATCCCGAGGCAATATCCCTATCAAGCAATGTATCCGTATCGCAAAAGAGAAAGGTGTGAGCCTGGATTGGCTCATTTTGGGAGACAGGGTGAGCTCAGAATTCGAATCGCTCACTTCTCCTGTCGAGGGATATACCCCGGTACCGATCTACGATATCGAAGCCGCCGCTGGCGACGGCCGGTTATTCGAGGTCGAGAACATCGAGACTTCGCTCTACTTCGATACCGAACAGCTCAAGCATGACGGCCTCGATCCGATAAAGCTGGTAGGGGTCCGTGTGCGCGGTGATTCGATGGATACCACGTTGCAGGATGGTGATCGGGTGCTGGTCGATTGCAGCAGCAAGAAACCGGACGGCGTGTTCCTGCTACGAATGGACGATGGCTTGCGGATCAAACGCGTGCAGCGTGTGGCCGGTGGGGCATACATGCTGATCAGCGACAACAGCCGGTATCAACCTGAGATGATCAAGCCCGAGGAGATGGGTGGATTGGAGATCATCGGGGAGTGCCGGGTAAGGATTGGACGGATTAGTTGAGACTGTTAAATGCCAAGCAAAAAAAAACAACATTTTGTTCCGCAGTTTTATTTAAAAAATTTTTCTAAAGATGGGTCTACTATAGGGTTATTTAATATCTCGCAGAGGAAGAAGGTGAGGTCTGCCCCTTTAAAAAGTCAATGCTATAAAAAATATTTTTACGGGAGAGATCCCACAATTGAGAATGTTTTGTCTGAATTTGAGTCGGCAATTTCTTCTATTTTCAGAAAGGTTTTGTCTGTAGAAAAATTCCCTAGTGGGTTTCCTGCTGCGACGCCTAAGTTACATTTTCGGCTTTGCCTATTCGCGTTGACTCAGCATTTTAGAACAGAGCATATGGTAAGTTCGTTAAATGAAGTGACGTCGGGACTAGCTAGAACAGTTGCAAAATTACATCTTGAAAGATTTAATGACTCGGACTTGAATCCGGAAGATTTGGATAATGTCTCGGCTAAGATAGACCATGTCTCAATTCTTGCCGTTGCGCTGGCGTTCAATAATTATTTAATGTTGCAAGATCTCAAGATATGCCTCTTGAAAAGTGTTACAGAAGAAAAATTCATAACGAGCGATAATCCAGTTGTTTTGTACAACCAGCTTTTTGAGGGTGTTGGTGGGTTTCCCAAAACTGCTCTTGGACAAAAAGGGCTTCAAATATTTATTCCGATTTCGCCTAGGATGGTCATCCTCTTTTATGATTCTAGTACTTATGAAAGCAGATTCAAGAAAAATGGTAGTGTGCCGCTCGGTGCGGCTGATGTGAGATGTGTGAATAAACTGCAATGGGCGTCTGCGCTAGAAAATATTTATTTTCGTGCTGAAGAAGCTCCAGATGCTGATTTTCCATCTGATGTGTCGTCCCTAAGAAGAGAAAATCTTACTAGGAAAAATGAGATGGAAGCGTCCGATAAGCGAGCGCGTTTAGTAATTACATCTCGAAATGACATTGAAATCGGTTTGAGGTTGAATTTCTTAAAGGTTAGAAAGGAAGCAGTAAATTGGGTTGAGGTTAATCGAAGGAAGGTTTCGAGATTGCCAGTTCTTTATAGAAGTAAAGAGTTGGAGAGGTTGGATAGAGAATTAAGAGATGATTTTCATAGAATGATGCACGATTGATTATACTGGTTAAATATTTGTGTCCGCTTCTTGGTATTCCCGAGTTTGAAAAGCTGAGTATGCCTCAGTCTTCACCAAGTTGCTTTGCCGTCTATCTCCATGAAAGCGCAGGTATTAAAGGTCCTATAATAGAAGGCGATATTTTGGTAGTGAATGAATCCCTCACGCCCGGGCACGGCGATCTGGTCGTGGCTGAGGTGGAGGGCTTCCAGCAGCTTTATCGCCTGTGGCGCCCTAGTGCCCGGTGGCGGCTGCTACCGGGGTAGACGGGTATTTTCTTCGCTATCGTCAAACTTTTTCGTTAAGCCTTCCCTTTATCAGTGTTTCTGGCAGAAGCCCTCAAGAACGGTACAAAGCGGCCGTTTTTTACTAATGTCATAACACTCAAGGGAACCCATCATGTCTGAAGCCACTGCTTCTCTTGCCTCCCGCGCCCCGGTCAAAGCGACCTGGATTGTAATGCTGGTCGCGTGGATCTGCTTTCTTGTGCCTGTCCCCGGTCTGGGCATGTTTGTCGGTTGGCCGCTCAATCTGGTCGCGTTCATTACCGCGATCGTGGTGATCACCCGTGGTCGTACTGGTGCCGGGATCACACAGATCGTCTGTACCCTGATCGTCTCCCCTGCCATCTATTTCATTGGACTCGCCATTTTCAGCGCCATGGTTGCCAGTCCGCATCATTCAGGTACCCAAGTCGGCATGGTGTTGCCCATGTTGCAGCACGCTATCGATTGAGGAGGCGATATGCGACGTATCATCAGTGTTTCACTACTGATGCTGGTTTCGGGTGCTGTCCATGCCGAGGACCTGCCGCATTTTGATGTGGAGGCCTACTGTAAGCAGGTTTCCAGCGTGGGCGGCTCCAGCAATGCGATCTACAACAGCTGCATCGATATGCAGCAGGACGCTTACGATGTTTTGAAAAGCAGCTGGGCAGATGTGCCTGCAAAAACACAGGACTACTGTCAGCAGGTGGCCAGTGTTGGTGGGTCCAGCTATTCGATCCTGAAAAGCTGTATCGAAATGGAAACCGACGCGGCCAGCAACAGGAAGTCCTTTCAATTCAATTGATCCTGGTAGGCTTCAGCCGCTCCCATAGGAGCGGCTTTCTTGCTCCTGAAGTTTGATCAGACAACCTGAATTATCGTATATGTATATACGTACAGTATTTGGGTGACGATTGTGATGCGTGTGGAGTATGTCGGTCCGCTGAGTGAGGGCGTTAATCATCCGGAGATGAGCTGTTTCAACATCAAAGCATTCCCTGAGACTTGCTACCTGGTCTCAGTGCACGAAGGCGCGGGTGTGACTGGTCCGTTGATTGAGGGGGATATGCTGATTGTCGATGAAGCACGCTCCCCTGGTCACGGAGATCTTGTGATCGTCGACATTGAGGGAGAACAGCGCTTAGTACAGGTTTGGCGTCCTGGCTGGCGAGTGCGACCGTATTGCCGCCAAGGTGAATCATTGCCGGCATGCGCAGAACGGTTGCGGGGGGTAGTGATCAGTCAGACGAGGCGGTATGTTTTTTAAAACTAAACAATTCAGGTTGAACTGATGTCACGTTTCATTGATATTCTTGCACTATCAATAGCTATATTAGCTTTAGTCGTATCGATATACCAATCGAGACAAAATAATTACTTTCAAAGGCTGGAGTTTTATCAGAATATTGGGATTAAGCAAAGCGAGATAGAAATAAAGAATAGCGATCTTGTTGATGTTCGAGAACAGATAGAGTCAAAGCTCCTTGGTTATAGAGAAATGGCTTGTAAGGATGAGCAAAGAGAGATGGTTGGTTTGTGGTTAAAAAGGTTTAGGCGGTTATATGAGTCAACTGTTTCTAATGGAAGGTTGCAGAAAACTAAAGAGGGTTATAAAGAGATAAGAGATTCGGTGGATGTTGAAAAATTGTTGGCTTTGAACGAGCAAGTCGAAAGCTTGAGAGTTTCTGTTACTAAAATCCTTCATAGTTCTAAAGCTTTTCAGCGGTCTCTTGTCCCTTTAGGGGATTATATCAGGAGCGCTTGTTTATATGATAAGTGATATGTGTTTGTATATGCGGTAGTAAGTGGGTTTAATAGCGCGATGGTTGGCCGAGATAGCATCTATCTCTTTCCTTAGGCATCTTTTCTGCTTCGGGGAAAGCTTATGGCAAACACCTTTACGTTCAGAATGCTTCCCTCTTAGATATTTTTCTATTTCCTCTTTTATTGTTTCTTCAGATTCGCTCTGCGCCTCCATCGTTTTTATTATTTTTTGGATTTCTGTTATATATTTTTTAATTTCTTCAGTGTCGCTCATTTTATCCTCGTTTGATTTTTGACTAGATGTTTTCTCGCTTGGGTGCGTTGTTGAACTGAGTTTTTAACTCCTTTGGTCTGAATAAATCTTGGTTGTGTTACCAATATTGAGGAGAATATTTATCTGTTGAAAGTCTCGCCGGGTCTGCCAGCTCTGTTTTCCTCAGGATCTTTGGATGTTACGAAAAGACTGAAGGCGGGATGCCCTCATTTAATGCTGCAATTTATCATCTAAGTCAAACGCTAGTTGATTTTAATGCTCGGCAATAAAAGGGTTAACCAAATAGGCTTTTCAGCGACCGCAGCAGGGTGAGCACCTCGTCGCCCTTGATCGAGTAGTAGATCCGCTGTGAATCCCGCCGGGTCTGTACCAGATCCGCATCCCGTAATACCTTCAGATGCTGTGATAGTGCTGACTGGGTCAGGTCGATCCGTTTATTCAGCTCGCTCACCATGATCTCGTCTTCGGAAGCGATAATTTTTAGCATCCTCAGCCTGACCGAACTGCCACAAGCCTTCATGACTTCCGCTGCGCGGTCATGTCCATCGTTACTAGCGTCTGGGGTTAGGGGGCGTACTGCACTTACCGAGCACATGGTCATCGCTCCTTGATGATGCGTGATGCCTGATATATCGGCAGAGACCGGGATAGCATGAGCGGCCCTGCTTCGCTGGTACTTGTTAGCTGGGATCTACTCGCACCACGGGTTGGTTTTATGCCCGCCGCCGTACGGTACGCCCAGGCCGGCATCGATCAGCATCTGGCCCAGATCTCGACCGTCGATCATGACATTGGCCACCAAGCGGAAGTATTTGCCGCGATCAAGATGCTCCAAACGGATCCTTTCAGCGTCACGGAGGTGGGCGACGGTAAATTGCTTGGCTTGCCGTGCGGCCTGCTTTTCGGCGTCGCATTCGGCCCGAATCTCGGGAGTATCGACACCGGCGACCCGGATCGGGGCACGGTGTCCAATGATGTCCGGCCATGGTTCACCGTTGGGGCCTGCGAGATCGGCGCGGAAGGTATCGCCATCGTAGATGCTGGTGACCTGCTGGACGGTGGCCGAGCCGTAGTCGTCAGCCTGGGCAATGAGGGGAAGAGTGGTCAGTATCAGGAGGATCAGGTAGCGCATGGGTAATGCTTGGACAAAGATGTGTATCAGCACTGGTTAAAGTGCTCTTGTCATAGTTTGACTGTAGGCAGTTCTTCCCACCTTGTCGTCCATCGATTCGAGCGGTAGTTACTGCGCAGCTGCCACGCCGCTTCCTGTCGCTGCATGCCTACGGTTACCGTACCACGGCCATAGTTGCGATTGAGCTGATCGAGCGTGGCCATTAGCTTGTCGCTGCGTTGCCGTTCGGCGTCGGATTGTGATGATTCGAAGATACCGAGCTGCTGGTTACCGCGGCCGATCAAATCCATCAGCTGGGCGCCGCACTTTTGGTATCGATAGCCCTTGCGCCAGATGCGTTCCAGCCCCTGCTGGGCAGCGCGCACGATCTCGAATGAGCTATCTGTTGGCCGGGGGAGGGCGATGGTGATCGCGTCCTGGTGTTGGCGCAGATGCAGGGCGTGCTTGTTGGTCTTGAGCATCACCATCACGGCACTGGTGAGACTGCGCTGAGCGCGGAGCTTTTCGGCGCCGCGTGAGGCGTGAGCGCGCAGTGCTTCCTGAATCTCATGGTAGTCGCCGGTCATTCGGCCGAAGCTGCGTGAGGTCATGATCATCTTTTTAGATTCGTGCTCGTCGAGCATTTCGATACAGGGCGTGCCAGCGAGCTCAAGCGCGGTGCGTTCGATCACCACGGAGAAGTGGCTCCGGATCCATTTGGGATTGGCGCGGGCGAGATCCAGCGCGCTGTGGATTTTCAGTTGTGCCAGGCGTGCTTCGATGCGTCCGGCGATCCCCCAGATATCACCCACTGGCGTGCGCTCGAGCAGGGCGCGAGTCGCGGGGTCGTCCAGTCCGCCCAGCTGATGAACACCGCCTGTGGCTGCGTGGCGTTTGGCATAGTGATTGGCGAGTTTGGCGAGCGTGCGGGTAGGGGCGATGCCGACCGATACGGGAATGCCGGTCCAGCGGTGGACGGTGCGGCGCATCTTACGGCAGTAGTCAGTCAGCCCGGCCGGATCGAAGCCGCCGAAGCCGAGCCAGCTCTCGTCGATGCTGTAGGGTTCCACGTCCGGTGTGTGTTCGCGCAGGGTGGCCAGCACCCGGGCGCTGAGATCGCCGTAGAGCTCGTAGTTTGATGAGCGCAGTACCAAGCCGGCGCGGAACGCCTCGTGCGGGATGTGGTGAATCGGTGTGCCCATCTCGATGCCGAGGGCCTTCACTTCCTGCGAACGGGCAATCACGCAGCCGTCATTGTTGGAGAGCACGGCGACCGGCGCGCCTTGCAGGCGCGGTTCGAACACGCGCTCGCAGGAGGCGTAAAAGTTGTTGCAGTCGACGAGGGCAATCGGGCCTTTCATCGCCGTAGCGTGCGCAGCACGTTGGTGACGACGCCCCAGATCTGTACATCACGGTCGAGCAGGGGAATCGGGGCATAGCAGGTATTGGCGCTGTGCAGCGCTGGCCTGCCGCCTTTGGTGCGTAGCTCCTTCACGACCAGTTCGCCATCGACCACGGCAACCACGATATCGCCGTGTGTAGCGTCGAGGGAGCGATCGACCAGCAGGCGGTCGCCATTACAGATGCCCGAGCCATCCGCGCGGGACATCGAATCGCCCTGGGCGGTGAACATGAACGTGGCGGTGGGGTGCGGGATCAGCTGCTCATTAAGATCGATGGAGCCGCCATCGTAATCCTGTGCCGGGCTGGGGAAGCCGGCGAGCCCGGCGCGAACGTGAAAGATCGCCCAGGGGATGGAGCGCCGTGGCGGGTCGACGGTCATGGGGTGTTGGTCGATAAGGCGCATCACATCACTTCGCTCGGCCATGTCAGCGTGGCGGTGTCTTCATCGAGCCAGTCGACCAGGGTGGAGGGGTAGAGGGTCAGTTCTTCGAGCGTGTTGGTCCAGCGGTCAATCGAGATCCACGAGGGCCGATGCACGGTCATGGAGTGCAGGGGCGTGGCATCGAGGGTGAGTAGTTCCAGAGCGGGTTGCATGAGTGGATGTCCTGACGAATGTAACCAAACTGTATCTTTATACAGTATCGGCAAGCCAACAGGCTATCTGCAATCGCTGATTCAAGACCAATCGATGAGGGGAATGGTACGGGTAGGTAGGGGGTGGATCAGACTCAAGCTATATCAGCGTCGGCCGATATGGATCATGAATGTAAGGCACTCCACCTTCCTCGCTTGTTGCCCCAGCCATCCCCTTGGCCGGGGCTTTTTTGTTGTAGGCCGGTGTCAGGCACTTATTGCATTGCACCCATGATGTTTTTCATGGCTTCGAAGCGCTGGTCGAGATTTTGTTTGATGTGATCTCGAAACGTCTGGGTCATCTCAGAGGGGTATGGAGAAGTAAGCGCTTCGGTCATGCGGGCTGTACAAACATCAATATCGCCCTGCGAGTCCCAGGTGAAGTTGCCATTATCGATGGATTCGAGCACTTGTGTTCGAGCAGATTGTTCGAACTGAGCGTATTGCTGCTGATACTTCTGAAGATGGCTGAGGCTTTCTTCCTGGAACAGGACGAAAAATTCGTAAAGTGTGGCGCCATACATCATCGCTTTCGTGCGCTGCTCATTCAGGATGCCAGAGCTGTAGTTGCTGATTGCTATTCCGGTAATCTGCCCTTGGCAATTCGCCGCTGCTACGACATTTGGGTTGAGCTGCGTTATATCCTGGGGTTGAGAGTATGCGAGGGGGGACAGAAAAATAGTGCTTAATAGCAAAAAAGCCCGTTTCTTCATTTGAATAATTCTCCGATGGCCTTGAGGCATGCCCGTGTCTTTGAAAGGTCTATCGGCGAAGATGGTTTACTCTGAAGAATTCTGTATCTCGCACTTGATCCGTGTCCCATACCCACTGTCATCGAGCGAGTCTTCGACCTCGGTGATCAGCCAGTCCGTGCCGTCGATCTGCGATTTCCAGCCGCTGAGCGTGAGCGGCGTTTCTGGTATCAGGTCCGGGTGGCCGTGGGCGAGGGTGAGATCGAACGTGGCCGCGCCACGCTGGATGCGGCGCCATTCCGATTTCGCGGCTTCCATTGCGTCGGCCTCGCTGGCGTAGGTTTCGCGCAGCTCCTTGGATTTATCCTTCGCGCCGGCAATGACTTCCTTTCTCTCGGCACCTTTCGTGTCGTTCCAGTACGCCTTTACACCGGTGTAGCTGTCAGCGTCGCGGTCGGTACGGCTGAACCGGTGCTGGTCGCCATCGCGGCGGGTGAGGGTGGCGGCTGGCAAAGCGAGCCCGCTGGCTGTGAGTGCCTCGCCGACGAGCGTGAACAGCATGCGCTCGGACTTGATTGCGGCGATGGCGTCATAGCGCTTGCCCAGCCGAGTCAGGAAATTGAGGTCCGATTCGTCGGTCTGGTCGATGTGATCGATGCGGATACCGGAGAGCGTGTCGCCTACCACCGGGGAGAGTTCATGCCGGCCAGCGATGGTGTCGACGATCTCGCCCAGGGTGATGTCGTGCCATGACTGCGAGCGCTTGCCGGGCAGCAGGCTGCCCATGTCGGCGGCGCGTGCGCGGATGGTGAGCTGGTCCGGGCTGCCCGAATGGGTGATCTCGTCGACGGTGAACACGCCCCGGTCGATCAGGCCCTCATCCAGCCAGCCGATCGCGACCGAGAGCGTTGCGCCGCTGGGCGGAATATCGAGCAGGCCATCGTGATCGGTCAGACTGATATCGAGCTGATCCGCCTCCTGCCCGCGCTGGGAGCGGATGCGCAGATTGATCAGCCGGCCGTTAATACGCGGGGTGATGTCCTGCCCGGCGAGTGTGATGCGGTAGCCGGGGCGCCGGTAGGGGCGCTGCTGATTCGCGGCCATCAGGCATAGGCTCCCTGCAGCAGCGCGGCGCTGTAGAGTGTGAGATCGCCGAGGCGGTCGGTCTGATTGTCGTCGACATGCTCGAGCGTCAGAGAAAACTCGATTTTTGCCGCCGCGCCATCGCGAAACAGCGTGCTCGATGTCTCATCGACACCCGTAACGACCCACAAGCCGTACTGCCGGCCGCTGCCCTCGACCAGCGGCCATGCCTTGCCCTGGTCGGCCATGTCCCGAATCTGGTCGAGATCCACGCGGCCGCCGGTCAGCTCCGGATAGAGCGTGCCCGAAAGGGTAATGGTATCGGCGCCCTGGCCGATAAACTGATATGCGGGACGGTCTCCCACACGCGACTGCGAGGCATGGCGCCACTCGGTGCGGCGCTGGAGTTGCTGGTAGGGGACCGTACTTGTCTCAAATACGAACATTCCAAGGGCCATGAGCATAGGAGTCACCAGTGGGGAAAAAGAAATTAACTAAACAGGAAAAGGAGTTCTTATTTGGGTGCTTGTCTGCGTATTTTCTTGGTTTTACCGCAACAATTGGTTTTGGTTACTCTTTGGGGTGGAGCCAGCTTTTCAACTCTCTTAGAAATATAGACACCTCTGGCTTGCTTACTTTTTCAGGTGTTGCAATTGCTTTGGGTGTGAACTCAGCAGGAAGTCGAAGGTATAAAGGGGTGATTTTCTCCTTCGGGTTCATAATGGCTTTAGCACAATTGCTTGCATCAATGATGCCTGCCCAACCATCAGGCCTTCTTTTATGGAATGGACATCCTAAAAATCTTGCCATTGTGGGATTTCCGACCTTTTTCTTTGGTGGACTGTTTGCAATGTTCGTAGCATGTGTTCTGACCTTTAGGGAACATATCCGTGAAGGGAAGAAGGAAGTTGGTTCTGATCCCACACCGAAGAGCAAGGAAGTTACTCCCGATCCCACATCGAAGACCGCTGGCGCGCAGCCCGCTCCTGTTCCCTCCGATCTAGCTCGCGACTTACGGCTTTCGCGATCGCATGCTCGTCGCTCCCGGGTGGGGCGGTGATCGTGATGGTGTAGTGGCTGGTCGAATTATCCGTGTAGCTCGGTGCTGCCTGCTGGGAAAGCGGCGGCCGCGAGTCGAACCGGATCGGCTCGCCCTGATCGATGCCGGGTGCGGCCACGGCAGGCAGGGCGAGGGCGCCGAGCGCCATACCGGCCCCGGCGCGCTGCACGTTGCGGGCGATCTCGGCGACCCGCCGAGCGGGTTCGTGGCGCTGGGCATCGAGGCCGACATTCAGACCATCCACGGTGTAGCCGCCGAGCTGAGTGAACACGCGGCTTGGTGAATGGATCCCCAATTTCTCTTTGAACCATCCGGCGACGCTGCCGGCGATGCCGGTTACCCGATCCTTGAGCGCGGCCAACTTGCTCGTCAGACCGCTGATCAGGCCCTCAATCGTCCAGCCACCGAACTCCATGAAGACCCGCGACGGTGAATTGATCCCGAGCACGTCCGCGAACCAGCTTTTAACGCTGCTGGCCATGCCGGTGATCCGGTCTTTCAGCGCGCCGATCTTGCTGGTCACGCCGCCGATCAGGCCATCGACGATGAAGCCGCCCAGGCTGGTGAACTTCTCCGGGATCTCGATGCCGAGCTTTGCCAGCCCGGCGGTGATGCCGCGATAGATCAGCGCGATGGGGTTCCAGTTCATCAGCAGTTTCATCACGCTGCCGACGCCACCGTTGAATGCCGTCTTGATGTCTTCCCAGCGATCCCTGAAGAACTGACTGATGGGCGCCCAGTTCTGATAAATCATATAGGCTGCCGTCGCCAGCAGGGTGATGGCGATGCCGATTGGATTGGTGAGCAGTAGCCGACCGGCCATTGCCAGACTGCGGCCGATCAGCAGGATGCCTCTACCCAGTGCCGGCAGGATGCGGCTGGTCAGTGAATAGATCTTGCCGCCGAGGCCCTCGGTGCGCAGGCCCAGCATTGCCATGCCATAGCGCACGGTGACTATCGGGCCGAGAATCGAGGCCAGCATGATGGTAAACGCGCCGCCCACTGCAACGAGCGTAGCGAGCCCGGCAGCGGCTTTCGCGATACCGCCGGCCAGTTCCGGATTGGCCTTGATCCAGTTTCCGATGCCCCGGGTGATGCCGGTGACCTGCTGGATCAGATCGCGCAAGGGGCCTTCATTGGTATCGGTGATCGAGATGCCGACCTCTTCCCAGGCCGAGCGCAGATTCTTGAGGTCGCCGCCGATGTTGTCGGCCATGGTTTTGGCCATGCGGTCGTTCTCACCACTGGCGACCCTGAGCTTTTCGATCAGCTCATCCAGTGCGCCGGTGCTCATCTGGCTGACCAGCTCCGCCATGCCCGAGCCGGCTTCGGCGCCGAAAATCTGCTGTAGCGCCTGCTTCCGGTCGGCGTTGCCGAGATCCTTCGTGGCATTGTTGATGTCGCGCAGAATCTCCGGCATGGAGCGCATTTCGCCGTCGGCATTGGAGACCTGCACACCGAGATTTTTGATGACCTCGGCAGCCTCCTTCGACGGATCGGTGAGGCGGTTCATCATGCCGCGCAGCGTGGTGCCTGCCTGACTGCCCTGAATGCCGATATTGCCCAGCAGGCCGGCCATGGCGCTGGCCTGTTCCAGGGTCAGGTCGAGATCCTCGGCACCGCCGAGATACTTTACCGTCTCGCCCAGCTTTTCCAGATCGACATTGGCGCGACTGGCTGTGGCCGAAAGCACATCGGCTACATGCCCCATGGCACCTTCCTTCTCCAGATCGATCTTGAAGGTGCCGGCAATGTTGGAGGCGATATCGGCGGTGCGGCCGAGTTCGGTGTTGTTGGCGATGGCGAGGTTCAGCACGTCCTTCATGGATGACTGAATCGCCTTGGCACTCATGCCGGCCCGCAGCAGGAATTCCTGCCCGGCGCCGACCTGGCTGGCACTGAACTGGGTGCTGGAACCGAGATCGCGGGATTGCTGTTTCAGTGCCTTGAACTGCTCATCCTTGGCATTGAAGCGGCCGACCGCCTGTACGGCGCTCATCTGCTCGCCGTATTCCACCCCCGGCGCGAGTAGCCGGCCGGCACCATAGAGTGCCGCGCCACCGGTGGCCAGCCCGGTGAACCCTGAGCCGCGCATGGCATTGGCCCGGCCGACGCCGCGATGATACTGATCGGCGGCCTGCTGAGCTTTTTTCTGCGCTCGGGCCACCTCGCCCATCTTCCGCTTTTGCGCGTCGAACTGCTGATTCGCTTCGCGGATCTGTTCGGCCAGTCGGTTCTCGCTCTGACCGAGGTTGTCGGTGCTGACGCCGCCCTGTTTGAGGCTGGATCGGAGCTCGCCCAGGCGGCGGCGCTGGTCGCCCATCTTGCCGGTCAGGCGGTCGACTTCATCGCTGGCCTGTTTGAACTGGCGCTGGAATTTCTCGGTGGGGGCGTCGGTCTGCTTGAGCTCGGCACGCATGTTGCGCAGCCGTTCCTGCGCGGCGGCCAGTGCTTCGCCGTTCTCGCGGGTGGCTTCCTTGAGTTTGCGGAATGAGCCGAGGTCGCGCTGTTGGCGTTCGAGATCTCGCAGCGCCTGCTTGCTGGCCTTCAGAGCGTCGGCCGTCTTGCTGCTGCCCCGGGTGATCTTCTTCAGTGGGGCGGTGGCTTTATCGATGGCGTCGAGAACGACCTGAAGCTTTAGCGGATTGGCCACGATTGCCCTCGTCAGGATTGCTGCGTTTGCGGGCGCGCTCGCGCCATTCCATCAGTTCGCGCAGGGTGAATTCCGCGCAGTCGGCGGGCGTCCAGTGAAACACGATGGCCAGATCGGCCATCGCGTCCTCGACGTTGCCGGGGAGGTTTATGCGGCTTCGCCCCGTGCCCGCTTCGTCAGCAAAAAACCGGCGATTTCTCCACCGCACTGGACCAGATCGGCGGGGTCCATCTGGCGCACCTCGTGCTCGGTGAGCGACGGGTTCGAGAGGCGCGGGATCAGCTTGATCAGCGCGTCGGTCTGCATCTGCAGCACGTCGGCGAGATTGACGCCGCGCAGCTCGCCACTGGCCGGCTTGCGCAGGGTGATCTGCTCGATGGTCGTATCGCCGCGCTGGATGGGCGTGTCGAGCTCGATCGGCTCGCTGACGTGTGCGGTAGTGTTTTCTTTGGCCTGGGCCATGGTGCTGTTCTCCAGTGCTGATTCAGGTTCGGAGTGTCAGTGGTTCGCGATCAGATGCCCAGCGCTCGCCGGCGGGCAGCCAACCGATCTTCGCCGTTGACCTTGAACACGTAGTTCGGCAGATCGATCTCGATCTTGGTCGAGCCGTCGATGTCGAGGCGGTAGTAGCTGAGCGTGCTGGTGATCTGGTGCTCGGTGTTCTCGCCGCTTTGCGCGTCGCCCATGTCGATCTCGGTGTGCCGGCCACGCATCACCACTTCGACGGCGGTGACTTCGTCGACATCGTCGCGTTCATAGCTGCCTGTCATACGCAGGATGTCGGCGTCGATGCGGCTGGTACCGAAATTGTCGAAAATCGACTCGATCAGGCCGCCAACGGTCCACTGACAGGTGATGAGCCCATCCATACCCATGTCGATGCCGACCGGACCATCCATCCCACCCCCGCGCCATTCCTCAACGTTGCGCGAGAGGGTCGGCAGGGTGACGGACTGCACCTGCCCCTGATAGCTGTCGCCATTGCCGAACAGGTTGAGGTCTTTCAGTTTCTTCGGGAGTGCCATTGCTCAGGGTCTCCTGCTCAGCTCGAAGCCGTGTTGCCGCCGACGCGCTCGGCGAAATCAGCGAGGTAGGTATCGGTGATGCGCTGCTGAAATCCCAGATCTTCCAGCGGCGGTACCGGGGTGTAGTCGTAATCGATGCGCAGTTTGCCGGCCTTGAGGCTGGTCGCGGTGTTGAGCTCGGTGTTCAGCCAGGCGGTGCCGTCGATGATCAGGCCCAAGGCGCGCAATTCTGCGAACTTGGCGTTGACGCCTTCGATGATGTCCTTCGCGAGCGAAGCATGAAGCGGTTTGTCGACAGCCCAGAGATGCGCCTCGGCAATCGTGTCCGCGAGAATCTGCGCGGTGCGGGTGTAGTTCTCGAACGGGAACAGCGATTCCGGCCCGGCGCAGGTGCGCGAGCCCCAGAAGCGGTAGCCGCTCTGATTGATCAGCGTGGTGACGTCGGCGGCGTTGAGGATGCCGGCATCGGTGTCCGGGCTTTGCAGATCCCAGAACACATCCCGGCTGATGCCGGTGACGCCGTTAACTGTGACGTTGGAAAGCGTCTTGTGCCAGCCGGTGGTCTTGTCGAGTTTGGCGCGCAGGCCGAGCGCCCGGGCCACGCTGCTGACGGCCTTGGTCGTCGAGTCGGCAGTGTCGAACGCGAGAAACCCGGGCCAGATCACCATCAGTTCGCGGGCGCCGAAATTGTCGCGGTAGGCGGTAGCGTCGGTGATGGCCTCGGCGCCATCTGCGTGGACATAGGCGAATGCCCTCAATTTCTGCGCGATGCTGACCAGCTCGGTGGCGACCGGCTGGGTATCGAGCTCGGGCACGCCGAGGATGCGCGGCGTCACGCCGATTTTCTGCTTCGCCGTCAGCAGCGCCTGCAGGCCGGTACGCTGACCCAGCTCGGTGGTGGTGCCGATGACGTTCGAGGTGGTTTCGTCGGCATCGATGCCTTCTTCGACGCGGACCACGACGATGACCGGCGAGCACTGATCGCCGATGGCATCCAGCGTGCGACGCAGGGTGCCCTGGGTGCCGGCCTGGCCGATGGCCGTCGAGACATTGGTGATCAGCGCGGGCTGGTTGAGGGGGAATGTCGACGCGTCGGCGTCCGATGCGGTCGCGACGATGCCGATGATCGCGGTGGCGATGGTGCGAATGGTGCGGGTGCCTTCGTTGATCTCTTCAACGCGCACACCGTGATGATATTGCGAGAGTGCCATGGTGAGTCCTGATCAGGGAAACGGGGCAGAATCGGTGTCAGGGCTTCATGGTGTGGCGGGGCGTAGGGCATGGCGAGCGCTGGGCGTTGTAGAACTTTGGTTTACATTATTTGCTTTATGTTGCGAAGTGTAAATATATTCGTTACTTCTTGAAGAGTGTTCAAGCTTTAATGCCCGAAAGGGACGCTCTCTCTAACTCAGATGAATTAACAGGAAGAAACCATGGCAGGTTATTACGAGTTAACACGACGAGGTGGCCACTACCACTTCAATCTCAAGGCCGACAATAACCAAGTTATTTTGAGCAGCGAAACTTACGAGTCGAGGGCCGGAGCTCTCAATGGCATCGGATCATGCCAAGAAAATAGCCCTCACGATGATCGATATGATCGACTCACCGCTAGAGACGGGAGCCCGTATTTCAATCTGAAGGCTCGTAATGGTCAGGTGATTGGCACGAGTGAAATGTATTCTTCGACTCAAGCGCGTGAGAATGGGATTGCTTCATGTAAGACAAACGGTCCTACCAAGGATATTCGCGATAAGACTTGAGTAATAAAGCCCGCCGATTGGCGGGCTTTAGCGACTAGCTTTCGAGTGCTTTCTCAATGTTGCGAATCTGCTCATCGGTTAATTCATCTCGACGACTGCTTATGATTGTTTGCAACAGCGCTCTTGATTCACCTCCCCGGGAAGTATTGTCTTCAAGATTCATGTCCCGGATGAGGCTGTTTATCGTTTGGTCTTCGTACATCGTGGCTACTCGAGTGGCTGCAGGAGTGGCCAGAAGGCCATCACGACTTGGTTTTTGGCAACGTCAAGCCCCGGGCACGGACGCTTCGATCTGCTCAAACTGCTCGATATACGTCTGCACGAGTGCGTCGAAATCGGCATCATCGCCGGCATCTCTGATAGCTCCCTTCCCGGCCAGCCGAACGTGCCGGACAGCCAGCAGCAGATCTTCAGCACGGCCGGCGGCTTCGGCAATCTGCTCGGCAGCCTCAATAGCACTGATGCCCTCGGCATCGGCCCATGCCTCGATGGCCGGTGGTACCGGCGCATCATCGGACTCCCGAGCGCGCCATTCGGCAAGCGCGTCGTTTACCACGCGGTATTCGGCATCGAGATACTGACCGATCGAGCGGTCAGCGGCGCGGGCCTGATCGGCAGCGCGGTCGATGCGAGCGATGGCGCGGGCGCGGCGGGTTTCGGCGGGCTCGGGCTCAGGTGGTGGCACGTCGATCCATGTCGGGGTGCCAGCAGCATCGGCTGAGAGCATCTTGCCGACCGGCGGGCTACTCAATGCGTATTCGCGATACTGGGCGTCGGTCACGTCAACTAGATCATTCGGCCATGACTTTTCCGCGCGATAACGTGCTTCGAGCGCGACCGAGTAAAAGGCTTTTTCCGAGGGGCTGAAACGGTGCGGCATGGTTATCTCCCGACTCCGAAATACGTCAGCATGTAGTGCTCTGTCCCTTGATTGGTTCCTGATACACGTACCGATTTGCCTGACATCGCGGTCTTGCCAAGTTCTGCAACCGTCCCGACCAGCTCAGCGCCTTCTGACGGGCCGTCAGTTATATCCCGGGGAATGGGTAGACCAAAATAACAAGCCTTTGGAAAAGAAATCGGCCAGTTGATCGACCATGATGTATAAGTGTGTTTGTGGTCATACTCTGAATTCGCCGAACCATCGCTGGTAGGTCCTGATAAGCTGACCTGCCCCCACTGAAAAATGAAACCGCCCAGCCATGTCGGCAGTGCCAGATAGCCGGTCTCACCGAATGACGACTCGAATCCGAGTCGCGCCCAGGCGCCGAGCTTTGATGCAGTCACGACATTATCCCCGCTGCCGTCGTTGACCTCCTGCTGAGTTGCGATACCGGCCTTGGATGAATTGCCCAATGCAGCCAGAACACCGTGCACAGTGGTGACAGCGCTGCCGAACACAGATAGCGTTGACGTGAGCCCGATCTGATCTGCCTTGTGTGCCTCCGTGGCTTTCTCGTGTCCGGCAAGCATCTGGCCGCCAGTATCCGGCGTCAGCACCCGCTTTTTATCCGACCGATTCTTCGCTTCGGTGCCATTGGCCAGCTCGACGAAACCCAGCGCAGTGGTCGTGGCCTCCGGATGATTGCGGCTCTCTGCGTGGTCCCTGATTGAGTCATCGACATACTCTCGCGTGGCCAGTACCACGCCGGGATCGACCTTGAGGGTCACGGCGCTGGTGTCCGAGACCATCATCACGAATCGCACCGTCTGGGTGCGTGAACTGCCCTCGCTGAGCTGGGGCTTGTAGGTCTCGGGATAGTTGCCGATGGCGATCAGATCGCCATCTTCATCGAATACGCCAACCTCGCGGATATACCAGCCGCCCACACTCGGCGGGAGCACCTGTTCGACAACCAGCCAGTTGGGATTGTCGGCGTCGGTCTCGACGCGATTGACCTGCGCCCGGCGCACCTCGTTAACCAGTGCCGTGGCGCTGGCATCGATGGCCGGGACGCTGCCGCCCCCGTCGCCGACGGCGAGTTCGCTGATCGAGAAGGGTTCGCCCACCGCCATGGCATTGGCCAGTTTGGCCTGACCGATGTCGGTGAGCAGGGTATAGAACTGGCTCATGCCGCGCTCTCCTGCGGGTAAACGGTAGTGGAGTCGATGAGATCGAGGCCGGCGCCCAGCCAAGTGGTGCCGGTCGAGTCGGTTTCGGGAGCGATGAAGGGGTAGACGGTGGTGATGTCACCGTCCTGGGTGCCGGTACCGATGTAGAAAGGGCCGCGCGTCTCGCCGAGCAGGTCGAGTCCGACGATATGCCGGGTCAGCGGCTTGGCGTCTTCGACCAGCCGCGTCATCTCGGTATAGGTACCCTCGGTGATGCCGGTATCGGTGACGCCGATGCGCAGGGCGAACGTGCCGGGCTCACCCTCGGGCGATTGCTGCCACCACTCTTCAACCTCAAGCAGATAACCGAGCGGCTCGACCACGCGCCTGAGCGCGGAGATCGTGCCCTTGTGCTGATGAACGTAGAACGCGGCTTTCACCACGCTGCGTTTCGCGCTCTCGGACCACGTCGGATCCCAGCGGTCGACTGAAAACGCCCAGGCGAGATAAGGCAGCAACGGGGCCGGGCAGGTGTCGGGATTCCAGAGCGTGCGCAGCGGTACCGGGACGCGTTCGAGTTCGGCCAGCGCCTCGGCGGCGGCACGCTCAAGCGCGGTAGCGTTCGGGGGCAGGATCGGGCTACTCATCGGTGCCACCGTTCGCGATGGTAATACCGGTGCAGTGCGAGGCCTGGGTTTCGTCGATCACCAGATCGTCACTCGGGCTGGTCAGCTCGACACGCTGCACGCCCTCGACGTGTAGCGCGGCATAGATCGCGGAGAGGCGAATATCGCGTCCCAGCCGGCGTTGCTCGCTAACATACGTCTCAGCCTTGGCCTGCGCAGCGGCGATGATTGGCTCCTGCTCGGGGCCGGGGTAGAGATAGAGCGTGGCATCGATGGCGTAATCGACAATGCGGGCCGATTGCACCGTCAGCCGGTCACCGACCGGGCGGATGTCTTCCGCCGAGAGCGCTTTCTCGACGATGTCGAGCAGCTCGGCATTCGCCTCGCCGGTACCGGCCTGTGCCAGCACGGTGACGATGGCGACACAGGGCGAGGGGCTGATCGCGGTGGCGTCGGCCACCCGGCCATCGGCGCTGAGCGCATGAAACACGTAGGCCGCCCGCGGTCCCGCGACGCTCAGGCCGTCGAACGCCCGCTGGGCACGCAGGCGCAGATCGGTATCGCTCTCCAGCGTGGGCGGTACCGGTGGCACGGCATCCGGATCGCCGGGATCGACGGTCAGTTTGGTGACGTTGTAATTGGCCGCGAGCTGGGTCAGATCATCGCCGCCGGCGTAGGCCAGCATCACCGCCCGGGCGGCCTCGTTGACGCGCTGACGTAGTACGACCTCGCGATAGGCATTCTCTTCCAGCAGCTTGGTGATCGGCTCGGATTCGAGTTCGAGTTTCGCGGCGATGTCGGCCTGCTCGTCGGCATCGTAGAGCGAAACCAGCCGCTGTTTGCGCTCGGCGAGGATCGACTCATAGTCGAGCGTTTCGACGATGGCCGGGGCCGGGAGCTGGGAGAGATCAATCGGGCTGCTCACTGCGCACCCCCGAGCGGTACCGTCATATCGATATCCTCGCCGGAGTCAACCAGCCGGGCAGTCATGACCAGCGTCAGCCGGCCGGGGCGGTCAGTGCTGACCAGACGCTGAATCTGCTGCACGCGGATGCGGGGCTCCCAGCGCATCAGCGCGACGACGGTCGCCGAATAGGCGCGCAGGGCCGTGGCGCCATTGAGGGGCTGGTCGATCAGCTCGGGCAGCAGCGAGCCGTAATCGCGACGCATGACGCGCGAGCCGATGGGAGTCGTCAGGATATCGGCCACGCTTTGGCGGATATGGTCGATGCCGGTCAGGGCGGTGCCGGTGGTGCGATTCATGCCGCTCATTCCGGTGGCCCCGATTTGCTCGAACCGGACTCGACGCCGGTGGTGACGTGGTGGACCAGGCTGATACCCGAGGCGACCACGTCGGCATCGCAGGTCGTTTTGCCGGTGGTGTGGAGGGTGCCGTCGATGGTGACCGGGCCGGTGATCTTCACGCCCTTGGGCGCAGCGACGGATGCCGAGCCGGGCAGATCAGCACGCAGATGATGGGCCTTGTGGTCGTACTCGATCACGGCGCCGTCGGGCATCAGCCAGTGGGTCAGGTTCGGGTCATGGACAGGCACGGGGTACGCGTCGGAGTTGACCGACGGCAGCACTATAGCCGCACGCAACTCGCCGCCCGGGGCCAGCAGCACGACCTGCTCGCCAACGGTCGGCGGGTTCCAGCTGCGGGTCGCGCCGGCGCGGTCGACCTGCCACGGCAGCCAGTCGGTCAGCAGGTCGCCGCACTGCACTCGCACACGCACGGCAGCGTGATCGATCTCGGCCACGGTGCCGAGGCGGATCAGGTTGTGCAGCAGTCGGGCGAGCTCGACAGGATTCATGGGCGTACCGGGTGCTGATGGGTATGGGGCTATCGTCGGCAGCGTTGGCACCGATGGCGAGCGCTGTGCGTTGTAGAACCGGGCGTTACAGCGCGCCGCCGAGGTGATCGAGGATCAGATCGCGGACGTGCTCGCGGTCGGCCTCTGAAAACCCCAGCAATTCACGCTGGGCGTATTTCACTCGCGGTCCATTCTCGGTAACGCGGTCGCGCAGGCCGTACTGGTGTGTGCGGGCGATGCTGGCCACGCGGCCGAAAAATCCCACTGTCGCGCCGTCGGGCGATGTTCGGGTGCGCAGGTATTTGGCGGTGCGTAGTTTGCTGAACATGACGCCGCGCCGAATCGCACCCTGCCGGTCGCGGCTTTTGCGCGGAGCGAAATCCGAGCCATCCGGGTTCTGCTGGCGTTTGATGCGCTCGCGCTGGGCGCGGCGCAGGTCAGTGGCGACCACCCGGGCGAGGCGGCGGCGTTCGTGCGCATCGAGCCGAGCGATCAGCGGTGCGAGCCAGTCGTCGAGCTGCTGCATGTCGTCAGATGCCATCGCTGCCTCCCGGGGTATCCCACTCCGCTACCGGGGTGTAGTCCTCGTCGCCGGGGGCGCGAATCATCATCTGCCAGTGCGGAGCGGGGCATTCCTCGCGCTCGAATCGCGGCATGCGGTGATCGACCCGGATCTGCCCGGTATCGCAGTCGCGTTTGGCGACCACCCGCTCGGTCAGCTGCACGCGCAGGGCGAGATCGACAGCGCTGTTATTGAGGATCTCCGCCTCGAATGACACGGCCTGCTGCGGGTCGAGATCGGGCTGATAGACCGAGAGCCAGTCGAGCAGCGGGATCATGATGGTATCCACCTCATCGGCGAAATCGGTCAGCACCAACTGGGCGGTGAAGGTGTAGCCGTGGGAGAGATTGGGGCCGCGCGCGAACTCGATGGTGCCGTCCTCGACGAAGGTCAGCAGGCTATCCGGGTCGCGCTGCAGGTGCGGTACGGCGTCGATCAGGTATTGGCGTAGCGCTGTGAGCTTTTTCATTCCCCGGGCTCCGCTGTATGGCAGGCGATGATGGCGTCCACCTCGGCGGCACAGCTCGCCCAGGCGGCTTCCGTCTTCTCCAATTGCAGGTGCAGTTCACCGTTGGTCATGGGATGGCTCGCCGGCAGGGTGCAGGGGCTCGGCGTCGCGCAGCGCTTGACGATAATTGGCGGCGCCGGTGACGGCGGGGCGGTTGCGCAGCCGGATAACCCGATCAGGCAGGCGAGTGTCAGCCCACTGGCGAATCTGTTCGTTGTCATGCTGCAGGCTCCTGATCTGCTCCAGTCGGTCGGAGGCGACGCGCTCGAGGGCGGCTTTCGTGTTGGCCAGCGCCCGTCGCTGGGTTTCGAGACGCTGGGCGTTATCCCAGAGGGCATCGATCACCAGCTGGCGTTGCGCGGATTCCGCGAGTGCGGTATCGCGAGCCTGCCGAGCCGTTGCAGCGTCCGTGAGGGCAGTGCGGTATTCATGCCAGGCATACCAGCCACCGGCGCCGGCGAGCCCGGTACCGGCGATGATCAGCCAGACCCTGATCGGTATCGCGCCGAGCACGCGTCCCAGCAGCCCGCTCATTGGTCGAGCCCCTGCATGCAGAGCTTGCGTTCGGCCGCGCGGCGATTGACCAGCCCGGCTAGTTTGCGGCCGTCGGCGTAGACCCAGCGCATCAGCTGATTGCACGCCGCACGAGGCTTTCCAGCGTTGAGTCGCTTCAGCAGTGTCGAGTCCCGAAACGCGCCCGGCCCGACGTTGAAAATAAAACTGGCCAGCGCCGCCCGGCGGGGTGTCGGCATGTTCTGGTTGATGCCGGGATCGACGTAGCGGTTGATCGCATCGAATGCCCGGCCGAGATCGCCGGCGAGCAGGTCGTCGCACTCCTGCTGCGTCTTGGTCTGATGCAATTTGACGGTCGGGCCGGTGTGGCCGGTGCAGATTGTCGGGATGCCGACCGGGTCGGCGTAGGATTCGAGGCTGGTGCCCTCGTAGTGTTTGACCACGCCGATTGCGAGCGACAGGGCGCCACCGGCGACGACCCCAATGGCGCCACCACCCGCCCAGCGTCCGATGTTTCTCATCTGCCTCCGCCATGGCGGCCGCGCCACCAGTCGCGAATCTTTTCGAGATACTTCTGGCCAACCAGTCCCAGCTGCAGCAGCAGATAAAGCAGCGTCAGCACACTGACCCAGTCCGCCGGTGTCATGCCACCGGCGTGCAGGATGGTGACAAGTAGCGGCGGCGTGTTCCGGCCGACCTCGGTAGTGATTTGGAGCGGGCTGGCCATAAGTGTTCCTGCGTAGGCTATGAGCAGCGTGATCAGCACGCCGATTGGATCGGGCTGGTGTTGTCGGTGGTTTCGGGTGCGTGTGGTCATGGCGTCAGTCCCACAGCTGCACGGTCCGCGCCTTCGGCGCAGGCGTTGTGATGTCGGGGAGGGTGATGGCCGTGGCCATCGGCAGGATCGGCCCAAGCTCGCAGAGCCCGGGGTTCGCGGCATAGACGCGTTCGGTCACGTCGGTACGGCCGTAATAGCGCTGGCAGAGCCGGTCGAGAGTATCGCCCTGCTGGCTGCGCACCGTGCGGGCCATCTCAGATCAGCTCCACGGTGACGTGGCTGCGGCCGGTGATCTCGCTCACGGCATAGCGGGCGTCGCGCCGGTAGCTGTCGCCGGTGTACTCATTGAGATCGCCGCGATCCCGTGTGCTGGCTGTGGCGTCGTAGTCGCGGTAACGCTCAAGGAGCTGCGCGTGTGCCTCGGCAAACACGGCGCGCTGATAGAGCGCTGGGTAGATGTTGGGCGGCTGCCAGTCCGGGGCAGGTACTGCCTCGGCAGTGAGGTAGCCGGCCTCGATCTGCTGGGCTTGCCAATGCCGCAGGATGCGATTGGTCGTTGCCATTGCGGTCAGCAGCACGTCCTGCACGCGCACCGGGGTGACGGTGCCGTCGATGCGATGCGTGGCGCGAAAATCGGCGGGGTCGATCTCGGGCCAGAATCCGTTGTTCTCAATCGGCTCGGCGGCGCGGGCGCTGGTGTTGCCGGTGGCGATGAAGCTGCTCATTGCAGGGCCTCGGGATTAATCAGGGGGTGGACGACGGCTTCGGGAGAGCGTGGTGCTTTCCGTCGCCGTCGTGCCCCCTGGCGTCGGCGGTCGACTCGGGTTCAGCCCTCGGGGCTGGTGTCTGGTTGCGGGTCCTGCTGTTTGGCGATATCGCGCTCGATCTTCTCGATGTCTTTCTTCACGCCCACTCGGTCATTGAGCTCCAGCGCGCGCTGGTAGTGCGTGAGGGCGTCGGAGAGCTCGCCACGTGCGCGATGGCCGTTGCCCAGTGCCTTGTGCAATTTGGCCCGGATGGGGTCGTGCATGTCGGCCTCATGAGTGAGGGCGTCGATCTCGATCAAAGCATCGAGCAAGGAGTCGTCATCGTCGGGCAGTGCGAGTGCCTGATCGGCGGACTCTTCAACGAGGATCGCGGCGGTGGAGCGCTGGAACTGCTCGCCGGGATCGAGCTGATAGCGCATGGCGTAGCGGGCAATCGGCAGGGCGCCGTCGATATCGCCGACATCGATGCGCCAGAGCATGACGCGCATCAGCACCTCATCCTGCGCACCCTGACCGGCATCGAGCACGCCATCGACGTACTCGGCGTAGTTCGGCAGCAGCTCGCGCTTGACCTCGATCTTGCGCTCGACCGAATGGATGGATTTCAGCCGGCGATAATCCTCGAACAGCTGTGCCTGCATGAGCTCGAAGGCATCGCCGTGCATCGGCTGGTTGCCAGCGTCTTCGGCCGCCTGTGCGGCCGAGACACGTTGGAAGTGGCGTCGAGCGAGGCTTGTCATTACTGCCCTTCCTTAACCGTTGAGTGCGGTAGGAGAGAGCTCGATATTCTCGACCAGGCAGCCGGCACCAAAGTCTTCGACGACATAGGCATCGTTGGAGCTTTCGTAGTTCTCGATCCGATTACGCTTGGGATTCTCGGAGACGTAGCGGCGCCGAGCACCGTTTTGCCAGTAGAGCGATAGGTTATCGAGCGTGGTAACCATGAGCGCGTTATCGGGGAAATAGGGGACGTCTATTCCCTGCAGTCCGCCGATACGTTTCTGGCTGATTACCATGTCGGCAGCCATTTGTTCGCTGGGTAGGCTCTGATTAAGCAGGGGGAAATACTTGTCCGCCATGAGGCTGCGCCCAACGATCACCACAAGCCCGGGAGCGCGGCGATACCAAGGCTCAATCAGGTTGTTCACGACGTCATAGACCAAAGCGTCGAGCGTGGCGTAGTCACCAACAATACCGCTGGTATTGCCGTCGGCATCCTTGGCTTTCGTGGGGTCGATCACTACTCCGGCGCCGTTTTTGCCTTTCTGGAGAACCCTTTTCTGCGCTTGAGTACGGTAATGCTGGAGCCATCCGATGTTGACGTCCTGAAGCATGGGGTTGGCCGCGGGGTCGGTCTGTACCGCTGCCGATTTGCCATTGAACCCAATCATCAATCGATCCAACGCCTGCTGTTGAACGATCGCGTCGCGGATCAGCGCTTGGAAATTGGGGAACTTGGCCCAGGCATCGAGCTTGGAGTAGCCAACATGAGTATCGAACTCGGTCATCCGGCACTCGTATCCCTGAGCATCCAACGTAGACAGGTCGCGAGTCTTGCGGTCCTGTTTGGAAACGTCGGTACGGGCGGCGATAGGGCCCGAGATACCCAGAGCCAGTTTTTCACCTTTCAACTCGTCGACGCCGATCATGTTGATGCGGCTCAGAAAGTCACTGGATTCCTGAATCCGTTTTTCCAGACGCTGCTGAATAGTGGGCTCGACAGCGAATTTTTGAGTGGCGTCAGGCACGCCATTGAGCGTCGCCACTTGCGAGGCAAACTTGTTGAACAGGATGCGGGTTTCGTTACGCATGAGGCGGTGGTCTCTCAGCAGTCGGTTTCGATAGTGCCGTCGCTGCCGGTAGCCGGCGTGCGCGAGTGATGGCGTGGGCTGTTGTCGAGCTGGGCATACAGCTCATCGAAGCGGGCCTTGAGCTGGTCGTGCGCCTGCTTCAGTTCGCTGTGCTCCTCGATGGTGGGGCGCTTTTCCAGCTCGGTTTCGAGGGCGCCATAGCGCTCGACGATAACGCCGAGGGTCTGCTCCAGATCGCCCTTGAAAGCGGCAAACCCTTCACGCGTTTTGGCGTCGTGCTTTTTAAACAGCGCCTTGACGCTGTCGAGCAGCGAGGGTCGTTTGTCGGGCTCGGGATCGCCCTCGGAGAAATCGAGTTCGGTTTCCACGGCGGCGGAGAACAGGTTTTCGGCGCGTTGCTTGCGACCGGCCAGCGGGGAGGCATCACCGGCCCCGGCACTGAATTGCAGCATCTGGGTACCGAGTGACGCGGGCGAATCGGTCACGGCCAGGCCGACCAAGTAGGCTTCACCGGTGTCGGCAAATTCCGGATCCACTTCCATCGAGGTGTAGATCTTCTGGCGCTTGTCATTGAGCGCCTTCAGCTCATCGGTCGGGTTGATCTGCGCTAGCAGCTGAACCTTGCCGTCGCTGTTCTTTTCGGTCTTCAGCGCGGTCACATCGCCGTAGGCCTTGAACGGACTATCCGGCAGCACACCCCGAATGTGTTCGAGATTGACCCGGCACCCGTATTTCTCCGGATCGAAGTTCTTGGCCATCTGTTCGAGCCACTGGCTCGTGATCTTCCGGCCGTCTGTTGTCGCGCCTTCGGTGGCGATGCGGAACCATTTCATTGAGTGTCCTCGGGGCGGTGCGGTGCTGTATGGGCGTCAGGTTCCGCGCTCCGCTGACATCCCTCAACGCTTCCGCGTTGTAGAACCGAGGGTTACAAGCCGGGGGCCAATATCGGTAGGCGGCAGGTCGGTACGCTGGCCGCATGACGACCGAAGGCCCCGCGATGACCGACACAGTAGAATCGCCCGAACTCACGATGGACCAGGCCGACGCCACCCGGCTGAGCGCGCGCCACCTGTATTGGATGGGGTGGCGCATGTCGCGCATTGCCGAGTTTCTGGACGTGCCGCGCGGCACCATCGCGAGCTGGAAGCAGCGTGGTAAGTGGGATGACGCCTCACCTTCGCAACGGGTCGAGGGGGCGCTCGAAGCGCGGATGGTCCAGCTGATCGCGAAGGATGCGAAAGAGGGGAGAGACTTCAAGGAAATCGATCTGCTGGGCCGGCAGATCGAGCGGCTGGCTCGGGTGCATCGGTACGAGGAAACCGGGCGCGAAGCGGATCTCAACCCGAACATCGAGCGGCGCAACACCGGCGAGAAGAAGAAGCCCGCGCGCAACGATGTCGGCGATGAGGGCGTGATCCAGATCGTCGAGGCGTTCGAGGCGTCACTGTTTGATTATCAGCGCCACTGGTACCGGGCCGGGCAACATGAGCGCATCCGCAACCTGCTCAAATCGCGCCAGATCGGCGCGACCTGGTATTTCGCCCGCGAGGCCATTGCCGATGCGGTGGAGACCGGCAAGAACAAGATTTTCATGAGCGCGAGCAAGGCGCAGGCGCACATCTTCCGCAACTACATCGTTCAGTTCGTCAAAGAGACGACCGGCGTCGAGCTCAAGGGCGACCCCATTGTGCTGGCCAACGGCGCCGAGCTGCATTTCCTCGGCACGAACGCGAAAACGGCGCAGGGCTACCACGGCGATACCTACCTCGACGAATACTTCTGGATCAACGGCTTCGAGCAGTTCCGGAAGGTCACCAGCGGTATGGCGATGCATAAGAAGTGGAAGCAGACCTACTTCAGCACGCCGTCGTCCGTGGCCCACGAGGCCTATCCGTTCTGGACTGGCGAGCGGTTCAACAAGCGCCGGGCCAAGGCGGATCGGATCGAAATCGATGTGAGCCACGCGGCGCTGGCCGGTGGGGCACATTGCGGCGACGGCCAGTGGCGCCAGATCGTGACCATCGAGGATGCCACTGCCGGGGGCTGTGATCTCTTCGACCTCGATCAGCTGCGCTTGGAGTACTCGGATGACGAGTTCGCGAACCTGCTGATGTGCGAGTTCGTCGACGATTCGCAGTCGGCATTCCCGATGATGACCATGCAGCGCTGCATGGTCGATTCGTGGGATCTCTGGCGCGACTGGAAGCCATTTGCCGCGCGGCCGTTCGGGAATGCCCCGGTGTGGCTGGGTTATGACCCGGCGGGCGACGGCGAGGGCAGCGACGGTGCCGGGCTGGTCGTGCTGGCCCCGGCGAAGAATCGCAATGACCGGCACCGGATACTCGAAAAGCATCGGATCAAGGGCCATGACTACGAAGCCCAGGCCGAGTTTATCCACGAAGTCAGCCGCCGGTATAACGTCCAGTTCATCGGTATCGATACCAATGGCATGGGCGAGGCCGTTGCCCAGCTGGTCGCCAAATGGTTCCCACGCGTGACGCGCTATCGCTACACGCCGGATTCGAAAGCGGCACTGGTGCGACAGGCACAGCACATCATCGAACGTGGCCGGCTGGAGTTCGACAGCCGGGACGTGATCATCGCCCAAAGTTTCACTGCCATCCGCCGCGAGCTCACCGCGAGCGGCCGGCAGTTCACCTATTCCGCCGGGCGCAACGCCCAGACCGGCCACGCGGATCTCGCGTGGGCGACGATGCATGCCCTCAACAATGAGCCGATCGACGTACTCGCCGAGGGTGAGCGCGGCGGCTCGATTATGGAGATGTCTGAATGACCGCCACGGCAGATAAGCCGCGTCAGCGCATGTATGCGCAGTTCGAGCAGCAGCCCGCAGCGCCGGCACCGGCGCGGGCGGAGGCGTTCACGTTCGGCGAGCCGGTACCGGTCACCGACCTGGCTGATTTTCTCTATACCGGCTGCTGGATGATGAATGCGCGCTGGTATGAGCCGCCGATCGATCTGCCCGCACTGGCCAAAATGTATCGGGCGACAGCGCACCACGGCAGCGGGCTGCAAGTGAAGCGCAACATTCTGAGCCGGTCGTTTATTCCACATCCGCTACTCGGGCGCCGGGCATTCCGGGAGCTGGTAACCGATTATCTGGTGTTCGGCAATGCGTATCTAGAGCAGGTGCGGGGTCAGCTGGGTCGGTTGCTCGACCTGCGCCCGGCGCGGGCGAAGTACGTGCGACGCGGGACCGAGGTGGGGCAGTTCTGGTGGGTTACAAATTGGCAACTGCCCAATGAGTTCGAGCGCGATTCGGTGATCCATCTGCTGGAACCGGACATCAATCAGGAGATCTATGGCGTGCCGGATTACCTCGGCGCGATGCAGTCGATCCTGCTTAACGAGAACGCCACGCTGTTCCGCCGCAAGTATTACCTGAATGGTAGCCACGCCGGTTTCGTGATGTACGTCAGCGATGCCGCGCAGAATCAGGAAGACATCGATGCGATGCGCGAGGCGCTGAAGAACTCGAAGGGCGTGGGCAACTTCCGGAACCTGTTCCTGCATTCACCGAATGGCAAAAAGGACGGGGTGCAGATCATCCCGATCAGCGAGGTTGCCGCGAAGGACGAGTTCGCGAACATCAAAAACACGACCCGCGATGACACCCTGGCCGGTCACCGGGTACCGCCGCAGTTGATGGGGATCATCCCGAACAATACCGGCGGATTTGGCGACATCGAAAAGGCGGCACGGGTGTTCGTGACCAACGAGCTCGAACCGCTGCAGGCGGTGTTCGAAGAGATCAACGACATCGTGGGGGAAAGGGTGGTGCGGTTTCGGCCGTATGATCTGAGCGGCACTGCGGATGAACGTCTACCAATGGAGTGAAGGTGCGCCCGGCGGGGCTGGCCGGGCGCGTCAGGGATGCGAGACAGGCAAGCCACTGACACCACGATTCTATTAGTTGCCCGTTTCTGACGGGCCTGACTCAGGGTGTCGCAGTATGACCTTACACGCCAAACCGATTCTTCCGTGGATGGGCGGCAAGCGCCGTCTGGCCAAACAGATCCTGCCGATTTTCCAGCCGCACCAGGCTTACGTAGAACCGTTCTGTGGCGGGGCTGCCCTTTTCTTCATGAAGGAGCCCAGTCCTGTGGAAGTGATCAATGATGCCCATGGCGAGCTGATCAACCTCTATCGCATCGTGAAGCATCATCTTGAAGAGCTGGTGAAACAGTTTCGCTGGGGATTGGTAAGTCGCGAGGAATATCTGACTCAGCGTGAGATAGAGCCGCGTCACCTTACTGATATCCAACGGGCCGCGCGATTTTTCTACCTGCAGAAGCTGGCTTTCGGGGGAAGGGTAGAGGGGCAGACCTTTGGCACCTCTGCAGTCAGTCCGCCCCGGCTCAATCTATTGCGCATCGAAGAAGATCTCAGCGCGGCTCATCTTCGATTGTCACGCACGCTCATCGAACACCTGGACTGGGCGGAGTGCATCAGTCGGTACGATCGGCCAGGCACGCTTTTCTATTTGGATCCGCCCTATTGGGGGACAGCCGGCTACGGTGTCGACTTTGGACTCGAGCAGTACGATCGTATGGCGCAGCTGGCTCATGATGCCAAAGGGCAGGTAGTGATCAGCGTGAACGATATCCCCGAAATGCACGCGGCTTTCGAGGGACTGAGTATCCGACGCACGACCTTGCGCTATCAAAACGGGAAGCAGGCCACCGAGCCTCGAGGAGAGCTGATCATCTCGAATCGATAGGAACGGAGTCTCGAAGGGCCGCCCAAATGGGCGGCTTTTATCGTTCATCTATGAGCCGATCGACTTGCTGGATGGCCTCCGTAATCAGCTCATCTGGATTGGCGGCATGGTGGAAGCGTCGATGGCAGTTTGGGCAAACGGCAACTGTGTTCGTGGTGGTGTCACTGCCACCTGCAGCAAGCGGTCGGACATGATGTACTTCGAGATAGGGAGTTCCATCACTGCGGTGAAAGGGAGCGCTCGAACCGCAAAATTCACATATACCTTGTGCCTGAGCTATTACCCAAACCACCACCTTCGGATCCCGGGCATAGGTGACTACTGTTCGAGCGGCAGCTTTTGGCATAGTCGTGCCAAGTAATGTGTGACTGTCGTCGCTCGGTGCTTCGGAAGGTTTGGTGCCTGCATGTATTTGCTGCCCAAGGTGTGAAGCGTTCGCTATATCATTCCAGAATGCTCTATCAGCGTTTGGATGGTGCAGGAGGATTCGCTTGGTGCGGTTCCCGCCTTTGGCTGGTGAGTCAGAATCCGCTCTGATTTTCTCCTGCTCTCTACCAATGAGATGATGAAGCCGTATGCAGTCGAAGGATTGCAGAGGGATATCCCTGCGCCCATCGATCGCGATGCTTAGCTCTTCAATAGAAGAGCGTGCTTTCAGCATGAGCTGTGAGACGACATAGATGTAAAGCGAGTCGAGCCCGATAGCTTGGCATCGTTGGAGTAGTATTGTCAGAGCGGTACCGTAATCGCTGTTTCGATGGTTGCCACTACGAGAGGCAAGTACCAATCCCTCCAAGCCCTGAATGATTTCGAGACTGTACTGAGCGTTCAGTTCTTGTCCCGCATTACCGATCACCCGCTCTACCATGCTTCACCTTATCCACAGCTGGTTGGCTGCATCCTAAGCCGCCGGCGCGCCGTCGACTCCCCGCCCCGCCTGCGCGCTAAATGGGTCGGTTTTGATGCAGTGCCGCAGATTCTACAACGCCAGCCGCAGCACGGGCTGCGTGGAAGACTGGAGCAGGGGAAAACGTTGCGATTTGTTGCGTTTTGACCATACGGAAAGAGAGACGTGGGCGAGGTGATGATGGAAGACTCAGGAATGGGAGATAAACCCTTCTGGAAGGGCTAAAAATGTTGCCTTAAATGTTGCCTTGGCTATGCCCATCACAGCCCATTTCATGCCCATCTGATCAATTTTTGTCCATGGGTGTCGCTAAGTAAAAGTGCCATAAGTCACTGTTTAAGCAAAGAAAAGGGCCGCTGATTGCTCAGCGGCCCTTTTGCTGTTTGGTGGAGGCGGCGGGAGTTGAACCCGCGTCCGCCGGTGCTAGCCCTTCGGATCTACATGCTTAGTTCCGTCTTTTGGTTTAGCCGCATCGGCTCCGACGATCAGGATCCGATACAGCGAGTCTCCGGAGTTTTAACGAATGACGTGAAGACGCCGTCATTCGCGATCCTGTCAGCTTTGGCTCACGCCCATCCACGATGAACAGGCACATCGCTTCAGGGTAGAAAGATTACCCGCAGGGTTTATGCTGCGAGTGCACCTTCCTGAGCATAGGTTTCGTCGTTTGCGACTATTTTAAAAGTAACGTTGGATTTACGAGATACGCTACGCTCTCGGCATGCACCTCAGGGATCACTACCGGCGTCGAATCCGGAACGCCCCCGATACGTTTCTCAGTGTATGTCATGAATGCGGGTCATGTACAGCCGTATAGCTGTTAGCGTGGGCTACGCATGATGCGTGCCTTCTGGCGCTCCCAGTCACGCTTTTTCTCGGTATCACGCTTGTCATGCTGCTGCTTGCCTACCACCAGTGCCAGTTCGCACTTGACCAGCGGGCCCTTCCAGTAGAGTCGCAGCGGTACGCAGGTATGGCCCTTGTCCTGGGTGCGAGAGAAGATTCGTGCGATCTCCTTCTTGTGCAGCAGCAGTTTGCGAGTGCGATCCGGCTCCACCGCCGTATGTGTACTGGCAGTACTCAGCGGCGTGATATGAGTGCCCAGTAGCCAGGCTTCGCCGCGACGCACCAGAATATATGTATCCACCAGCTGACAGCGTCCGGCACGCAGGCTCTTGACTTCCCAGCCGCTCAGGGCCACACCGGCTTCGAAGGTTTCCTCGATGAAATACTCATGCCGAGCCTTGCGATTCTGGGCAATCAGATTGCCACCTTGTGCCTTGTCTTTCTTCTTGCCCATGGGTGTCCTGTGTGATGTCTCGGATGAAATGAGCAGTGTAAGCTATTATTCACGCGATGAGTCGGGGCCGGCAGACCACCGGCCATGCTGTGTTAAAATAAGTTTTCATTGGATTCAAATCGGTCATGATACGCCTGTGAAGCCATGGCCGTCAGCGGAGAGGTGAATGCCTAAAGTCAATCGCTCGGCGCTGGTGCGACATACTGACCGACAGATGTTCGACCTCGTCAACGATTTTTCCAGCTATCCAGAATTTCTGCCCGGTTGCCGCCATGCACGTGTTATCGAAGAGCGTGAGAATCTTTTGATCGGTGAACTGACGCTAGGGCGGGGCGGCATCGAGCAGACCTTCAGCACCCGCAATGAGTTGCACCCTCCTCAGCGCATTGAGATGAGGCTCAATGAAGGCCCTTTCAAGCGCTTTGAAGGGCAGTGGCTGTTTACCTCGATGGGCGATGAGGCGTGTCGTGTATCGTTGAATCTGGAGTTCGAGTTTTCCAGCCGTCTGATCGGTATGGCCTTTGGGCGTCTGTTCGGCCAGATTGCGGGACAGCTGGTAGATGCCTTCGTCAAACGCGCCGATGAAGTTTATGGACGCTGAGCGTATAACCATCGAGCTTGCTTATGCTGAACCGGCCGATCAGCAGGTCATGGCGCTGGAGGTGATCCCGGGCACAACGGTACTTGAGGCATTCGAGTCCTCCGGGTTGCGGATTCGTTTTGCTACCCTCGCTGAAACGCCAGCGGTGGAGCTCGACTTTGGCATCTTCGGAGAACCTGTGCCCGACCCAGCCTCCCGAGTGGTGCAACCGGGCGATCGTATCGAGATTTATCGCCCGCTCAGGCGCGATCCGAAGCAGGCGCGCCGGGCGCGAGCCCGGCATCAGCGCTGATGCCGGATCGCAAGATGAGATCAGTAGCCGCCGGTCTGATCGGGCGAGACGACTTCACCGGGCTGGATCGCCGCACCGGAGGCAGGCGCTCCTTCATTCGTGGCCCGCTCACTGGCATTGATATCGCCTGTTTTCTCGATGTTGGTCAACTGGCCGTCATTGAAGCTCAGCGTGACTCGCTTGCGAATGATTTCTCCATCAGCGGTTTTCAGGCGGTAGACATAATCCCATACCGACGCATCGAAGGGATCATCCAGCAGCGGACTGCCCATGATCTGCTGGACATGCTGTCTACTCATTCCGGGGTGTAGCTGAGAGACCATATCGGCAGTGATCAGATTGCCCTGCGGGAGATCTCTCTTGTAGACGCATCCTGCTGTCAGAATACTGATAAAGCAGCAAAAAGCGACGAGTCTGAACGTGTTTTGCATTTGCCCCTGACTTTCCCTATCGTTTGCCTTAGCCGATCATACCCGATACATCAAGTGACTGCGAAGAGATGCCATGTCCGATAGAAATCAGGAACTGCGCAAGGCGGGGCTGAAGGTCACCCTTCCCCGTGTGAAGATCCTGCAGATCCTGGAAGCCACCCGGGAGGCAGAGGAGCTCCACATGAGCGCCGAAGACGTCTATAAGGCGCTGCTCGACTCCGGTGAAGACGTGGGACTGGCTACGGTGTATCGCGTTCTGACTCAGTTCGAGGCTGCTGGTCTGGTGGTACGTCATAACTTTGACGGCGGTCATGCGGTCTTCGAAATGTCACAGGAAGAGCATCATGATCATATGCTCTGTCTGGAAAGCGGCGAAATCATTGAATTCTTCGATCAGGACATCGAACGCCGCCAGCGTGAGCTGGCTGAGCAGCGTGGTTATGAGCTGGTGGACCATGCCCTGGTACTGTATGTGCGTCCGAAAGGATCAACGGCGACACGGCAGGATGGTGGTGGTAATCGACGCTGATTACGGCTAGTGGCGCCGAGTAGCCTGTAAACGCATGAAAAAGGGGGGCGCTGCAGTCTGGCTGCAGCGCCCCCTTTTTTCTCTGATGTCTGCGGCCAGGCCAGTGCCTGGACGAAACAGGTTCAGTGTGCCGAGTGCTGACTGCTGGTCAGCATTTCACGGGCATGGGCCAGGGTATGATCGGAGAGATTGACACCACCGAGCATGCGGGCCAGCTCGCGAATCCGGCCGCTTTCATCCAGCAGTGCCATGGAGGTATGGGTGCTGTCGTCGCCGGCCTGTTTTTCGATGTGCAAATGCTGATGGCCCTGAGCTGCCACCTGAGGCAAGTGAGTGACGCAGAGTACCTGACCGTGGGTGCCAAGCTGGCGCAGCAACTGACCCACAATTTCGGCAGTGGCGCCGGATATACCAACATCGACTTCATCGAAGACCAGTGGGGACATGGCGCTGTGACGCGCTGCTACGACCTGAATGGCCAGACTGATGCGTGACAGTTCACCCCCGGAGGCGACCCGGGTGAGAGGTCGGGCCGGCTGTCCCGGATTGGCGCTGATCAGAAAGCGAACATGGTCAAAGCCATCGGGCTGGGCGGTCTCCCGTTTCTCGACTGCCACCTCGAAGCGGGCCTTTTCCATGCCGAGAAAGGTCAGTTGCTGTTGAACCGACTCACCCAGCTCGGAGGCTGCCTGATGGCGCCGCTCCGAAACGGTACGCGCCAGCTCCCGCCAGCTCTCTCGCGCCGTCTCGCTCTCACGGGCCAGGGTATCGATATCCTGTTCATCATCATCGAGCTGATTCAGTTCATCGCGCAGCCGGCGATGCAGCGTCGTGACTTCTTCCGGCATGACATGATGCTTGCGGGCGATGCGATGTACTTCTGCCAGACGTTCTTCTATGCGCTCCAGTCGTTCGGGATCAAGTTCGGTAGTTTCGACATGGTAGTGCAACTCGCGTCCGGCCTCTTCAAGCTGAATCCGCGCGCTGTCGAGCATTTCTCGCACCTCGGCCAATCTGCCATGATCGGCACCGGGTAGCTGGTCCAGGCGTTGCATGGCTCTGGAGAGGCGTGACAGGGCTCCATCCTCATCATGATCGCAGCAGTCTGCGGCGAACTGGGCATCGCCAACGATCTGCTCGGCATTGGCCAGTTCGGTCTGCTGCTGCTCCAGTACTGTCAGTTCATCCTCCTCCAGGGCGAGGTGATCAAGCTCTTCGACCTGGTAGCGCAGCAACTGACGTCGTGCCCTGGTTTCATCATCTGCTTCACGCGCCTGCTTGAGCCGCCGGCGGATCTGTTGCCAGTGCCGATAATGGCTTGCCAGGGTTTCAGTCTGTGTTTGCAGGCCAGCGAATTCATCCAGCATCCGCAGGTGGGTGTCTTCACGTAACAGTGCCTGATGAGCATGCTGGCCATGGATGTGGATCAGTTGTTCACCAAGTGCCCGGAGGTCGGCAATGGTGCAGGGGGTGCCGTTGATCCACGCCTTCGAGCGACCTTCGCTGGCAATGGTGCGACGCAACAGACACTCGTCGTCGTCGAGTTCACGCTCTTGCAACCACGCCCTGGCTTCCGGAAGGTGGCTGATATCAAACCGGGCCGAGAGCTCAGCCCGGCGCGCGCCGTGACGTACGCTACCGGCATCGGCACGCTCACCCAGACAGAGCGACAGAGCGCCCAGCAGAATGGATTTGCCGGCCCCGGTTTCCCCGGTAATGGCCGTCATGCCGCTGCGAAAGTCCAGTTCCAGATCTTCGACGATGGCGTAATCACGAATGGTGAGCTGTGCCAGCATGGTCGCTCCCTGTATAAAAGTACGGGTCTGGTTTTTTATACAGTGATCGGGTTTGCCCTTCAATCCCTGCCTGCCTCTCTGATTGACCTTTCCTTTAACGACAGACTTGAGATTGCGGTGATCATCCCCATTACAGGGCGCAGACAGCGCCGCTATCGCGGCCGGCATTGTCCGATCGTCAGGAACATGACGAGTTCGGAGAGGCAACGGTTTTCAACAGGAGGCTTCTCGTATGGCCAGAGATCCACAGCAGCCCAGGGATGAAGAGCTCGAGCGCGCGGAGCGTGATGCCGAGCCTCAGCCGCTGGAAGACGAACAGGTTGCGTCCGAGAACATTGGCGAGACGCTGGAAGAGAGCGACGCCCTTCACGCAGAAGGGGAAACGTTCGAAGGCGGAGATCCCGAAGCCGATGTGCTGGCTTCTCGTGTTGCCGAGCTGGAAACAGAGCTCGAGCAGGCGAAGGAGCAGCAATTACGAGCTTCCGCGGAAGCCCAGAATGCTCGTCGGCGGGCCGAACAGGATGTCGAAAAAGCGCGCAAGTTCGCGCTGGAGAAGTTCGTCAAGGAGCTGCTGCCGGTCGTCGACAGTCTCGAGAAGGCCCTGGAAAACATGGGTGATGAGGCCACCGAGACCCATCGTGAAGGGGTATCGATGACCCTGAAGATGCAGCTCGATGTGCTGGGCAAGTTTGGTGTTGAGCAGGTTGAGCCGCAGGGCGAGCCCTTTGATCCGCAGTATCACGAGGCCATGTCGATGGTGCCCAACCCGGAGATGGAGCCCAACACCGTGATGGATGTGATGCAAAAGGGATACACCCTCAACGGTCGATTGGTTCGTCCGGCGATGGTGGTCGTCAGCAAGGCCCCGGATGGGCAGGGTTCATAACTGCTGAATTCGGAAGGTGTTGCCCGGGCCTTGAAAGCGGCCCAGGCATACCCCACATAAGCAGACAGCGACGCGGCACTTGCCGCAGATGATTGAGTCAGACGATTTTTTTCGAGGTGACACCATGGGACGCATTATCGGTATCGACCTGGGAACGACCAACTCCTGCGTGGCCGTTCTCGATGGTGACAAGACGCGGGTAATCGAAAACGCGGAAGGTGCCCGCACGACGCCCTCCATCGTCGGTTATACCGATGACGGCGAGACACTGGTGGGTCAGGCGGCCAAGCGCCAGGCCGTCACCAACCCGTCCAATACACTGTATGCCATCAAGCGTCTGATCGGCCGCAAGTTCAGCGACGATGTGGTACAGAAGGACATCAAGATGGTGCCCTTCAAGATCGTCGAAGCCGACAATGGCGATGCCTGGGTACAGGTCAACGATCAGAAGATGGCACCGCCGCAGGTCAGCGCGGAAGTACTCAAGAAGATGAAGAAAACTGCCGAGGACTATCTCGGCGAAGAAGTGACCGAAGCGGTCATTACCGTGCCGGCCTACTTCAATGACTCGCAGCGTCAGGCCACCAAGGATGCCGGCCGTATTGCCGGTCTTGAAGTCAAGCGCATCATCAACGAGCCGACCGCCGCTGCACTGGCCTATGGCATGGACCGCAGTGGTGGCGACCGAACCATCGCGGTCTATGACCTGGGCGGCGGTACCTTTGACATCTCGATCATTGAAGTCGCTGACGTCGATGGCGAGAAGCAGTTTGAAGTGCTGGCCACCAATGGTGACACCTTCCTGGGTGGCGAAGACTTTGATCTCAAGCTGATCGATTATCTGGTTCAGCAGTTCAAGAATGATTCGGGCATCGATCTCTCCGGTGATTCGCTGGCCATGCAGCGTCTCAAGGAAGCAGCCGAAAAGGCCAAGATCGAGCTTTCTGCCGCACAGCAGACCGAAGTCAATCTGCCTTATATCACTGCGGATCAGAATGGTCCCAAGCACATGGCCGTCAAGGTCACGCGGGCCAAGCTGGAGTCGCTGGTCGAGGATCTGGTGCAGCGTTCGCTGGAACCCTGCAAGACCGCCATGGAAGACGCTGGCCTGTCCAGCAGCGAAATTCATGATGTGATTCTGGTCGGCGGTCAGACCCGTATGCCGCTGGTGCAGAAGAAGGTCGCCGAGTTCTTTGGCAAGGATGCGCGCAAGGACGTCAACCCGGACGAAGCCGTGGCGGTAGGTGCGGCTCTGCAGGGCGGCGTGCTTGGTGGTGACGTCAAGGACGTGCTGCTGCTTGATGTGACGCCGCTGACGCTGGGGATCGAAACCCTGGGTGGCGTGATGACGCCGCTGATCGAGAAGAACACCACGATCCCGACCAAGAAGACTCAGACCTTCTCCACTGCCGAGGACAACCAGACAGCCGTGACCATTCACGTGCTGCAGGGTGAGCGCAAGCAGTCGGGTCAGAACAAGTCGCTGGGTCGTTTCGACCTCTCGGATATTCCGCCGGCACCACGCGGTGTTCCGCAGATCGAAGTGGCGTTCGACCTTGATGCCAACGGCATTCTCAACGTCTCTGCGAAGGACAAGGCAACCGGCAAGGAACAGTCGATCGAGATCAAGGCTTCCGGTGGTCTGACCGAGGAAGAGATCGACCAGATGGTCCAGGATGCCGAGGCGCACGAGGCCGAGGACAAGAAGTTCGAAGAGCTTGTGCAGCTGCGTAACCAGGCCGACGGCATGATTCACGCTGCTCGCAAGACGCTTGATGAAGCCGGTGACAAGGCCAGCGACGAAGAGCGTCAGCAGATCGAGACCGCCATCAGCGAGCTTGAGGAAGCGACCAAGGGCGACGACCAGGAACACATCCAGTCGAAACTGGATGCGCTGACCGAGGCTTCCGGCAATCTGGCCCAGAAGATGTACGCCGAACAGGGTGAAAACCAGGACGGCGCACAGACTCAGGGCAGCACCGGCAAGGCTGACGACGATGTGGTCGACGCGGACTACGAAGAAGTCAACGACGACCAGAAAAAGCAGTAAGGCAGGCACCTGCCTGATGCACAACGCGGGGGCCTGGCTCCCGCGTTGTTTTTGCGGGCAAGTGACTTCGGAGGGCGCAGTGATCCATGGCCAAGCGTGATTATTATGAGGTACTCGGCGTTGATCGCAGCGCCGATGCCAGAGAGATCAAGAAGGCGTATCGACGCCTGGCACAGAAATACCACCCCGATCGCAATCCTGAAGATGAAGGAGCGGCAGAAAAATTTCGGGAAATTTCTGATGCCTATGAAGTTCTGAGCGACGACGAGAAACGGGCTGCCTACGATCAGTTCGGTCATGCCGGTGTGGACGGTCAGGCCGGTGGCGGCTTTGGCGGCGGCGGTTTCGGTGGCGCCGGAGCTGGCGGTTTCAGCGACATTTTCGGCGATGTCTTCGGCGATATTTTTGGCGGTGGTGGTGGCCGTCGCAATCCCAATGCACCGCAGCGGGGTGCTGATCTGCGGTATAACCTCGAGGTCGATCTCGAGGATGCGGTGGCCGGCACTACAGTCGATATCCGCGTGCCGCGGCTGGTTGAATGCGAGCGCTGCAGCGGTGATGGCGCTGAGCCCGGCACCAGCAAGAAGGGCTGCCCGACCTGCAACGGTATGGGTCAGGTGCGCATGCAGCAGGGTTTCTTTGCAGTACAGCAGACCTGCCCCACCTGTCATGGCCGCGGTGAAGTGGTCGAGAGCCCCTGCCGCAAGTGCCACGGCGAAGGCCGCGTTCAGGAAACGCGTACACTGTCGGTGAAGATTCCGGCCGGTGTCGATACCGGTGATCGCATTCGTCTTAATGGCGAGGGCGAGGCTGGCGTCAATGGTGGCCCGGCAGGCGATCTCTACGTTCAGGTGGCGATCAAGAGCCACCCGATATTCGAGCGCGACGGGCGCGATCTGCACTGTGAGGTGCCGATCAGTTTTGTTGACGCAACACTGGGTGGCGAGCTGGAAGTGCCCACTCTGGAAGGTCGGGTCAAGCTCCGGATTCCTGCCGAGACACAGACCGGTAAACTCTTCCGGCTACGCGGCAAAGGCGTCAAGCCGGTACGTGGTGGCTCGCCCGGTGATCTGATCTGCAAGGTGGTGCTGGAGACACCGGTCAACCTGACAGAAGAGCAGCAGAAGCTGCTGCGCCAGTTCCAGGAGAGTCTGGATGGCACCGGCACCAAACACTCACCGCGCAAGAGCAGCTGGTTTGATGGCGTGAAGAAGTTCTTTGAGGACATGCGCTCCTGATCAGCCCATGGCGAGATGCCTATCGGCCCTGTCCGCGTTGGCGGATGGGGCCGTTTTTGTTGGATGTATCCGGTCAGGTGCGACGGTTTCACATTCTCCATGTGCGAACTACGCTGTCAGCGATTAACGGATCGCGAGCTTCGATCCGCTTCATTGCTTCAGAGGAGGTTTATCATGTCGGTCATGTATCAGACATCCGTTGCAGTTTCCGGTGGTGGCCGTAACGGACATGCGCGCAGTGATGATGGCATTCTCGATGTTGATCTGGCGATGCCGGGCAGCGGCGAGTCGGCCACCAATCCTGAACAGCTTTTTGCCGCCGGTTATGCCGCCTGTTTTGCAAGCGCGGCCACAGCACTGGCAAAAAAACAGGGCCATGAACTGAGTGATATTCCTGTTACTGCTGAAGTCGCACTACATTCGGAAAATCACGACTATTCGCTGAGTGTGAAGCTGATTGCTGAAGTGGCTCTGCCTCAATCGGAGGCTGAAACACTGATTCATCAGGCTCATGAGATGTGCCCGTACTCGAAGGCAACACGCGGCAATCTCGCTGTTGAACTCGAGGTTCGAGGCCAGTAATTTCCCTTGCTACTGCTGGCAGGTCTGGTAACAGCGCCTGCCGGATGGGGTCGTCATTCTCTGAAAACAGGCTGTCATCATGAGTGCCCGGGTATTGTTGCCGCCCTGTCGTCTGCCCATCATTGCGGCGCTTGTCAGCCTGTTGCTGTTACTGGCAGGCTGTGCCGGCCCATCGGTTGATTCGACGCCGGGCAGCATACAGCGAGGCGAAGCTTCCTATTATGCCAGTCGTTATGTCGGCCAGCAGACTGCCAGTGGCGAGCGCCTGAGTGCGCAGCAACTGACAGCGGCTCATCGTTCCCTACCCTTTGGTACCCGAGTGCGGGTGACCAATCTCGATAATGATCGGCATGTCATCGTGCGCATCAATGATCGGGGGCCCTTTACCCGCGGTCGAATCATCGACCTCTCGCCGCTGGCGGCAAGGCGCCTGGGCATGCTGCGCTCGGGCACCGCACCGGTTCGCCTTGAAGTGCTGTCACGCTAGCATGCTAGTCCTGATGCTGATCGGTATCGACATCGATGCAGCTCAGCAGGGATGACTGCAGCAGGCTGTAGTTGTCGTCACTGACCATCAGGTAGCGGTGCGCGCCGATACGGGTAAGTCCCTCGAAGTTATCCAGCCGCCAGCCATCGGCGCTGGAGAGCCTGGCCAGCGTAGTCACGCTGGTGCTTCCATCGTCATTGAGACGAGTGCGGCGCAGGGTGATAACCAGCGGATGGGGCGGGTCGAAGGCGCGCTCCAGTGTCAGCAGCGCCTCTTTCTCCGGCTGGTTCGGTATTGATAGTGGCGCCATTGAGGTCAGGGCGCTGGCCGGCTCGTCCGCCAGTACGTATTGCCACTGCTGTCCGCGATCGTTGAACAGGCGAGTGGTCCTGGCAGGATTGCCTCGCGGTGGCACTTCCAGCCCAGCCATCAGTCCATATCGTGTCGTCAGCGTCATGGCTTCGATCCCGCCGTTATAGTGCACGCCTTCAAGCGCTTTTGGCCTGTCGGCGGCACTGATGGCCTGCCCGGTTAACGAAAAGCGTTGAATACGGTGGTCGCGCTCAAAGCCGATCAATAGCGTTGCCGGTGTGTGAGTTGCGTCCAGGGTCATGGATTCGGCATCGGCATGTGGCATTTCCAGCACCTGGCCGTGACGATTGCGCAGTTGATGAGCCGCCGTAATGGTCAGCTCGCTCAGCGTGTCACGCTCGAAACGAGGTTGCGCCTGAAACAGCCATCCCCGGTCGGAAAGCAGATAAAGCGTATTGTTGTCGGCCTGCCAGGCAAGATCGGAGAGACCTCCCAGTGAAGCGTCCTGGGGGGTGTGGTCGGGCAGCCGTAACGCGCCACACCAGCTGACCCGGGCGGAAGGGTCGGCATTGTTGTTGCCCATATCGACAGGTCCGGCGAATGTGCATCCCGACAGATGCAAGGTGATAAGCAGTACTGGCAGACGAGCGCGAAGGGCGCGAGGCATTCGTAGGACTCCTGGAATCGATCAGCCGTGCGTAGTGGCAATGGTTGTGCAGTGGCAATGGTATAGTGCCGAGGACATCTTCGAACATGACAGGAGCAGGCATGACGCGCATTGCCGTGATGGGCGCCACAGGACGCATGGGACGCATTCTGGTCGAGGCGGCGCAACGCAGTGAACAGGCTGAGCTGAGCGGTGGCGTGGTGCGCCCGGAGAGTTCACTGGCAGGCGCCGATATCGGGGAGGTCATTGGGCTGGGCCGTGCAAGCGTTGCGCTGAGCACCTCGGTTGAAGCGATCATCGATGATTTCGATGTTCTGATCGACTTCACCACACCTGATGTCACGATGAACAATCTGGCGCTCTGTGCCCGGCATGGCAAGCGCATGGTGATCGGAACGACCGGGTTCAATGAAGAGCAGCTTGCCGAACTCGATGGCTATGCGGACCAACTCCCGTTCGTGTTTGCCGCCAACATGAGCACCGGTATCAATCTTGCTACCAACCTGTTGAAGACCGCGGCACGCGCATTGGGTGATGCCGGCTTTGATATCGAGATCATCGAGGCCCATCATCGTCACAAGGTGGATGCACCCTCCGGGACAGCACTGATGCTGGGACAAGCCATGGCCGAATCGCTGGGGCGCGATCTGAAACGGGATGGGGTATTCGAACGATATGGTCAGATCGGTGCGCGCAGCGACCGCGAGATCGGTTTTTCCACCATTCGTGGCGGGGATATCGTCGGTGAGCATACAGTGATGTTTGCCGGAGATGGCGAACGCATCGAGATCACCCACAAGGCGTCAAGCCGGCTGACCTTTGGCAACGGTGCAGTGCGGGCGGCCCAGTGGCTGATGGACCAGACGCCCGGCCGTTATGACATGCAGGACGTACTGGGGCTGAAAGGCTGACTCTACCCGAAGGGCTACCGCCGCCATCTGTTTCAGGATGAATCGTCATGACCGCTCTACCCGCCTGTCTCGTGACCGACCGTCTGACATTGCTGCCGATCAGTGTCGATGATGCCGAGGCGCTGCACGCTGCCCTGTTTGAGTCCATGACAGTACTGATGCCGTGGCTGGCATGGGCGAGCCCCGACTCGACACTGCAGGAGCGGCGTGATTTCTGCAGGCAGGCTGAGTGTGCGCTGCACGATAGAACGGGAGTCACGTACGCACTGTGGCCTGCGGTAGAGCAGGTGCCCACCAGGCTGGCGGGCGTCATGGAGATGCGGGACATCGACTGGCAGGTGCCGGCAGGCACGCTGGGTTACTGGTGTCATAGGGCTTTTCAGGGGCAGGGGTTGATCACCGAGGCGCTGCAGGCGTTGAGTCATGCATTACTGGTCGAATATGGTTTCCAGCGACTGGCGCTAACCTGTGATGAACGCAATCTTGCCAGCCGTCGCGTCGCCGAGCGGTCCGGTTATCGTCTGGAAGGTATCCGGCGTCATGACTGCCGCGATCATTTTGGAGAGCTGCGCAATACCTGCTGTTATGCGCGCCTGAGAGGGGATGAAGGATGACAGGGGCATGAGCCGTCTGGCGCGCGGGTGGCCACCGCTCTGGTGGGTGTCGCTGAAGGGGTTGGCCGGAGGCTATCGCTACAGGGGGCCTGTCAGCGATCACTTCGATGGTAAGCGCTTTCACAATGTACCGCCCCTGCCGCCCCGGGCACCGGGTGCATTCCGCCAGTGGCGCGAGGAGCGGCGGGAGCGACCGGTTTGGCAATGGCGTGATATCGAACAGGGGGTCACTCCGCCTGAGAGAGTCGATCAAAGCGCGCTGCAGGTCACGCTGATCAATCATGCGACCTTCCTGGTCCAGGCGGGAGGCCTCAACGTGCTCACTGATCCGGTCTGGTCGAAGCGCGTCAGCCCGCTCAGCTTTGTCGGGCCGGCGCGATTTCACCCGCCGGGGTTGGCGCTTGAACAATTGCCGCCGCTGGATGTCATCTTCGTCAGCCACAGCCATTATGATCACTGCGATATCCATTCACTGCGGCAACTGGCGCATCGTCACCCGCAGGCCGTGTTGGTCACCGGCCTGGGGAACGAGACGCTGATGCGTGAACTGGGCTTTGCCCATGTGGTGGCGCTGGATTGGTGGCAGACGCATTCTCTGGCAAGCGGCGAACATCTGATTTTTACACCCGCCCAGCACTGGAGTGCGCGCACCCGCCATGATGCACGTTGCACCCTGTGGGGTGGCCTGTGGCTGGAAACGCGCGCCGGGGCGCTTTACTTTGCCGGTGATAGCGGCTTCAACGAGGGTTTGTTCGCGGTTGTGGCCGAGCGGCTGGGGGCGCCTCGCTGTGCGCTGCTGCCAATTGGTGCCTTCAGACCAGAATGGTTCATGGCGCCGGTACACATGGGGCCGGAGGAAGCGGTCGAAGTGCATCGGCTGGTGGATAGCAGAGTCAGTATCGCCTGCCATTTCGGCTGTTTTGCGTTGGCCGATGAAGGCCAGGATGAAGCACAGCAGTTGCTTGCCGAGGCGCGCGCGGCGGCCGGGCTGGCGGATGAGGCGTTTCAGGTTCCCCAACCGGGAAGGGTCATCGATATCGGGCCGGAGAGGCAGGTTAGCCTGGCGCAGGATAGCGTGACCGATCAGGATCGGGTATGATCGACCCAATTTGGCCGGGTAAAACCCGAGGCCCTGTCAGATCACAAGCGGGATGAAATTCTTCGGGATTTCTTCCCGCTTTTTTGCAACCTGATATCGGCCTCGGTGGACTCCCGGGCAGTTTCGGTTCGCTCTTTCACGCCCGGCCGTAACCCTGATAACAGGGCCCATCGAGAGGTGTCCTGTGACGGCTTGCGGCCGCTGGCGATCAACTTGCCCCGGGGAGGATGTTGCGTTGATCAAACCTGCGATACTGGCGCTCGAGGATGGCAGCGTGTTTCATGGTCAGTCCATCGGGGCTGACGGACTGACCAGTGGCGAGGTGGTGTTCAATACCGCCATGACCGGTTATCAGGAAATCCTCACCGACCCCTCCTATTCTCGCCAGATTGTCACCCTGACTTATCCGCATATCGGTAATACCGGCATCAATGACGAGGATATCGAATCCACGCGCATTCAGGCGTCCGGACTGGTCATTCGCGATCTGCCACGTCTGGTCAGCAACTTCCGCAGCGTGCGTTCGCTTGATGAATATCTGCGCGCCCAGAATGTGGTTGGCATCGCTGATATCGATACCCGTCGGCTGACCCGGCTGCTGCGCGACAAGGGGGCGCAGAATGGGGCCATTCTCGCAGGCGCCGAGGCCGAGGGCGACGAAGCCGAGGAACGAGCGTTGGCGGCGGCCAGGGAGTTCCCCGGGCTCAAGGGCATGGATCTTGCCGATCAGGCCAGTGTGACCGATATCGCTGACTGGCATGCCGGGGAGTGGACGCTGGGCGCCGGTCATGCCGACTTCGTCGGGCGTGAGCGCCCCTGGCATGTGGTGGCCTATGACTACGGCACCAAGCACAATATCTTTCGCATGCTGACCAGTCGTGGCTGCCGTCTGACGATCGTGCCAGCTCGCACGCCGGCCAGCCGGGTCATGGAGCTGCAGCCCGATGGCGTGTTCCTGGCCAATGGTCCCGGCGATCCGGAACCCTGTGATTACGCCATCGAAGCGATTCGCGAGATTCTCGAAACCGGAACCCCTGTATTCGGTATCTGCCTGGGCCATCAGCTGCTGGCGCTGGCCTCCGGTGCACGCACGGTGAAGATGAGACAGGGTCATCACGGCGCCAATCACCCGGTACTCGACCTGGCGACCGGTCATGTGATGATTACCAGTCAGAACCATGGTTTTGCCGCCGATGAGGCGACTCTGCCTGCCAATGTACGTGCGACTCACCGCTCGCTGTTCGATGGCACCCTGCAGGGTATCGAGCGGACCGACTGCCCGGCCTTCAGCTTTCAGGGCCATCCCGAGGCGAGCCCCGGGCCGCATGATATGGCGCTGCTGTTCGATCGTTTCGTGTCGATGATGGCGGCCCGTCGCCAGGCTGCCTGATGTCGAGCTCCGGCCTGGTGGCCGGAGCTCATGAGTCGATACCCCGTTTCCGAATTCCCAACGCTGCGATATCCGTCATGCCAAAACGTACCGACCTGCACAGCATCCTGATCATCGGCGCCGGCCCCATTGTCATTGGCCAGGCCTGTGAATTCGATTACTCCGGCGCCCAGGCCTGCAAGGCCCTGCGTGAGGAGGGTTACCGGGTCATCCTGGTGAACTCCAACCCGGCCACTATCATGACCGATCCGGTAATGGCAGATGCCACCTATATCGAGCCGATTACCCGCGAGGCGGTCACGCGCATCATCGAGCGCGAGCGTCCGGATGCCCTGCTACCCACCATGGGCGGCCAGACCGCATTGAACTGCGCACTCGAACTGGAGCGACACGGCGTACTCGAGCGCTTCGGGGTGGAGATGATCGGCGCCAACGCGCAGACCATCGAGAAGGCCGAGGATCGCGACCTGTTCGACAAGGCGATGAAGAACATCGGTCTGGAGTGCCCCCGGGCGCGGGTGGCGCACGCCATGGATGAAGCCTGGGAGATTCAGGCGGAGCTGGGATTTCCTACCATTATTCGTCCTTCCTACACGATGGGGGGCTCCGGCGGTGGGGTGGCCTATAACAAGGAAGAGTTCCAGGAGATCTGTGAGCGCGGATTCGATCTTTCCAGTAACCATGAGTTGCTGATCGACGAGTCGCTGCTGGGCTGGAAAGAGTACGAAATGGAGGTGGTGCGGGATAAAAACGACAATTGCATCATTATCTGTGCCATCGAGAACTTCGATCCGATGGGGGTGCATACCGGAGACTCGATTACGGTAGCGCCGGCGCAGACGCTGACCGATAAGGAGTACCAGATCATGCGCGACGCCTCATTGGCGGTGTTGCGCGAGATTGGCGTCGAGACCGGCGGCTCCAACGTTCAGTTCGGCATCCATCCCGACACCGGGCGCATGGTGGTGATCGAGATGAACCCCAGGGTGTCGCGTTCCTCGGCGCTGGCCTCCAAGGCGACCGGCTTCCCGATTGCCAAGGTCGCTGCCAAGCTGGCGGTGGGCTATACCCTCGATGAGTTGCAAAACGATATTACCGGTGGCGCCACGCCGGCCTCATTCGAGCCGGCACTGGATTATGTAGTCACCAAGATTCCGCGTTTCACCTTCGAGAAATTCCCGCAGGCCAACGATCGGCTGACCACCCAGATGAAATCGGTGGGTGAGGTCATGGCGATCGGTCGTACCTTTCAGGAGTCGATGCAAAAGGCGCTGCGTGGTCTGGAAATCGGTGCCGACGGCTTCAATCCGAAGCTGACGCACTTCGATGGCGAGGCCATGGCCCATCTGCAGGGCGAGTTGCAGCGACCCGGCGCCGATCGAATCTTCTATATCGGTGATGCCTTCCGCGCAGGGCTGTCGCTTGATGATGTCTTTGCCTATACCAATATCGATCGCTGGTTTCTGATCCAGGTCCAGGAGCTGGTCGAAATGGAGGCCGAAATTGCCCGCGGCAATCTGGCCGATCTCGATGCGCGGCGGATGTTCTACTACAAGCGGCGTGGTTTCAGTGATGCACGCATGGCGCAGCTGCTGGATGTTTCCGAGCATGATCTGCGCGGTCATCGCCATGCACTTGGCATCCATCCCGTCTACAAGCGGGTAGACACCTGCGCTGCCGAGTTTCCCACTTCAACGGCCTACATGTATTCCACCTACGAGGAGGAGTGCGAGGCCAATCCGACTGATCGTAAGAAGATCATGGTGCTTGGCGGTGGGCCCAATCGCATCGGTCAGGGCATCGAATTCGATTACTGCTGCGTGCATGCGGCACTGGCGATGCGTGAGGATGGTTACGAGACCATCATGGTCAACTGTAACCCGGAAACGGTCTCTACGGATTACGACACCTCTGATCGGCTCTACTTCGAGCCGGTTACGCTGGAAGATGTGCTGGAGATTGTGGCGAAGGAGCAGCCGACCGGGGTGATCGTCCAGTTCGGCGGCCAGACACCGCTCAAGCTGGCGCGCGATCTGGAAGCGGCCGGTGTACCGATCATTGGGACTACTCCGGATGCCATTGACCGTGCCGAGGATCGCGAGCGTTTTCAGCAGATGATTCAGAAGCTGGCGCTGAAACAGCCCGAGAATGCTACTGCGCGCAGCTTCGAGGATGCCTTCGTCAAGGCCGAGAAGATCGGCTATCCGCTGGTGGTTCGGCCCAGTTATGTGCTGGGGGGCCGAGCGATGGAGATCGTTTATAGTGCCGATGAGCTCGAGAACTACATGATTCACGCAGTGCGGGTGTCCAACGACAGCCCGGTGCTGCTTGATCACTTTCTCGATGCCGCCATCGAAGTGGATATCGATGCGGTCAGTGACGGTCACGAGGTCGTGATTGGCGGCATCATGCAGCATATCGAGCAGGCCGGGGTGCATTCGGGAGACAGTGCCTGTTCGCTGCCGCCCTATTCGCTGCCTGCCGAAGTACAGGATCGCATGCGCGAGCAGGTTCGGCTCATGGCGCTGGAGCTCAACGTGGTGGGGCTGATGAACGTGCAGCTCGCCTGGCAGAATGGCGAAATCCATGTGATCGAGGTCAACCCGCGTGCCTCGCGTACCGTGCCCTTCGTCTCCAAGTGCATCGGCCGCTCGCTGGCCCAGGTGGCTGCGCGCTGCATGGCCGGTAAAACGCTCGCCGAGCAGGATTTTACCCGCGAACTCATTCCGGGATACTACAGCGTCAAGGAAGCCGTGTTCCCGTTCAACAAGTTCCCGGGTGTGGATCCCATCCTGACGCCGGAAATGAAGTCGACCGGAGAGGTAATGGGTAGCGGTGAAACCTTTGCCGAGGCCTTCTACAAGGCACAGCTTGGAGCCGGTGAGGCGATCCCACGGCTTGAGGGGGATCGTTGTGCCTTTCTGTCGGTGCGTGATCCTGACAAGAAGGCCGTTATCGAGGTGGCTCGCTCTCTGCTAACATTGGGCTTCACGCTGATTGCGACCCGGGGAACAGCCCGGGCCCTGAGCGCCGCCGGGTTGCCGGTGGAACCGGTTAACAAGGTATTTGAAGGCCGCCCGCACATCGTCGACAAGCTCAAGAACGATGAGGTGGCTTATATTGTCAATACCACCGAAGGCCGCCAGGCGATCAGCGATTCATCCCTGATTCGGCGCACTGCACTGGCACGCAAGGTACCCTATGCCACTACGCTGGCCGGGGCCCGAGCGGTATGCATGGCGCTTGAATATGGCAACGAGATTACAGTGCGCAGGCTTCAGGAGCTGCACGCAGGAGCAAGCACATCATGAACAAGGTCCCGATGACCGTCTACGGTGAACAGGCGCTCAGGGAAGAGCTGAATCGGCTCAAGACCGAAGATCGTCCGCAGGTGATCGCGGCTATCGCGGAAGCGCGCGAGCACGGCGATCTCAAGGAGAATGCCGAATATCATGCGGCTCGCGAACAGCAGGGCTTCATCGAGGGGCGTATTCAGGAAATCGAATCCAAGCTCGCCTCGGCCCAGGTGATCGATGTCACAAAAATCGACAAGACCGGCAAGGTGATCTTCGGTACGACCGTTACGCTGATGAATCTCGATACCGACGAAGAAGTCCGCTACCGGATCGTCGGCGAGGATGAAGCCGATATCAAGGAAGGCAAGATATCGGTGACTTCTCCCATCGCTCGGGCACTGATCGGCAAGGAAGAAGGTGATGTCGTCACTGTCTCCACGCCGGGTGGCGAGGTCGAGTACGAGATCAGTCTGGTCGAGCATCTCTGATCATGTCATCGACCCGGGCGAGAAATGCCCGGGCCGATGGTGGCAGCCTGATGCAACGATATGGATCAGCCGTGCAGGTCTCTACCGCTCAGGCGCGACCGAGGATTATTCGGAGTAACGTGCCACGTTGGAGAGCCTTGGGTTGGCGCGCGGATTGCGTCGATAGAGCAGGGCTGTCTTGCCAATGCTTTGCACGACTTCCGAACGCGTCTGTTCGGCCAGAGAGGCGATGGCCAGTGCTCGCTCATCGCGATCCTCCACGGCCAGGCTGATCTTGACCAGTTCGTGATCGTTCAGGGCGCGCTCCAGTTCGCCGATAACGCCTTCAGAGAGGCCGTTACCGGCGATCTGAACAATCGGATGGAGTTGGTGCCCGATACTGCGAAGGCTTTTTCTTTGTGCCGCTGACAGGCTCATGATATGTTACAAACTCGAAATTGCTGGATGTCAAACCTCCAGTCTACTTCAGTTCATGTCCTGCCCGCCAATCCGGTGACCGGTGCGTCCGATCCAGAATCTCCGCAGGTGTTTTCGTGACTCGCTCGACGCCCCGTAAAGGCCACTCTTCAGGTTCCGGTCGCCAGCGCAACAGCTGGATGAGGGAACATTTCAGCGATGAGCATGTCCAGCGCAGCTGGGCTGATGGCTACCGCTCACGAGCCAGCTACAAGCTGCTCGAAATCGATCGACGTGACCGGCTGCTCAAGCCGGGCATGACGGCGGTTGATCTCGGCGCGGCGCCAGGCGGCTGGACCCAGGTGCTGGCCGAACGTATCGGCGATCAAGGGATGATTATCGCATCCGATATTCTTGAAATGGATCCTGTGCCGGGCGTCACCTTTCTTAAGGGTGACTTTACCGAGGAGTCGGTGCTGGAGGATATGCTGGCAGCACTGGAGGGACGCGCCGTGGATCTTATCGTATCCGACATGGCCCCCAATATGAGCGGTCAGGCCGCTATCGACCAGCCCGGTGCCATGTATCTGGTAGAGCTGGCGCTTGATCTGACCGGTCGGATTCTCCGGCCCGGCGGCGATTTTCTGGTCAAGGTCTTTCAGGGTGAGGGGTTCGACGACTACCTTGGGGACATGCGCCGGCGCTTTGACCGGGTCATGACGCGCAAGCCCGAAGCCTCCCGCGCCCGTTCAAGGGAAGTTTATCTGCTGGGACGGGGATTCAGGGGATGAGTAGTACGGATTTTGATTTGCATTTGCCGGGCCCTGCCCCCATGCAGGCTGTATATGGCCTGTTCGGCAGGCAGATTCACGCAGTGAGGGTGTTCCCTTGAACGACATGGCGAAGAACCTGATTCTCTGGTTGATCATCGCGGCAGTGTTGCTGACGGTGTTCAACAACTTCAGCGTCGACAATGCCCCGCAATCGATGAACTACTCCCAGTTCGTCCAGCAGGTGCAGAACGACAGCATCAACAAGGTCACCATTGATGGCTATACCATCCGCGGTGAGCGCAAGGACGGTTCTGACTTTCAGACCATCCGGCCTGCCACCGAGGATCCGAAGCTGATGGATGACCTCCTCAGTCACAACGTGACGGTCGAGGGCAAGAAACCTGATGAGCCCAGCATCTGGTCGCGATTGCTGATCGCCAGTTTCCCGATTCTGATCATTCTGGCCATATTCCTGTTCTTCATGCGACAGATGCAGGGGGGTGGTGCCGGCAAGGGTGGGCCGATGAGCTTCGGCAAGTCCAAGGCCAAACTGCTCTCTCACGAGAACATCAAGACCACCTTCAAGGATGTTGCCGGCTGCGATGAGGCCAAGGAAGAGGTCGAGGAACTGGTCGACTATCTGCGTGATCCCGGCAAGTTTCAGCGGCTGGGGGGGCAGATACCACGCGGGGTGCTGATGGTAGGGCCGCCCGGTACCGGCAAGACCCTGCTGGCCAAGGCAATTGCCGGCGAGGCCAAGGTACCGTTTTTCACCATTTCCGGTTCGGATTTCGTCGAGATGTTCGTCGGCGTGGGCGCCTCCCGTGTTCGCGACATGTTCGAACAGGCCAAGAAGCAGTCGCCATGTATCATCTTCATCGATGAAATTGATGCTGTCGGCCGTTCGCGTGGCTCGGGCATGGGGGGTGGCCATGATGAGCGTGAGCAGACGCTCAACCAGCTGCTAGTGGAAATGGACGGTTTCGAGGCCAATGAAGGCATTATCGTGATCGCGGCCACCAATCGCCCTGACGTACTTGACCCTGCGCTGCTGCGTCCGGGACGCTTCGACCGGCAGGTGACGGTTGGGCTGCCCGACATCCGCGGCCGTGAGCATATTCTTGGCGTGCACCTTCGCAAGGTGCCGTTGGCCGAGGATGTCAAACCCGAAATGATCGCTCGTGGTACCCCGGGCTTCTCTGGTGCCGATCTGGCCAATGTGGTCAATGAGGCTGCCCTCTTTGCGGCGCGCAAGAACCGTCGGCTGGTGGGCATGAGTGAGCTCGAGATGGCCAAGGACAAGATCATGATGGGTGCCGAAAAGCGCTCAATGGTCATGAACGAGAAGGAAAAGCGTAATACGGCCTATCACGAATCGGGGCATGCCATCATCGGTCTGCTGATGCCCGAGCATGATCCGGTCTACAAGGTCACCATTATTCCGCGTGGCAGGGCACTGGGCGTGACCATGTTCCTCCCCAACGAGGATCGCTACAGTTATACCCGCCAGCAGCTCATTTCACAGATCTGTTCGCTGTTCGGCGGTCGTATTGCCGAAGAGATGACGTTGGGTCCCAATGGCGTGACGACCGGGGCCTCCAACGATATCAAGCGGGCGACCGAGCTGGCGCACAACATGGTGGCCAAGTGGGGGCTTTCCGCCGAGATGGGGCCGTTGATGTATGACGAGGATGAGTCACATCAGTTCCTTGGCGGGCCTGGTCAGGGTGGTAGCAAGTTCAGCTCGCCGGAGACCAGTACGCGCCTGGACAAGGAAGTACGGCGCATCATCGATGAGTGCTATCAGCAGGCTCGCCAGATCCTCGAGGATAATCGTGACAAACTCGATAACATGGCCGAGGCGCTGGTGAAGTACGAAACGATCGATACCGATCAGATTCGTGACATCATGGAAGGTCGTGACCCGAGGCCGCCCAAGGACACCAATGACGGTGGCCCCAGCGGTGGCGCCCAGGCTGATGCGGCCAGCGATAGCGATACTGGTGAGGAGGAAGGTGACGATGGCCGTCGTCGCCCCTCGGACCCGCTTGGAGGGACAGCAGGGCAGTAGCTGTTGCTGCCTCCCGGTGCTGTAGAAGCCGCCCGAAAGGGCGGCTTCTCTGTTTTCCGACTGCTGCCGCTGGCCTTCACGAGGGTTGGGAGGTTGGGCCGAGGGCATGGAGCCGGTATAGTTTTGGGTCCCCGAATGCCACTCTGGAGCCGCCCCGGCCATGTTGCCGATCGATCTCGAAACGCCCCGAGTCATGGGGATTCTCAATGTGACGCCCGATTCCTTTTCGGATGGTGGCCGACATCAGGTGCCGGATGCAGCGCTGCGCCAGGCCGAGGCCATGCTGACCGATGGCGCCGCGCTGATCGACATTGGCGGTGAGTCTACCCGCCCTGGCGCCTCGCCGGTCAGTCTGCAGGAGGAGCAGGATCGGGTGTTACCGGTGCTCGAGCGCCTGGTGGCAGACCTGGGGGCTGCTGTTTCCGTGGATACCAGTGCTCCCGAGGTCATGCGGGAAGCAGCACGACTTGGCGCCGTCATGATTAACGATGTCCGCTCGTTGCGCCGTCCCGGGGCGCTGGAGGCGGCTGCCGAAAGCAGGCTTGATATCTGTCTGATGCATATGGTCGGCGAGCCCGATACCATGCAGCAGCAGCCTCATTACGATGTACCGATTGAACGTGCCGTCATCGATTTTCTGCAGGCACGACTCGAAGCGTGCCGAGAAGCGGGTATTGACGATGAACGGCTGGTTATCGATCCGGGGTTCGGGTTTGCGAAGACGCTTGCGCACAACCTGCGCCTGATGAATCGACTAGAGTGTTTGCAGGAATTGAAACGGCCGATGCTGGTCGGTACTTCCCGCAAGGGCATGATCGGTCGGGTGGTCGAGCGTGATGTCTCGGAACGCATCCCGGGCGGTCTGGCTCTGACAACGCTGGCCATACGCGCTGGCGCACGAATCATTCGAACGCATGATGTGGCCCCGACAGTAGATGTGGTGCGCATGACGCGGGCCGTCGTGCAGGAAGGCAGAGAGCAATGAGTCGACAATATTTCGGCACTGATGGTATACGCGGCACTGTAGGGGTTCCCCCGATTACCGCAGATTTCGTACTACGTCTGGGTTGGGCCGCAGGCAGGGTTCTGGCGCGACGCTATCCACGTCCGAGAGTGATTATCGGCAAGGATACGCGCATTTCCGGGTACATGTTCGAGTCTGCCCTCGAGGCGGGATTCTCTGCGGCAGGGGTGGATGTAGCATTGCTGGGGCCGATGCCGACCCCGGGGATTGCCTATCTGACCCGGACCTTCCGCGCCAGCGCGGGGGTGGTGATCAGTGCTTCCCACAATGCCCACCAGGATAACGGCATCAAGTTTTTCTCCGGCGAAGGCACCAAGTTCCCCGATGAGCTTGAAGCCGAAATCGAAGCGGAGCTTGATGGCCCTCTGGAAACGGTTGGGCCCGACCGACTGGGCAAGGCGGTTCGTCTCGATGACGCGGCCGGGCGCTATATCGAGTTCTGCAAGTCCAGTGTGCCCGGGCGCTTCAGTCTGCATGGCATGAAGCTGGTCCTCGACTGTGCCAATGGTGCTACCTACCACATCGCGCCCAATGTCTTTCGTGAGCTGGGCGCGGATGTCACCCTGCTCGGCACGACGCCTGATGGGCTTAACATCAATCAGCAGGTCGGCTCGACTTCACCTGAGGCGATGCAGTCCCGGGTGCTTGCGATCGGGGCCGACCTGGGGATTGCCTTCGATGGTGATGGCGACCGGGTCATCATGTGTGATGCATCGGGTCGGCTGATTGATGGTGATGACATCCTTTACATGATTGCACGCGATCGTCAGGCGCGAGGAGTCCTGAATGGTGGGGTGGTCGGTACGCTGATGAGCAACTTCGGGCTGGCCGCGGCACTTGAAAAGCTGGATATTCCCTTCGAGCGCGCCAGGGTCGGTGACCGTTATGTGCTTGAGCGCATGGAGGCGCTGGGCTGGCGGCTGGGAGGCGAATCTTCCGGGCATATTGTCTGCGGTGATGCGCAGACCACTGGTGACGGTATCGTCTCTGCCCTGCAGGTATTGGCCATCATGATTGTGGAAGGATGCTCCCTGGACTCGCTGATGGCCGGCTACGAAAAGGCACCTCAGGCGCTGGTCAATGTCAGGCTCAGGGAGGGCGTTGACAAGGATGCGCTGCTGGCAGCGGCTTCCTTGCGTTCGGCGGTAGAGCAGGTTGAAGCCGAGCTGGGTGATAGTGGTCGGGTACTGTTGCGCCCCTCCGGGACCGAACCTCTCATCAGGGTGATGGTTGAAGGCAGGCCACACCTTGATGTGCAGGGTCTGGCCCAGACCATTGCGGCCGAAATCGAGACCGGCATGGCTGGTACCAATCACTGAGATAACACCGGTTGTATTCACGCAGGGGCTCAATTACCATCGCCCCTCCGTGTTCATCGGTACCCCTCACCATTCGATCGACAGATGGCATGTGTTATGCCATCTGTACGCGTGGAGTAAGGCATCATGCGCAAGCCTCTGATTGCGGGTAACTGGAAAATGAACGGTTCACTGGCCCTGCTGGAGCGCTTCGGTTCAGCGCTTTCCGGCTCGGCGCTATCTGACAGGGTGGATGTGGCGCTTATTACGCCCTTCCCCTATCTGGTTCCAGCGCTGCAAACCTTCCGTGATCGTTCTGTAGGTATTGGCGCCCAGACGCTCAATCCGGCGCCTGATGGTGCCCTGACAGGTGAGGTCAGTGGTCCCATGCTGCAGGATTGTGGCGTGCGCTATGTGCTGGCTGGTCATTCAGAGCGGCGTACCCTGTTTGGCGAGAACGATCAGGATGTGAGTATGCGTGTCACCGCAGCTCTGGCACATGGGCTGACCCCGATTCTGTGCATCGGCGAGACGCTTGAACAGCGCGACGCGAATCGCGTCGAAGAAGTGGTGCTGAGTCAGGTGACGACGGTTTTTGATACGCTTGAACCGGCTGAGCGTCATCGGGTGATCATTGCCTATGAGCCTGTCTGGGCAATCGGTACCGGCCGTACAGCGACGCCTGAACAGGCGCAGGCAGTGCATGCGCTGATCCGCCAGCGACTGGCGGAATATGACAGCACTCTCGCCACGGATATGCGGCTGCTCTACGGGGGCAGCATGAAGCCGGATAATGCGGGTGAGCTGCTGGCTCAGCCGGATATCGACGGCGGACTCATCGGCGGGGCATCGCTCAAGCCCGACGATTTTCTCTCCATTTGTTACGCAGCAGGTTAAGTCAATGCATGTCGCTCTGATTCTGGTTCATCTCTTGCTGGCCGTTTCGCTGATTGCGCTGGTACTGATCCAGCAGGGCAAGGGAGCCGAAGCGGGCGCTGCCTTTGGTGGTGGTGCTTCACAAACGGTTTTCGGTTCGCAGGGAAGTACCAGTTTTCTGTCGAAGCTGACAGGCGTGCTGGCGGCGCTGTTCTTTGTCACTTCCCTGGGGCTGGCCTGGATCGTTGATCGGGGTGGTGATGAAGGTAGTGGCATGCCGGATGCCAGTGTCATCGAACAGCAGCAGAACAGCGTGCCTGATCTGGATCAGGGTGACAGTACTACTGGCAGCAGCAATGCAGCGCAGGATAGCGGTGACGACAATGCCTCGCTTTCCGCGCCGGAGTCCAGCTCGAATGGCGGCGGTGCATCAAGTGACGAAGCGCCTGCCCTTGACTCGGCGGGCAGCGATCAGCATAATGCTGCGCCAGCGGTGGAGAGCAGCGAAAGCAACTCCTCATCGCAGTGACCATCGAGTTGCGCAGAGTATGAATCAGCAATGCTCTGCAAGGCCCGAAAGCCGAAGTGGTGGAATTGGTAGACACGCTATCTTGAGGGGGTAGTGACCTCACGGTCGTGCGGGTTCAAGTCCCGCCTTCGGCACCATCGATAAGACCTGATTTTCGATGGTTCAGGCTGCCGGTGGTTTGACTCGGCTGATGTTCAGGACTATAGTGTTGGCGCTATTTTGATGCGGGGTGGAGCAGCCTGGTAGCTCGTCGGGCTCATAACCCGAAGGTCGTCGGTTCAAATCCGGCCCCCGCTACCAAACACATCGTGTGTTTTAGCGCAGAGTTTCCGAAAGGCCCCTTCCGTTGAAGGGGCTTTTTGTTAGCGGTCCACACGACAATCGGACTGCTGGCACAATGCCGGTCAGGCGCCTTTCCCTCGTCACACTCCCGGTCAGGTGCCTGTAGCAACTGCTGTAGGAGTCTTCGAACGTGGCAACCAGTGAAGCTGCGCTTACCGCGCTGATCGAGCCGGCCGTGACGGCCCTGGGGTTCGAGTTGTGGGGGATCGACTATAAATCCCAGGGCCGCCATTCGAAGCTGATCGTCTACATCGATGGTGAAAATGGTGTCGGTGTTGATGATTGCGCTGACGTCAGCCGTCAGATCAGTGCCGTACTGGATGTCGAGGATCCCATCAGCAACCGATATCAGCTGGAAGTCTCCTCTCCCGGTCTCGATCGCCCGTTATTCACCCTGTCGCAGTTCTCCCGTTTTGCCGGTCATACCGTCTCCCTGCGCCTGCGTGAGCCCTTCAACGGGCAGCGGCGCTTCAAGGGGCTGCTGGCCGGCGTTGATGACGATGAAGTGCTGTTGCAGTTTGATGGTGACGAGTACGGTTTTCCCATTGAGACCATCGAGCAGGCCAGGATAGTGCCGGATTTCGATTCCTCGAGTGCTCGATGAAAAAGAACGACTTTTCTGGCGAGGCAGTGGCATGAACAAGGACATTTTGCTGGTCGTCGATGCGATCTCGAATGAGAAAGGGGTATCCCGGGAAGTCATCTTCGAGGCGGTTGAATCGGCACTGGCCAGCGCATCGCGCAAGCGCTTCGAAGGCAAGGAAGTGGACGTGCGGGTGCGCATTGATCGTGCCAGCGGGGATTACGATACTTTCCGCCGCTGGACCGTGGTGCCTGATGAGGATTACACCACTTCCGCAAGCCAGATTCCCTGGTCGGCTGCTCAGGAGAGAGAGCCGCCACTGGATCTTGGTGAGGTGGTCGAGGAGCAGATCGAATCGGCAGAGTTCGGCCGTATCGCAGCCCAGACGGCCAAACAGGTCATCGTACAGAAGGTACGTGAGGCCGAGCGTGCGGAAATCGTGCGCCACTACAGTGAGCGTGAAGGTGAGCTGGTCGGTGGCAGCGTCAAGAAGACGACCCGTGACGGCCTGGTCATTGATCTTGGCGAGAATGCCGAGGCCTTCCTGCCACGGGGCGAGATGATCCCCGGTGAGCGTTACCGGCTCAACGAGCGGGTAAGGGCTCTATTGTGGCGAGTTGATCCCGAGGCCCGCGGCTCGCAGCTGATCCTGTCTCGGACCCGTCCGGAATTTCTGGTGGAGCTGTTCACCATCGAAGTGCCGGAGATTGCCGAACAGCTGATCGAAATCAAGGGGGCTGCTCGCGACCCGGGGTCCCGCGCCAAGATTGCGGTCAAGACCAATGATCGACGCATCGATCCGGTCGGGGCCTGTGTCGGCATGCGTGGATCGCGTGTTCAGGCGGTTTCCAATGAACTGCGCAACGAGCGAGTCGACATCATCCTCTGGGATGACAACCCGGCCCAGCTGGTGATCAACGCCATGGCGCCGGCGGATGTGGCCTCCATCATGGTTGATGAAGACAGCCATACCATGGACGTCGCGGTCGGAGAGGACAATCTTGCCCAGGCGATCGGGCGCAGTGGTCAGAACGTCCGTCTGGCCAGTGAGCTGACGGGTTGGTCGCTCAACGTAATGACCGAAGAAGAGGCTCAGGGCAAGCGGGATCAGGAACTCGACAGCTATGTCGAGTACTTCATTACACATCTGGGTGTCGACGAAGAGCTGGCTGGGGTACTGGTCGAGGAAGGATTTACCTCGCTCGAGGAGGTTGCCTACGTACCGCTCGAGGAAATGCTTGAAATCGACGCCTTCGATCAGGAAATGGTCGAAGAACTGCGGGCGCGGGCCAAGGACGAACTACTGAATCTGGCCATTGCTTCCGAAGAGGCACTTGCCGGCAGCGAGCCTGCCGAGGATCTGCTCAACATGGAGGGCATGGATCGTGATCTGGCCTTCCAGCTGGCCAGTCGTGGCATTGTCTCCATGGAAGATCTGGCCGAACAGTCCGTCGATGATCTGCATGACATCGAGGGCATGGATGAAACGCGTGCGGCGGCGCTGATCATGACGGCCCGTGCACCCTGGTTCGAGGGACAGTCCTGAATATGACGCATATCGAATCGGGATACGGGTTGAGGAGGTCATAATGGCAGAGTTAACAGTCAAGGAATTTGCCGGCAAGGTGGGACGCGATGTCAACCGCCTGCTGGAACAGATGAGTGAAGCGGGTCTGCCTCACAAGGCCGAGAATGACGCCGTTTCGGAAGAGGACAAGCAGCGCTTGCTCGATCATCTTACGCGCAGCCATGGCGGTGGTGAGGGCCGTGGCGCGCGCAATCGCATTACGCTGACGCGCAAGACACGCAGCCGGATTCGCTCCGGTGATGGTCGAAACAAGACCATCGAAGTGCAGGTGCGCAAGAAGCGGACCTACGTCAAGCGCAGTGAAATCGAAGGTGGTGAAGGACAGGCGCCTGACAACGAAGCCGAAGGCGAAGCAGCTGCGCCTCAGGAGCAGGCTGCTACCGAAACCGCTGCACCGGAAGCGCCCGGTGCAGCGGCTGGAACGGGTGAAACAGCTGCTGTCGAGAGTGAAGCTCCCAATACGGTCTCCGACAAGGCTGCACCGGTAGAGCCGGTTGCCGAAGAAGAGATGCCGACTGCAGAAGCCACTGAAGCGCAACCGGCTGTTGAGGCGCCGCCGAAGGAGCCGCGCACCGACAATCGCCGTGGCAATCGTCGTAACGAGGGCAAGTCCTCGTCCGGTCGTCGTGACCAGCGTCGCGATGAGGATGATGAGCGCAGCGAACGCAACGAACGCAAGCGCGGTGGCAAGAAGGTCAAGCGTGCCGAGCAGCGTCGCAGTGGTCGTCGTGGTGGCCGCAGTGGTGGTGATAACCAGCACGGTTTCCAGAAGCCCGCACAGAATATCGTGCGCGACGTGGCCATTCCCGAATCGATCAGTGTGGCCGATCTCGCCGACAAGATGGCGATCAAGGCCAACGAGGTCATCAAGGCGATGTTCAAGATGGGCGCTGCGGTGACCATCAACCAGACCATCGATCAGGATACCGCCTCGATCGTCGTGGAAGAGATGGGCCATCGGCCTCATCTGGTCAAGGAGGACGCCGTCGAGGAAGAAGTGCTCGAGGGGCTCTCCTACGAAGGCGAAGAAATTACCCGGGCGCCTGTCGTTACGGTGATGGGGCACGTCGATCACGGCAAGACCTCGCTGCTCGACTTCATTCGACGCACCAAGGTGGCGACCGGCGAAGCCGGGGGGATTACCCAGCACATCGGTGCCTATCACGTCGAGCAGGACAATGGTGATGTAACCTTCCTGGATACCCCGGGTCACGCCGCCTTTACCGCCATGCGTGCCCGCGGCGCCCAGGCGACCGATGTGGTCATTCTGGTGGTGGCTGCCGATGATGGGGTGATGCCGCAGACCATCGAGGCCATCGAGCACGCCAAGGCGGCTGGAGTGCCGCTGGTGGTTGCGGTCAACAAGATCGACAAGGAAGGTGCCGACCTTGATCGGATCCGCAATGAGCTTTCCCAGCATGGTGTGATTTCCGAGGCCTGGGGGGGCGATACTCAGTTCGTCTCGGTATCGGCCAAGACCGGTGAAGGCATCGATGCGCTGCTCGAAGCGGTTCTGCTGGTCTCCGAAGTACTGGAACTCAAGGCAGTACCGGAAGCGCCCGCCAAGGGTGTGGTCGTCGAGTCACGTCTCGAGCGTGGCCGTGGTCCGGTGTCTACCGTGCTGGTCCAGAACGGTACTCTGAAGAAGGGTGATGTGGTACTGGCGGGTCTGCACCATGGTCGTGTACGTGCGCTTGTCAACGAGCTCGGCCAGCAGGTGGACAGTGCCGGACCGTCGATGCCGGTCGAGGTGCTGGGTCTGGATGGCACACCGGAAGCCGGTGATGAGTTCATGGCCGTAGCCGATGAGCGCAAGGCACGCGAAGTGGCCAACTTCCGTCAGGGCAAATATCGCGAAGTTCGTCTGGCTCGCCAGCAGAAAGCCAAGCTGGAGAACATGTTCAGCCAGATGGGCAAGGAAGAAGTCGCTACGGTCAACATTGTCCTCAAGGCCGATGTGCAGGGCTCCCTGGAAGCCATTCGTGGAGCACTGGAAGAGCTGTCCACTGAAGAGGTCAAGGTTTCCGTGGTGTCGTCCGGCGTTGGGGGTATCACCGAAACCGATACCAACCTGGCGGTAGCGTCGAATGCCATCATTGTTGGCTTCAACGTCCGTGCCGATGCGACCTCGCGCGAAATCGTCGAGCGGGAAGGGCTGGATCTGCGCTACTACAGTGTGATCTACCACCTGATCGATGAAGTCAAGCAGGCGATGAGCGGCATGCTGGCGCCTGAATGGAAGGAAGAGATCATTGGCGTGGCCGAGGTGCGTGACGTTTTCCGCGCGCCGAAGATCGGTGCAGTAGCCGGCTGCATGGTCATCGAGGGCACCGTGCATCGCAACAAGCGTATCCGTGTACTGCGTGAAAACGTGGTCATCTACGAAGGCGAGCTGGAATCGCTGCGCCGCTACAAGGATGATGTCAACGAAGTGCGCAGTGGCGTGGAGTGCGGTATCGGCGTGCGCAACTACAATGATGTGCAGGTCGGGGACAAGATCGAGGTCTTCGATCAGGTTCAGGTCGAGCGGACACTGTAATGCGTGAGTTCAGTCGTACCGATCGGGTGGCCGAGCAGCTGGCCCATGAGCTGGCGGTGCTGATCCAGCGGGAGGTCAAGGACCCCCGGCTGGGCATGGTGACCGTCGGTTCGGCACGGGTCAGTCGCGATCTTTCCTATGCGGATGTCTACATCACGCTGATGGGCGATAACAGCGACGAGCGTATTCGTGATCATCTGCGCATTCTGGAAGGGGCCAGCGGCTTTCTTCGCCGTCGGCTCGGGCAGCAGCTGAAGCTGCGTCATGTCCCGCAGCTGCGCTTTCATTATGATGATTCGGTCGAGCGAGGGCATGCCCTGTCGTCGCTGATTGATGAGGCAGTTGCCACTGATCAGCGTCGACATGATGAAGATGATGGTGCCGTCGATCCGGACAGCGAACCCCGCGAGGAGCGCTGATGGCTCGTCGACGGCGCGGCCGCCCGCTCAATGGCGTACTGCTGCTCGACAAGCCGGCCGGTATGACATCCAATCATGCCTTGCAACAGGTTCGTCGCCTGTTCAATGCACAAAAGGCGGGTCATACCGGCACTCTGGACCCCATGGCGACTGGGCTGCTGCCGGTCTGTTTCGGTGAAGCCACCAAGTTCACAGCCTGGTTGCTTGATGCCGATAAGCGCTATATCGCTGAAGTGGCGCTGGGCGCCACTACCGACACCGGCGATCGCGAAGGGGCAGTACTGTCGCGCACTCCTGTGCCTCAGCTCGAAGAGGCGGCGCTGAAGGAAGTGCTGGAACGCTTCACCGGTGAGCAGTGGCAACTGCCGCCGATGTATTCGGCACTCAAGCATCAGGGGCGACCGCTGTATGAATATGCTCGCGAAGGCGTTGAAATCGAGCGTGCACGGCGGCAGGTGAGCATATATCATATCGGCCTTCTCGCTCGCCGCGAGCAGCAACTCGAACTGGACGTGCGGGTCAGCAAGGGGACCTATGTACGCACTCTGGCCGAGGATATAGGTGCTGCAATCGGTTGTGGGGCGCATCTTGAGGCGCTGCGTAGACTTTCTACCGGCCCCTTTGATGACCCTCGACAGATGGTGACGCTCGAGGCGTTAAGCGAAATGAGCGAAGCCGAACGTGACGCTACGCTCCTTGAGAGTGATGCGCTGGTCGCTCATCTGCCAGCGCTGGAGGCCGAACCGGGGAATTGCCGGCAACTGCTCAACGGCCAGACAATCACATTGCCGACCCGTGATCTGGCGCCACAAACGTTGGCACGCATTTACGGCCCCCTGAACGAGACTTCGGACCCTGCCTTTCTGGGCCTGGTTCGGGTCATGGCGGCGGGGCAGTGTGCTCCGCAGCGGCTGGTAGCCACGGCGACCGGCTCATCGGGCGAATGAAGTTCGCTCACACGACGCTTCACCTGATGTGAATCGTCACGTGGGGACTGCAAATATGCGCGGTCCCCGGCATTCAATTTTCAGCATATTGACTGGAGTACAGCATGGCACTGACTGCACAGCGAAAGGCGGAAATCGTCCGCGAATTCGGCACCGATGAGAAGGATACCGGTTCCGCGGAAGTTCAAATTGCACTGCTGACTGAAAATATCATCGGTCTGCAGGGGCACTTTCAGGATCACAAGCAGGATCACCACTCTCGTCGTGGTCTGATCCGTATGGTCAACCAGCGTCGTAAATTGCTGGACTACCTCCATCGCAAGAACTTTGAGCGGTATCAGCAGATCATCGCACGCCTCGGTCTGCGTCGCTGATTGCGCTACAACCGTATGGTTGACGAGACAGGCGGCCCCCGGTGGGGCCGCCTGTTTTCGTTTCAATTCTGCGCTGCGATCAGGTGTTGCCTGACCGTGGCCGTTTCCCACCGTTGTTGTCAGTGACACCCGTGGCGAGAAAATTTAAGATGCCTGCGAGTGTTGATCAACGACGATATCGAAGGACAAGCCGTGAATCCGGTCAGGAAAACATTTCAGTACGGTGACCACAGTGTCACCCTCGAAACAGGGCGCATCGCCCGTCAGGCGACCGGCAGTGTGCTGGTCACCATGGACGAAACCGTGGTGCTGTGCACCGTGGTGGCGCGCAAGGACATCAAACCCGGGCAGGATTTTTTCCCCCTGTCCGTGCACTATCAGGAAAAGACCTACTCGGTTGGCAAGATCCCCGGTGGTTTCTTCAAGCGTGAAGGCCGCCCCAGTGAAAAGGAAACCCTCACCTCCCGGCTGATCGATCGTCCGATTCGGCCTCTGTTCCCCAAGGGGTTCATGAATGAGGTGCAGGTCGTTTGTACCGTGCTTTCCGCCGAGCGTAATCAGGACCCGGATATTGCTGCCATGATTGGTACTTCCGCGGCCCTGACCATTTCAGGCGTTCCCTTCTCCGGGCCGATCGGTGCTGCCCGGGTCGGTTTCAGTGAAGAGCAGGGCTATTTCCTCAACCCGACGCAGGAAGCACTGGTCGGTTCCGAGCTCGACATGGTCGTGGCCGGTACCGAGAAGGCAGTGCTGATGGTGGAGTCGGAAGCCCACGAACTCACTGAAGATGAAATGCTGGGTGCGGTGCTTTACGCTCACCAGGAAATGCAGACGGTGATCGGGGCCATCAATGAGTTTGCCGCCGAAGCCGGCAAGCCGAAATGGGCCTGGCAGCCACCCGAAGAGAACCAGACCCTCAAGGCAGCGGTGAACGCTGCTGTCGGTGACCGGGTGGGTGAAGCCTATCGGATTACGGACAAGATGGCGCGCCAGGATGCGCTGGCTGAACTGCGCAGTGAGGTCATCGAACAGCTGGCAGGTGGCGAGACGCCACAGTACAGCGCCGACGAAGTCGGCAACGCGCTCAACAAGCTGGAAAAAACCACCGTACGTGAACGGGTCCTGTCAGGTGAGCCTCGCATCGATGGTCGTGATCATCGCACTGTGCGTGATCTGTCGATCGAAGTCGGCGCACTGCCGCGGACGCATGGTTCGGCAATCTTCACCCGTGGTGAAACCCAGGCGATCGTGACCACGACACTGGGTACGGCTCGTGACGCCCAGCTGGTCGAGGGGCTCGACGGCGAACGCCACGACCGCTTCATGCTGCATTACAACTTCCCGCCTTACAGCGTGGGCGAAGCCGGGTTCATCGGTTCTCCCAAGCGCCGTGAGATCGGTCATGGCCGGCTCGCCAAGCGTGGTGTGGCGGCGATGGTGCCGTCGCATGACGACTTCCCTTACTCCATCCGGGTAGTCTCGGAGATTACCGAATCCAACGGCTCAAGTTCGATGGCTTCGGTCTGTGGCACCTCGCTGTCGCTGATGGATGCCGGGGTACCGCTCAAGGCGCCGGTGGCGGGTATTGCCATGGGGCTGGTCAAGGAAGGCGACCGCTTTGCGGTGCTGACCGATATCCTCGGTGACGAAGACCATCTCGGTGATATGGACTTCAAGGTGGCCGGTAGCGCTCAGGGCATCACTGCACTGCAGATGGACATCAAGATCGAGGGCATCAACGAGGAAATCATGGAGACCGCGCTGGGCCAGGCCCTGGAGGCGCGTCAGCATATCCTCGGCGAGATGAATCGGGTGATTGGTGAAAGCCGCAGTGAAGTGGCAGAGCACGCGCCGACCATGGTGCGCATCAAGATCGATCCCGAGAAGATTCGTGACGTGATCGGCAAGGGTGGGGCGACCATCCGTCAGATCTGTGACGATACCGGCGCTTCCATCGATATCGACGATGACGGTACTGTTCGTATCTATGCCGAAAGCCGTGAAGGTGCCCGTCAGGCCGTGGATACGGTGCAGGGGATTGTGGCTGAAGCCGAGATCGGCAAGCTCTATCGTGGCAAGGTGGTGCGTATCGCCGACTTCGGCGCTTTCGTCAACTTCATGCCTGGTACCGATGGGCTGGTGCATATCTCGCAGATCGTGCCCGAGCGCGTCAACGATGTGCGTGACTATCTCACCGAAGGTCAGGAAGTTACCGTCAAGGTGCTGGATATCGACAATCGCGGCCGCATCAAGCTGACTCTCAAGGAGATCAGCGAGGAAGAGAAGGCGGCTTTTGAAGCCACTCTTGCTGATTCGAGCGTATAACGGTCAGGCAGGTCTTGACCGGATTGAAAAACCCCCGCTCAGGCGGGGGTTTTTTCATGGCATCTCATCGGGAAACAGGATCATCGGCTGGACACCCCGTTCATTGATCGTACCGCTCTCGGTAAATCCCAGGCGATGATAGAGACGGCGTGCAGCATGGTTGTCATGATAGACATTGAGAGTGATGCGCTGTGCTCCCATGCGTGCCTGCGCTTCATGTATCAAACGTCGGCAGAGCTCTTCCCCCACGCCCCGACCCCGCTGATTGGGGGCGACCAGGATACGTGCCAGATGGCAGCGTCGGTGAGATTTTGGAGAGAACTGACCGAAGGCCAGCAGATGGCCGGATTCAACAAGGCACCAGGAGGATAGCGAAGCGCCGTCAATTTCCCGCCATAGCTGGCGTCGTTCCAGTGGCCAGCTGAGTCCCGGACCCGCCCAGTACTCAAGGGCTCGAGGCGAGTCGATCCAGTCGATGACCTTTTCGATATCGCGCAATCTCGCTTTCCGCCACCGTCTCATGAGTCGCTGGCTAGTCGACGATTATCAATCAGCCTTGTCTGGCCCAGCCTGGCGGCGACCAGGAGGACAGCGTCATCGGAGGCCTGTTCGGCAGGGGCAAGGGTTAGCGCGTTGCGCAGTTCAAGATATTCGGGCGTAAAGCCGGCCTCGCGAAGAATTTGTTCACCCTCGTGCAGCACCGTCTCGATGGTTTCACCGGCGCCAAGACGCTCGCTCATCTGTTTGAGTAGCTGTGGCAGTCGGGCTGCGCGTGCACGCTGCTGTGAATCCAGATAGGCGTTGCGAGAAGAGAGGGCCAGCATATCGTGATCGCGCACGGTGGGTACGCCGATGATGTCGATAGGGAAATGCTGATCGCGCACCAGTTTGCGAATAACCGCCAACTGTTGGAAATCCTTCTCGCCAAAGCAGGCCACATCAGGTTGGGTGATATGAAAAAGCAGGCTGACCACGGTGGCAACACCATCGAAGTGGCCGGGACGATGGGCGCCGCAGAGCCCCTCCGACACACCGGGGACATGGATCCGTGTCAGCTCGCTCTGGCCGTTGGGGTAGAGGGTCTCTGCCGCAGGGGCAAACAGGAGATCGCACCCGGCTGCTTCAAGCTGGCGACAATCCTCATCAAAGCTGCGAGGATAGCGCTCGAAATCTTCATCAGGGCCGAATTGCAGCGGATTGACAAAAATAGTGGCCACGACCCGATCGGCGTGATGTCGTGCACTATCGACCAGCGCCAGATGGCCGCGATGAAGATTGCCCATGGTCGGGACCAGCGCAATGCGCTCACCCGCCCGCCGCCAGTGGCCGAGTTGCTGCTGGAGAGAGGCGATATCGTGAAAGGTCTGCATGATGCTCGTTGTATGGCAATGAAGATCAGAAGGAGTGTTCAGGGCCCGGGAAACTGCCCGTTACCACGGCATCATGATAGGCACGAAAGGCGCCGCTCAGGCTACCGCCCTCGGCAAGAAAATCCCTGACGAAGCGTGGTGGTCGGTGCCGTGTGGCGCCCAGCATGTCATGCATGACCAGGATCTGTCCGTCAACTTCCGGCCCGGCGCCGATACCGATGACCGGTACTGATACGGCCGAACGTACTCGCTGACCGAGCTCGGCGGGCACACACTCCAGTAGAATCAACGCCGCACCGGCAGCCTCAAGCGTGAGGGCATCATCGATCAGGCGCTGTGAAGCGGCCGCTTCCCGACCCTGCACCCGATACCCCCCCAGTGCATTGACACTTTGTGGACGCAGCCCAAGATGAGCACAAACCGGTACGCCACGACGTACCAGCTCGCGGATATCGTCCGCCAGCCAGCCTTCCCCCTCGAGCTTGACCAGTTGAGCGCCGGCTCGCATCAGCTGGCCCGCCGCATTCAGAGTCTCGCCGGTGGTGGCATTGGTCATGAAGGGCAGGTCGGCCATGATCAGGCTGCTGACGCCGGCCCGGGCCACGCAGCGTGTATGATAGACCACGTCATCGAGCGTGACCGGTAACGTGCTGTCGTGTCCCTGTAAAACCATGCCCAGCGAATCGCCTACCAGCAGTACCGAGATACCGGCATCGGCGGCAAGACTTGCCAGCGTCGCGTCATAAGCTGTCAGACAGCTGAAACGGGTATTGTCACGACGGTGTGCCTGCAGGGTTGCCAAAGTGATTGCGCTCATGGTGATATCCGGTTAACCGAGTCATGGATTGAAGCATAACAGGTCCTGCAGGTGCTGCTTCAATCGTCGTCTGTCAGTGGTCTCGGATCGCCATGTCGATGAGCTGCTGCCAGTGCAGTGATGGAAGTGCCATCGGCCAGTTCAAGAGAAGGTGCCAGCTCGGCCAATGGCAGTAGCACGAAGCCGCGCTCACGCAGATAAGGATGCGGTACCGTCAGCCTTGGGTGGGCAATGGCATGCTGGTGATAGAGCAGCAGATCAAGATCCAGGGTACGCGGCCCCCAGTGACGCTGTCGTACTCGTCGATGACGCTGCTCCAGGGCTTGTAGCTGGTCCAGCAGGGCCAGCGGTGACAGGTCGGTTTCGAAGCTGGCAACGGCATTGATGAAATCGGGTTGATCTGCCGGACCGACCGGGCGGCTGCTATAGAGGGAAGACGCCCTGAACTCGCGGACCAGCGGCAGGGTGGCAAGCTCTGCCAGCGCCTGGCGGATATGCACCTTTGGCTGATCGAGGTTGCTGCCCAGCCCGACAAAGACCGCCATGATTCAGTTGCTGTCGGAAGAAGGCGTGCGTCGGCGCCGCCTTGGTGCGCGTCGCCGACGCGATTTGCCAGTGGGGCGCTGAGCGTCGCTAGCCAGGGGCTCGTCGCTCTCATCTTCCTGATGAGGGCCATGTTGCAGCTGCTGAACCATGTCGCGCTGCGCTTCATCTCCGAGATCCTGAAAACGGGTCCACCACTCGCCCAGACCGGGGGCCAGCTCACCGGCTGCTTCACGCAGCAGGAGAAAATCGTAGGCGGCCCGAAAGCGGGGGTGCTGCAGCGTCGTGAAGGCACGCTTGCCGCGTCGACGTGGCAAGCGTGCCTGCAAATCCCAGATCTCGCGCATCGGCAGGCTGAAACGCTTGGGGATTGACGTGTGCTGCAACTGACGACTGACCACCTGCTGAGTCGCCTGTTGCAGGGCCGGAACCGGTGGCATGTCGGCTTCCAGCGTGCGTGTGGTTACCGCGACTGCAGGCCAGAGCAGGGCAGCGTAGAGAAAGGCCGGTGTAACGGGCTTGTCGGCGCGGATTCGGGTATCGGTATTGGCCAGTGCCTGTTCGATCATGGGCGCTGCCCAATCCAGCTCTTCGAGGCTTTCTTCAGTGCCGGGGAAGAGCATGGCAAACAGGCCATAGTGCTGCAGTATTCGCCAGGTCGAGACGGCATGACCGCTGAGAAAGAGCTTCAGTACTTCCTCGAACAGCCGGGCCGGTGGAATCTGCAGCAGCAGTGGCGCCAGTTCATGGATCGGATCGCCGGTTGCCGCGTCGATGGAGAAATCGAGTTTGGCGGCAAAGCGCACTGCGCGCAGCATGCGCACCGGGTCTTCGCGATAGCGTACTTCCGGATCACCGATCAGCCTCAGACGACGCGCCTCGAGATCCTCGAGACCGCCTGTCCAGTCATGGATCGAGAAATCGCTGATGCTGTAATACAGGGCATTAACCGTAAAATCGCGCCGAATGGCATCTTCGTCGACACTACCCCAGACATTGTCTCTCAGTAGCAATCCAGCATCGGATTGGCGTGCCAGGTTGTCGTCATGCTCCTCGCCCGGGGTCCCGCGAAAGGTCGTGACTTCAATGATTTCGCGACCGAAGCGGACATGCACAATACGAAAGCGACGGCCGATGACCCGCGCATTGCGAAACAGCTGTCGAACCTGTTCCGGCGTGGCACTGGTGGCAACATCGAAGTCCTTCGGCATGAAGCCCAGCAGGGAATCCCGCACACATCCGCCTACCAGGTAGGCTTCGAAGCCCGCCTGATCGAGGCGATAAAGGACCTTGAGCGCATTCTCGCTGAGCATTCTGCGTGATACAGGATGCTCGTCACGGGGCAGCACATGTGGTGTCAAACGGGTGCCCTGTCGACTGGATGGGGTATTCAAACGTGTCGCAATGCCTTGCAGAACGTATCGAGTGTGAAAGCGTCGTGCATCCTGTGGATGCTCGCTTGACGAGGCCCCAGTCTAGCCGAGCAGTCGGAACAGGGAAAGCGTCAGTGGCTGCAATGAAAAGGGGAGGCACATGGCCTCCCCGCAAAACCTGTCTTGTCGTGATTTTTCGTGATGGCTCATCGCCCTGAATACGCAACGCGTCCGCAGTTAATGTCTCGATACGAATATCCCGAATATTGTTTTTATTAGCGCGATACCCGCTGCGACCGCCTCGTATTCAAAACAATTATTCAGCCACGACAGCAGTCAGTCATCTGCTCTGTTCCGATTGTTGTTATTGGCCGGAACATTCCGAACGCTGTGATTGTTCTTGTTGTTACAGCGTTTCGGTATCGCGTACTGCTTTTCACCCGGAACATTATTGTTGTTGTCCTCCGGTGATACCCGAAGCCATTATTCTTGTTGGAGCTGGAGTATCCGGTAAACCAACGGCGCCCAATTGTTATTGTTGTCATCGGGCCCGGCAGCTTCGAGAGGCGATTGTTGTTGTTGAAGCCTGTCGAAAGAGCATGTTGTTTTTCTTGGTTTATCTAGAGCAGCACTCGTGCCATTTTCAAAAAAATCATTCAAAAACAGCGAATTGCATTTTGTTTGGATTGTTTGTTTGGCCATCGGGCGCTTTTGTTGGCTGATTCGAGCCCCCTGATGGTGCATTCTGGTGCATGCCTTGCTCGGTTGCGGTGCGTAACCGATCCGATTCACATGGTACGGATTCCGAGTGAAATTAAAATGACGACCATGGTCGATACCCGAGGGGCGGGTCTCGCTGGTTCACTGCTCAGGAGAAACCCGGATCGACCCATTGATCGGTACACCCGAGACGCTCTGTTGACCAGTGGGTGGCGGCCCAGGCGAGCTGCTGAGCAACGGGATAATCGGCCAGCTCTTCAGCAGGTTGCTGTCCCAGGGCCGTAAGTGCGCGGTGTAGTAACAGGCGTGGTGCATCCCCCTCGACCGGCAGGGCGGGTGCCAGATTCTGTTTGGAGAGCTTCTGGCCGTTGGCGGCCACAATCAGCGGCAGATGAAGGTAGCGTGGTGCTGTCATGCCCAGCGCCAGCTGCAAATGACGCTGCCAGGGTGTGTTGTCGAGCAGATCCATGCCACGCACGATGTCGGTGATCTGCTGGTCGGCATCATCGACCACCACGGCCAGCTGATAAGCCCAGATGCCATCGCGGCGCCTGAGGATGACATCTCCGGCGTGATCAAGGGGCCAGCACTGCCTGCCAAGCCGACGATCCTCCCAGACAATCTCTGATGCGCCGATATCGGTGCGCAACCGCCATGCCAGATCGCGGTCCGGTTGTCGGGGCGACTGGCGACACCAGCCAGGATAGCGCTGATACCCGGACAATTCGCGGCGGGTGCAGCTGCAGGGGTAGGCCATGCCCTGACTGCGCAAGCGCTCCAGCGCCTGCCGGTAGGCCTCATGGCGAGTATGCTGATACATGATGGGGCCGTCATAATACAGGCCAAAGGCCTCGAGCTGACGACGAATGGTGTCGATGGCCTGCTGCGAGCTTCGAGGTGTGTCGACATCCTCGATGCGTAGATACCAGCAACCGTTGACCGATCGGGCATCCAGCCAGCTGGCCAGTGCGGCAATCAGCGAGCCGAAATGCAATGGACCGGAAGGGGTAGGAGCAAAGCGGCCAATATACCGGGGCATACACGGAAAACCAGAGTGGCACGGCCAGGCCGTGCCGGAAGGGGTCAGCTACCGAGCTGCTTTTCCTTGAGCTCGGAAAGGGTCTTGCAGTCAACGCACAAGGTAGCCGTGGGCCGCGCTTCAAGGCGACGGATACCGATTTCAACGCCACAGGCCTCACAAAAACCGTAGTCGTCTTCGTCAATGCGTTCGATGGTCTCGTTGATCTTCTTCAGCAGTTTGCGTTCCCGGTCGCGGGTGCGCAGTTCGAGATTGAATCCCTCTTCCTGGGTAGCGCGATCGGCAGGGTCAGCATAATTGTTGGCTTCTTCCTGCAGATGCTGCACGGTGCGATCGACCTCTTCCATGAGCTCGCGCTTCCAGGCCAGCAGGATGTTGCGAAAATGCGCCAGCTGCTGGTCATTCATGTACTCTTCATTCGGCTCCGGTTGATACGGAGTGAACTTTTCGAGTGCTTGCGGCTGCTGCTCGGCTACTGCCATGGGAGAGTGCCTCACTGATAATGTGACTACGTGGCAGTCGTGCCACCCGGGGCGCAATACTGCCATTGAATCACGGCGTCCTGATGAACCCGGATGCCTGAAGGAGTGCTATTTAGCGAAAAGTGGCTCCTTTTGCAACCATCAATGTGTGCGTAATGGTCGAATATCCGCTCTTGTTCACCGCCATACCGGGCGGGAGCGGGCCACAGCAGGACAGGCGGCAGACAGGAGTATTCAGATGGGGTTCAGGCACGGGCGGAGTCTGGTACGGGCCGATTCGACTGGGGAAGGATCGGAAGATGAGCTTGATCGGAAGGCTGGCATTTGTCGAGCCACTGTGCAGCAGGTTGCGTCATGAGGCTGCCGGCTCTGACCGAAGGAGTGCTGCTGCGTCGCTATAAGCGCTTTCTGGCCGACATCCGACTCTCGGATGGTCGGGAGGTGGTCGCTCATTGCCCCAATACCGGCTCTATGCGAGCGGTTAATATTCCCGGCTGCCGGGTTTGGGTATCGCACTCGAGCGCTCCGCATCGCAAGCTGTCGTGGACCTGGGAGCTGATCGAGCTGCCCGATGGGGCGATGGCTTCCGTGCATACCGGGCGTACCAATGCCGTTATCGAGCAGGCATTCATTCGGCAACATCTCCCATCATTCGAGGGATATCAAACGCAGCGGCGGGAGGTCAGAGTGGCAGGGGCCAGGCTCGACTTCTGTCTGCAGGAACATATCGATCAGTTACCGGCAGCTTTCGTCGAGGTCAAGCAGGTCACCTTGCACGAGGGGAGTGGTCTGGGATGCTTCCCGGATGCCGTCAGCGAGCGCGGGCGGCGTCATCTGGAAAGTCTGATGGCGCTGTCGGCTGAGGGCTGGCGGGCCGTGCTGCTGTTCTGTGTGGCGCATACCGGCATTGAACGCGTGGCACCGGCCCGCCACATCGATCCACGTTATGCCGAGACTCTGGCGGAGGCCAGGCGGCAGGGCGTGGAAGTGCTGGCGGTGGGCTGCGACATCACGCCCGGGGAAATCGGGGTGAAACGGATGCTGCCGATCGTGATGGATGAACACCCCTGATGTGAGCGCCGCATCAGGGGGCGCCGTTGTCAGGTGGCTCGATCAGCATCCTCGAGCGTGCGATCACGCAGGTAGGTGATATGTGTCTTGCCGTGCGGAGTGGGTCTGCCATCTTCACCCATGTTGACGAAGACAATTTCATCGATGGTAAGAATGTTCTTCTGGGTAATCTTGTTGCGAACTACGCAGTGCAGCGTCAGTGATGTGGTGCCAAAGTGGGTAGCTGTAATACCCAGCTCGATGATATCGCCCTGGCGTGCACTGGAAACGAAGTTGATCGAAGACATGTACTTGGTCACGACCCGCGAATTGCCCAGCTGGATTACGGCATAGATGGCCGCTTCCTCATCGATCCAGCGTAACAGACTGCCGCCGAACAGGCTGCCGTTGGGGTTGAGATCCTCGGGCTTGATCCACTTGCGAGTATGGAAATTCATGCGGCCCTCCGCGGCGTCGATGTCGATGCAGGATGATAACGCAGTGACGAGGGGGATTCGACTTTGGTCCAGGGGTCAGCGCTGCCATTCACGAATGGCTGATAGCGGGGCAGGACGGCATGTTGGCAGTGCACGCGCCATGGCATCAAGTGCGGCATCACCCTGATGGTGGCCCACCTGATCAACCCACCACTGGCGATGTACGCCACGAACCCTGACCGGTAATGTGCTGATGCCCAGCACCTGGGCCATGGCCAGCCGATGCAGCCCCTTGTTGATCTTGACGATCTGGCCATGACGATCAATGGCGACTCCCAGCCGATCCTTGCCCAGACCGGCATCGAAACCGAAGCAGGCCATGTCTTCCAGATAAAGATGATAAATACGCAGCCAGCGCAGGATGCGCTCGGGCGTATCAAGCGATACTCCCTTGTGGTGTGATCGCCATGGCCGGCCCTGGTGCAGGCGCTCCATGTAATGCTGATAGGCATCACTTTGTGCAAGATCAAGTCGGTGCTGCCAGATATCGGCAATGAAGCGATAGGCCTTGCCGGTACGCACATCCGACAGCCGATGATCCCAGTTACCCTGCCAGATGAACTGATTGGCCAGGCGACGCCGTTCCGCACGATCGGGAAAGGAAACCGAACAGAGCAGGTCCTGTGGCGACAGTGAGAGATCGAGTCGGGCATCGAGGCGCTCTTCTACACTGCGCCGGGGGAGACCCAGTGCTTCCAGCCGGGCCCCTTTCCAGCCCTTGCACCAACGCTCGAACCAGGCATCTTCCAGGGGCCTGCCGATCAGATGCTTGAAGCCCTCACGAAATCGGTATTGCAGCCGCGCTCGCGCAATGGGCCAGCGCAGTGCCGGGTGATAAAGCGATCCGAAGATCGTTTCACCTGCCGGCATGCCCTCGGTACCGGAGTTGGGTGGAAGATAACCGATGGTGGTATCGATACGTTTCAGCAGGGCATCGGAGGGCGCAGCGACGGGAAGAGCCGCTGCCAGCGCCGGCAGCTCGGAAGTCGGGTCCGCCGGGGAGGATCGTGTCAGTCGTGGTTGCAGCGCCCGGGCAATGTGATCGACCGCGTTTTCGGCATCTTCAGCGAGCGGCCATGCCTCAAGAGCCCGCAGCTGATTGGCCAGGCGTGAGCAGAATATGCGCCATAACCAGTGGCGGGCATGGCCTCCCTCGGATGAAAAGCGTCGGGCATTCTTCCAGCCCAGCACCAGGGCGTCATGGACGACCTGATCACAGTGTGAGGGGGTTGTCATGAATGCCCGACTGACTGCCAGCATCAGCGGCAGTTCGACATCACGCAATTGCCTGAAGGCGGTCGTATCGCCCATGGCACAGCGATGAAGGAGGATGTTGTCGTCTCTGGAGACACCAATATCGGTTGGCGCCGGGCTGTGAAGCGATTCCGGAAGGGGCATGAGCGCTGTCGAATAATACTGGAGTATCCCGAATTTTATCATGAAACGGCGTTCGACAGCTGTGCTGTTAGCAGTCCTGCCAGCTTTGTCCCGAAACCTGGTATCTGTTAGACGACATCAACGGTGTCAGCGACGCACCCGGAAGATGGCCACCTGACCGAACAGGTTGGGCCAGCGCTGCGCCCGCCAATACTCGCGGTGGCCATTCCCCACGGCCCGATCGGTAATGGTATGGCCCCGTTCACGGCAGAGTTGTTCGAAGTCACGGAAGGTCGACAGGTGGATATTGGGGGTGTCGTACCACTGGTGAGGGAGCGCATTCGACACCGGCATCCGGCCGCGCAGGCCCAGATGCAGTCGATGACGCCACCATGCAAAGTTGGGAAAGGTGATAATGCATTCACGGGCGACTCGAAGCATCTCTTCGAGCATCAGGTCCGGTCGTCGCAATACCTGAAGTGCCTGGGTCATGACCACCAGGTCGAAGGCATCATCGGGGATATTGGTCAGGCCCTGATCAAGATCCTGTTCAATGACATTGACCCCTTTCTCCAGACATGCACTGATCCCGTCATGGTCAATTTCCAGCCCATAACCGCTGACCTGTTTATTCTGATGCAGTGCTGCCAGCAGGGTGCCATCACCACAACCGAGGTCGAGCACCCTGGCCCCTTCGGGGACCCAGCGGTGAATCAGGGTAAGATCGCTGCGCATCAGCCTGATACTCCCGATCGCGTTGTCTCACCCCTTTCAGCCGTCTCGGCAGCCACGCGCTTCATGAACCCGCCCAGGGCGGCCTCATAACGAGGGTTGGGAAGCAGAAAAGCGTCATGGCCGTAGGGTGAGTCGATATTGACATAGCTGACCGGCTTGTCGGCATGCAGCAGAGCATCCACCAGCTCTCTGGAGCGACTCGGTGCGAAACGCCAGTCACTGGTGAAACTGATTACCAGAAAGCGGCATTGCGCCGGTGAGAGTGCTGCTACCAGGTCATTGCCATGCGTACCGGCGGGGTCGAAATAATCCAGCGCCTTGGTCATCAGAAGATAGGTGTTGGCATCGAAGCGAGTGGAGAAGGTGTCTCCCTGATAGCGCAGATAGGACTCAACTTCGAATTCCACGTCATAGCCGAAGTTGGGACTCTCGGTACGCAGATCACGACCGAACTTGGTGCCCATCGCATCTTCCGAAAGATAGGTGATGTGGCCGACCATGCGTGCCAGACGCAGACCATGACGCGGCACCACACCGTGTTCGGCGTACCAGCCATCATGAAATTCGGGATCGGAGCGAATGGCCTGACGAGCAACTTCATTGAAGGCAATGTTCTGGGCAGAGAGGCGTGTCGTGGCAGCGATCACCACGGCATTGGCAATGCGCTCCGGATAGCTCAGTGCCCATTGAAGTACCTGCATGCCGCCCAGGCTACCACCCACCACCGCGGCGAACCGTTCAATACCCAGCCGGTCGGCAAGCATGGCCTGGCTGTTGACCCAGTCGGGCACCGTCATCAGTGGGAAGTCCGGACCCCACAGACGACCGCTTTCTCGATTGACACTGGTCGGCCCGGTGCTGCCATGGCAGCCACCCAGGTTGTTGATGACAATGACGAAAAAACGACGGGTGTCGATCGATTTGCCAGGGCCGATATGAGCATCCCACCAGCCCGGCTTGCGGTCGTCGACATGATGGTAGCCGGCAGCATGGTGATGGCCTGACAACGCGTGGCAGACCAGCACGGCATTGCTGCGCTCGTCATTGAGTTCGCCATAGGTTTCGTAGACCAGCTCCCATTCCGGCAGGACGCGGCCACAGGCGAGTTCAAGCGGCGTATCGAAGCAAGCCGTGCTGGGTGTGACCAGGCCGACCGAAGCGGCAGACGAGGTGTCAGGCATTCGACGATGGTATCCGCGGTTGGGTTCAACAGGCGTGTCCTGACCGAAGTCGGCGGCACTCTGACAGGCGTCCCCTGGGTGATCGACACGAGGACGCACTGTAGCACATCAAACAGCTGTCTCGGGTCAGAACCCGACCAGCGCTCCCAGCCCTGATGCGCGACTCAGTGAGCCGACCACCAGGCTGTCGATGACATTGATCAACAGAAAGACCACGATCGGTGAGAGATCGATCATGCCCAACGGAGGAATAATGCGACGAACCGGCGCCATGATCGGTTCGGTGATCTGCATGACCAGCAGCGCGCCGGGGTGACTGGCACGTGGCGCCACCCAGCTGAGAATGATCATGATGATCAGAGCGAAGAAATAGATCTTGAGAATGGCATTGGCAACGCCGGCTACTGCCGCCAGTAGCAGATTGATGATCGGCGGCACGCCATAACCGACGATCCACAGCACCAGAATGATACCGATCGCCTTGACTACCAGACCCACCACCAGCGTGGCGACATCAATGGGACCCATTGGTCGCAGTACCTTCTGCACCGGGGCCACCAGTGGAGAGGTCGCCTTGACCACACCCTGGCTGATGGGATTGTAGTAGTCGGCTTTCGAAGCATGCAGCAGAAAGCGCAGCATCAGCACGAACAGGTACAGATTGATCAGAGTGTTGATCAGCATTATGCCGGTATTGCCCAGCTGGGTCCCCATGGGAGCTCTCCGTCGTGACAGGGTGGCGGAAATCGGTTGATGTTGTTCAGCGCTGCTGGAGTTCTCGGGCCAGCTCTTCGGCCCGATCGAAGCAGGCCCGGGTCGCATCATCGACGATGCGCTCCAGACCGGCCTGCTCGAAGCAGTGAATCGCTCGCTCAGTGGTGCCTTTCGGCGACATCACCTGTTGCTTGAGGGTTTCGGGATCGTATTCGCTCTGATCGGCCATGCGTGCTGCGCCCAGTGCTGTCTGAATGGCCAGCCGGCGTGAGCTGTCCGGAGACAGCCCACGTGCTACCCCGGCTTTTTCCAGGGCCTCGATCATGTAGAAAAAGTAGGCCGGGGCGCTGCCGGCAATGGCGGTGACGGCGCTAAGCAGCGTCTCTTCTTCGACCCACTCGACAATGCCCACGGCGCGCATCAGCGACTCGGCCAGTTCACGCTGCTCGGCACTGACCTGCTGACCGGCAAACAATCCGCTGGCACCGGTGCCTACCAGAGAAGGGGTGTTGGGCATGCAGCGCACGATGGGCAGAGTGGGATCATCGAGCCAGTCAGCCAGGGTGTCGACGGTGATACCGGCGGCTACCGAGATGATCAGCGGGCGGCCGATGGCGAGCGCTTCACCAAGTGACTGGCATACATTACGCATGAGTTGTGGCTTGACTGCCAGGATGACTACATCGGCGTCTGCCACTGCCCCGGCGTTATCGGTAGTGACATTGATGCCATAGCGCGCCGCCAGCGTGTCGAGCGTTTGTTGATGACGTGCAGTAGCGGTAATGGCATCAGCGGGGTAGCCGCTCTCGATCAGTCCGCCAAAAATGGCACGGGCCATATTGCCGGCCCCGATAAAGGTAATTTGGCTTGCCATGTAGTGAATTCCTGTAGCTGCATGAATGACGTGCGAAACTGACCACTGATTTTCAGGGGGTTGGCCGGGCGCCGAAAATGGCACTACCGATCCGAACCAGTGTGGCACCTTCCAGAATGGCCGCTTCGAGGTCATTGCTCATGCCCATCGAAAGCGTATCGAGTGGCGCCTCCGGAAACCTTTCCTGCAACCGGGAGAGCGCTTCACGCAGCTGACGAAAGGCCAGACGCTGGGTCTCGTGGTCTTTGCTGGCGGCCGGGATGGCCATCAATCCGCGCAGGGAGAGGTTGGGCAGTTCCAGCACGCTTTCTGCCAGCGCGGGTAACGCCTCGAAAGTGGTGCCGGCTTTGCCGGACTCATCATTGACATTGACCTGCAGGCAGATGTTGAGCGGCTGTTGCGTCCCGAGACGCTGATCGCTGAGTCGTCGTGCGATCTTCTCCCGATCGACGGTATGGACCCACTCGAAATGCTCGGCGACCTCCCGGGTCTTGTTGGACTGGAGCGCGCCAATGAAGTGCCATTCCAGCGGCAGATCCTGCAGCATCTGTTGTTTCTCCAGTGCTTCCTGCAGGTAGTTTTCGCCAAAGGCAAGCTGACCTGTCGCATAGGCTGCCCGGATCGCTGATGCTGGCTGTGTCTTGCTGACCGCCAGCAGACGTGCGCTATCAACAGGGCGACCGGCAGCGTCCAGGGCCTGCTCAAGCCGATGCCGTACCCGGACGATATGGTCTTCGATAGTGCTGCTTGTGCCGGCGGATGGCCGGTTGTAATGCTCTGTCATCCATCCAGGTCCGAAGGAGTGCAAGTTGAATGGATATTACCGAACTGCTGGCATTTTCGGCAAAGCAGAAGGCCTCCGACCTGCATCTGTCGGCCGGCCTGCCACCGATGATCCGCATTGATGGTGATATTCGACGCCTCAATGTGCCGCCGCTGGATGATAGTGCGGTACGTGCCCTGTTGCACTCCGTGATGACTGACCCGCAACGAGCGGAGTACGAAACAGCGCTGGAAATCGATTTCTCCTTCGAGCTGTCAGGTGTCTCGCGCTTTCGTGTCAATGTGTTCACCCAACAGCGTGGTGCAGCCGGGGTGTTCAGGACCATTCCCGCCACCGTGCCCGAGCTTGAGGAGCTCGGCCTGGGCGAAGTGTTTCGTCAGCTGGCGTCGCTCAAACATGGTCTGGTACTGGTCACCGGGCCTACCGGCTCAGGCAAGTCCACTACGCTGGCGGCAATGCTCGATTACATCAATCGAAATCGTCATGAGCATATCCTCACCATCGAAGATCCCATCGAATTTGTACACACGGCACGACGTTGCCTGATCAACCAGCGCGAAGCCGGACGGGACACCCATGGGGTGGCTGCGGCGCTGCGTTCGGCCTTGCGGGAAGACCCGGATGTCATTCTGGTGGGAGAGCTGCGCGATCTGGAAACCATTCGGCTGGCGCTGACCGCCGCCGAGACCGGGCATGTGGTGTTTGCCACTCTGCATACCACCTCGGCAGCGCGTACGGTGGATCGCATTGTCGATGTCTTCCCGGGGGAAGAAAAATCGATGGTGCGCTCGATGCTTTCCGAATCGCTGCAGGGCGTGATCTCCCAAACGTTGCTCAAACGGATCGGTGGCGGTCGCGTAGCGGCGCATGAAGTTCTGGTAGCCACGCCCGCCATTCGCAATCTGATCCGTGAAGACAAGGTGGCGCAGATTTACTCGGCACTGCAGACCGGGGGCGGAGCAGGCATGCAGACCATGGAGGCGGCCATCAATCGGCTGGCTACCGAGGGCCTGATCGTCCATGGCGGTCACGCGACCGAATGATTCCTCTGCCGGGTGGTTGCTTGCATACTCAGCGGGCGTAGAGGCCGCCCAGAACACGTGCACCCTGTGCACCGGTAACGGTTGCCAGATTGCCGGGTTGACCGTTCAGTCGTCGCCAGGCCAGCCAGGCAAAGGCGCCTGCTTCCAGCCAGTCCGGTGACCAACCCAGGTGTTCGCAGGGGAGCAGCGTCATCGGTGCCAGCAGTGCCGTGAGTCGCTCGATGAGGCAGTGGTTGTGCGCACCGCCTCCGCAAGGCACCACGCTGACAGGGTGAGCGTTCGAACTTGTGGACAGGCCCATGACAATGCCGTCGCGAATACTTTTGGCTGTCAGTTCCAGCAGGGTGGCCTGTACATCCTCTGGCATTTCCTGCCCGGTCAGTTGTTCATCCAGCCACTGTTGATGAAAGTGCTCCCGACCGGTGCTGCGCGGTGGCGGACGATGAAAGAAGGGGTCAGCCAGCAGTCGCTGCAGCAGGGCATTGTTCACCCGGCCGGTCGCTGCCCAGGCGCCATCGCGGTCGAAAGTGCCGGCATGATGACGGGCATACCAGCCATCCATCAGCGCATTGGCCGGGCCGGTATCGAATCCGGTGATCAGATGAGTACTCCCTGTGGGAGGGAGCAGGGAGACATTGGCAAAGCCACCAAGGTTGAGCAGTACCCGCCATTCCAGAGGATCGCGAAACAGAGCGGCGTGGAAGGCCGGCGCCAGTGGCGCGCCCTGTCCTCCGGCAGCCAGGTCGCGGCGACGAAAGTCTCCGACTACCGGGCAGCCGGTCAGTTCGGCCAGCAGGCTGGGATTGTCGAGCTGGCAGGTCCAGGGAAAATCGTCATCAGGACGATGCTCAATGGTTTGTCCGTGGCTGCCGATCGCCGCAATCTCTTCCGCTTTTGTATCGGCCTGGGTCAGCAGGGCGGCGACAGTCTCGGCCTGTAACCGGGTAAACTGCGTCTCCAGTCGTGCCAGATGCGCGAAGCTCACTGTATCGGCGTGGGTCAGCTCCCACAATGCCTGGCGCAATTCATCCGGCATGACCTCACCGTGAGTAGCCAGTAACCGGGGAGGATGGTCGTCGCTGCAGCGCACCAGAGCTGCATCAATACCGTCCAGACTGGTACCCGACATCAGTCCGATCATCAGGGGCATCGCATCTCTCCGATAAGGCCATGATCAGCGCTGGTACTGCGCTGAATCGCTCTCTGCGGGCATGCTATCATGCGTGTCCTGGAACCGCCGGGTCCCGTCAGGGCCGAGGGGGGGGTCGATATCACGATCGGAAGAGGCAGAACATGACCGAGGTCGCCGAGGCGCTGGCAGTAATCAAGCGTGGTGCGCATGAAATCCTGGTAGAGGAAGAGCTCGAACGGAAACTGGCTTCCGGGCGCAAGCTACGTATCAAGGCCGGTTTCGATCCCACGGCGCCCGATCTGCACCTGGGGCATACGGTGTTGATCAACAAGCTCCGTCAGTTTCAGGATCTGGGACATGAGGTGCTGTTCCTGATTGGCGATTTCACCGGCCGGATTGGTGACCCCACCGGCAAGAGTGTGACGCGCAAACCATTAACGGAAGAAGAAGTCCGGGCCAACGCGCACACCTATCAGGAACAGGTCTTCAGGATTCTGCATCCCGAGCAGACCCGGGTGGTATTCAATGCCGAGTGGATGAGCAAGCTGTCAGCAGCTGACATGATCGAATTGGCGGCTCAGTCAACCGTGGCACGCATGCTGGAGCGGGACGATTTCGAAAAGCGCTACCGAGGCAACCAGGCGATTGCCATTCACGAGTTCCTCTATCCATTGATTCAGGGATATGACTCGGTGGCCCTGGAAGCGGATGTCGAGCTGGGAGGGACCGATCAGAAATTCAATCTGCTGATGGGCCGTGAGCTGCAGAAGCACTATGGTCAGGAACCGCAGGTCGTGATCACCATGCCCTTGCTTGAAGGGCTCGACGGTGTGCAGAAAATGTCCAAGTCGCTGGGCAACTACGTCGGCATCACGGATCGGCCGGGGGAGATGTTCAACAAGATTGTTTCCATGCCCGACAGTCTGATGTGGCGCTATTTCGAGCTTTTGTCACTCAAGCCCATGTCGGAGGTACGCGAACTGATGGGACAGGTGGAAGCAGGGGCCAATCCGCGCGATATCAAGATGGTACTGGCACGTGAACTGGTGGCGCGTTTCCATGGTGAAGAGGCAGCTGCCAGTGCTCATCGCTCCAGTGGCAATCAGATGGCCGAGGGCGAATTGCCCGAGGATCTGCCAGAAGTAACGGTCGACCTGGAAGGTCAGGCACGTATGCCAATCGGGGCAATCCTCAATCGAGCTGGCCTGGTGACAAACAGCGCTCAAGCGAAGGATATGCTCAATAATGGAAGAGTATGGGTCGATGGCGAAGTGGTTGCGCGGGATCGAATGCTGGAAGCTGGTGCCACGCACGTGATTCAGGCCGGCAAGAAACGTTTTGCCCGGGTCATCTTGCAGTAATGAAACTGTCGTTTTTGTACAAGCCTTGAGTGAGGCAGGGGTGCAGGCAATAAAAAGTTGGACAAGTCCGGTACATGTATGTAGAGTAAATTCCACATCGAGGCGGTACAGGATGTATCAGCAGCCATGGAATGGCGACGCTCGATGACTTTTTGCAGCAGGCGCCACGGAAGGTGCCTATGACGGCCAGGAAGGCCATTATTGCGGGGCCTGCAGTCATGTGCTGCAGGCCCTTTTGTTTTTTTGCGTCTCTCGCTCTCGGTAATAGCGCTGGTCAGTCATGAATATGTGGCTCTGAATTTTTTCTGACGTCGGGGGTTGTCAGGTCGGTCGGCGAGGCGTAGAGTACGCATCCGCTGGCAACGGACAGGGCAACAGCCACCCGGGCCGGCAGCTGCAGACAGCTGATTCGATTGAAGTTTTTGCGAATCGATCGGTTGTTCCCCGAAGCCTCGCTTCGGCAGCATCCACCGAAATCGGCATTGACATTTCGGTGGCGGTGAGTAGAATGCTCACTCTCTCGCAAACGGCGCAGGCCACGGCGGGAACGCTCTTTAACAAGTCGATCAGGTAATTTGTGTGGGCGTCTGGTTCACGACGGTGCGGCACAGCATCATCGGAAACAGACGACTCGTCAAATCGCGAGTTTTCGTTTTCGAGCCAGGATTGATCCGCCACGATGGTTTCGGTCATCGGTCAGGATCGCATGACTTTCAACTGAAGAGTTTGATCATGGCTCAGATTGAACGCTGGCGGCAGGCTTAACACATGCAAGTCGAGCGGCAGCGGGCCCTTCGGGGTGCCGGCGAGCGGCGGACGGGTGAGTAATGCATGGGAATCTGCCCGGTAGTGGGGGATAACCCGGGGAAACCCGGGCTAATACCGCATACGTCCTACGGGAGAAAGCAGGGGATCTTCGGACCTTGCGCTATCGGATGAGCCCATGTCGGATTAGCTTGCTGGTGAGGTAACGGCTCACCAGGGCTGCGATCCGTAGCTGGTTTGAGAGAATGATCAGCCACACCGGGACTGAGACACGGCCCGGACTCCTACGGGAGGCAGCAGTGGGGAATATTGGACAATGGGCGAAAGCCTGATCCAGCCATGCCGCGTGTGTGAAGAAGGCCCTCGGGTTGTAAAGCACTTTCAGCGGGGAAGAAGGCGTGGCGGTTAATACCCGCCACGAAGGACATCACCCGCAGAAGAAGCACCGGCTAACTCCGTGCCAGCAGCCGCGGTAATACGGAGGGTGCAAGCGTTAATCGGAATTACTGGGCGTAAAGGGCGCGTAGGCGGCCTGTCACGCCGGGTGTGAAAGCCCCGGGCTCAACCCGGGAACGGCATCCGGAACGGGCAGGCTCGAGTGCAGGAGAGGAAGGTAGAATTCCCGGTGTAGCGGTGAAATGCGTAGAGATCGGGAGGAATACCAGTGGCGAAGGCGGCCTTCTGGACTGACACTGACGCTGAGGCGCGAAAGCATGGGTAGCAAACAGGATTAGATACCCTGGTAGTCCATGCCGTAAACGATGTCGACCAGCCGTTGGCCTCCTCGAGAGGCTGGTGGCGCAGTTAACGCGCTAAGTCGACCGCCTGGGGAGTACGGCCGCAAGGCTAAAACTCAAATGAATTGACGGGGGCCCGCACAAGCGGTGGAGCATGTGGTTTAATTCGATGCAACGCGAAGAACCTTACCTGCCCTTGACATCCTGCGAACCCGGAAGAGATTCCGGGGTGCCCTCGGGAACGCAGAGACAGGTGCTGCATGGCTGTCGTCAGCTCGTGTTGTGAAATGTTGGGTTAAGTCCCGTAACGAGCGCAACCCCTATCCCCATTTGCCAGCGGTCCGGCCGGGAACTCTGGGGAGACTGCCGGTGACAAACCGGAGGAAGGTGGGGACGACGTCAAGTCATCATGGCCCTTACGGGCAGGGCTACACACGTGCTACAATGGCGAGTACAAAGGGTTGCGAAGCGGCGACGTGAAGCCAATCCCGTAAAGCTCGCCTCAGTCCGGATTGGAGTCTGCAACTCGACTCCATGAAGTCGGAATCGCTAGTAATCGCGCATCAGAATGGCGCGGTGAATACGTTCCCGGGCCTTGTACACACCGCCCGTCACACCATGGGAGTGGACTGCACCAGAAGTGGTTAGCCCAACCTTCGGGAGGGCGACCACCACGGTGTGGTTCACGACTGGGGTGAAGTCGTAACAAGGTAGCCGTAGGGGAACCTGCGGCTGGATCACCTCCTTAAACGCAAACCGCCCGCGTGAGCCAGTGCGCCCACAACAAATTACCTGATCGGATAGAGCGAAGACTGTTCGGGTCTGTAGCTCAGTTGGTTAGAGCGCACCCCTGATAAGGGTGAGGTCGGCAGTTCAAGTCTGCCCAGACCCACCAAATTCGTCTCTCGCATTGTCAGAAGCCATCTCGCATGGCAGGCCATGCGTCGATACCTTCTTTCGCGCGAGAAACGAATTGCATTGTCAGAGGGGCCATAGCTCAGCTGGGAGAGCGCCTGCCTTGCACGCAGGAGGTCGGCGGTTCGATCCCGCCTGGCTCCACCACTGACCCGAATATGCAGGAAAGCACAGTCGCAAGTCGATTCGATGACAGCATCGAGCCGATTTCCGACTGTCGCTTTGCGACAGTACGCTCTTTAACAATGTGGATCATGCTGACTGTTCCGGTCGGCGGCAACACCGAAGCACACGCTTCGTGTCGTGACCGCCGATCCGGACAAAACGTGATACGTCTCAAGCGTATCCGGCGAATCGTATGTCATCCTGATCAGACCCCTTGGGGTTATATGGTCAAGCGATGAAGCGCACACGGTGGATGCCTAGGCAGCCAGAGGCGATGAAGGACGTGACAGCCTGCGATAAGGCTCGGCGAGGTGGCAAATAACCTGCGACCCGGGCATTTCCGAATGGGGAAACCCACTCATCATCAGATGAGTATCCATGAGCCAATACATAACTCATGGAAGCGAACCGGGAGAACTGAAACATCTAAGTATCCCGAGGAACAGAAATCAACCGAGATTCCCCAAGTAGTGGCGAGCGAACGGGGAGCAGCCCTTAAGCGGCATGACGGATAGACAAAGTGTCTGGAAAGGCACGCCATAGCGGGTGACAGCCCCGTAGTCGAAATCCCATTGTCGTGAAATCGAGTAGGTCGGGGCACGTGAAACCCTGACTGAAGACGGGGGGACCATCCTCCAAGGCTAAATACTCCTGGCTGACCGATAGTGAACCAGTACCGTGAGGGAAAGGCGAAAAGAACCCCGGTGAGGGGAGTGAAACAGATCCTGAAACCGTGTGCGTACAAGCAGTGGGAGCCTTCTTCGGAGGGTGACCGCGTACCTTTTGTATAATGGGTCAGCGACTTGTATTCAGTGGCGAGCTTAACCGCATAGGGGAGGCGCAGGGAAACCGAGTCTTAACAGGGCGCGCAGTCGCTGGATACAGACCCGAAACCGGGCGATCTATCCATGGCCAGGGTGAAGGTCAGGTAACACTGACTGGAGGCCCGAACCGGGGTCCGTTGAAAAGGACTCGGATGAGCTGTGGATCGGAGTGAAAGGCTAATCAAGCCCGGAGATAGCTGGTTCTCCTCGAAAGCTATTTGGGTAGCGCCTCACGTATTACCACCGGGGGTAGAGCACTGTTTCGGCTAGGGGCCCATCCCGGGTTACCAAACCGAGGCAAACTCCGAATACCGGTGAGTACAGCGTGGGAGACAGACAGCGGGTGCTAACGTCCGTTGTCAAGAGGGAAACAACCCGGACCGCCAGCTAAGGTCCCCAAATCCCGGTTGAGTGGGAAACGATGTGGGAAGGCTCAGACAGCCAGGAGGTTGGCTTAGAAGCAGCCATCCTTTAAAGAAAGCGTAATAGCTCACTGGTCGAGTCGGCCTGCGCGGAAGATGTAACGGGGCTAAACCGGGTACCGAAGCTGCGGGCGTGTCTTCGGACACGCGGTAGAGGAGCGTTGTGTAGGCCTGTGAAGGTGTGTCGAGAGGCATGCTGGAGGTATCACAAGTGCGAATGCTGACATGAGTAACGATAAGGGGAGTGAAAACCTCCCCCGCCGGAAGACCAAGGGTTCCTGTTCGACGTCAATCGGAGCAGGGTGAGTCGGCCCCTAAGGCGAGGCCGAAAGGCGTAGTCGATGGGAAACGGGTCAATATTCCCGTACCGGATGTGATTGCGATGGGGGGACGAAGAAGGCCAGGTGAGCCGGGCGTTGGTTGCCCCGGTGAAAGCAGGTAGGCCGAGCGATCAGGCAAATCCGATCGCTCATCGGCCGAGATGCGAGACGAACACCCCACGGGGTGGAAGTCACTGATGCCACGCTTCCGGGAAAAGCCTCTAAGCTTCAGATCACATGCGACCGTACCCCAAACCGACACAGGTGGTCAGGTAGAGAATACCAAGGCGCTTGAGAGAACCCGGGTGAAGGAACTAGGCAAAATGGCACCGTAACTTCGGGAGAAGGTGCGCCGGTGGCCGTGACAGCCCTCGCGGCTCGAGCGGACACCGGCCGAAGAGACCAGGTGGCTGCAACTGTTTACTAAAAACACAGCACTCTGCCAACGCGCAAGCGGACGTATAGGGTGTGACGCCTGCCCGGTGCCGGAAGGTTAAGTGATGGTGTCAGCCCCTTCGGGGGTGAAGCTCCTGATCGAAGCCCCGGTAAACGGCGGCCGTAACTATAACGGTCCTAAGGTAGCGAAATTCCTTGTCGGGTAAGTTCCGACCTGCACGAATGGCGTAATGATGGCCACGCTGTCTCCACCCGGGACTCAGTGAAATTGAAATCGCAGTGAAGATGCTGTGTACCCGCGGCCAGACGGAAAGACCCCGTGAACCTTTACTACAGCTTCACACTGGACGCTGATGTTGCTTGTGTAGGATAGCTGGGAGGCTGTGAAACCGTGGCGCCAGCCGCGGTGGAGCCAACCTTGAAATACCAGCCTTGCATCATCGGCGTTCTAACTCCGCACCGTGAGCCGGTGCGAGGACAGTGTGTGGTGGGTAGTTTGACTGGGGCGGTCTCCTCCCAAATCGTAACGGAGGAGCACGAAGGTACCCTCAGCGCGGTTGGAAATCGCGCAGTGAGTGCAAGAGCACAAGGGTGCTTGACTGCGAGACAGACACGTCGAGCAGGTGCGAAAGCAGGTTCTAGTGATCCGGTGGTTCTGTATGGAAGGGCCATCGCTCAACGGATAAAAGGTACTCCGGGGATAACAGGCTGATACCGCCCAAGAGTTCACATCGACGGCGGTGTTTGGCACCTCGATGTCGGCTCATCACATCCTGGGGCTGAAGTCGGTCCCAAGGGTATGGCTGTTCGCCATTTAAAGTGGTACGCGAGCTGGGTTTAGAACGTCGTGAGACAGTTCGGTCCCTATCTGCCGTGGGCGTCGGAAGTTTGAGAAGTGCTGCTCCTAGTACGAGAGGACCGGAGTGGACGGACCTCTGGTGTACCGGTTGTCACGCCCGTGGCATCGCCGGGTAGCCAGGTCCGGACGGGATAACCGCTGAAGGCATCTAAGCGGGAAGCCCCCTTCAAGATGAGACTTCCCCGGGGCCTTGCGCCCCCTGAAGGGCCCTCGAAGACGACGAGGTCGATAGGCGCGGTGTGTAAGTGCGGCAACGCATTGAGCTGACGCGTACTAATTGCCCGTGAGGCTTGACCATATAACGCCCAAGCGGTCTGTGATGACACGTGCCGGATACGCGAGACGCAGCACGCAGCATGATCCACGAATTCGTCGGGCCGCCCTGCGGCGACCCGGCCACCGAATTGCCTGACGACCACAGCGAGCGGGTCCCACCCGATCCCATGCCGAACTCGGCAGTGAAACCGCTCAGCGCCGAGGGTAGTGTGGGGCTTCCCCATGCGAGACTAGGTCATCGTCAGGCACCCCTTCCGAGAGAGCCCCGGCCATATGGTCGGGGCTTTTTCATGTCCGCACGACAGCCGGCCCGGCGGCCTGCTGTCCGACACCGGCCTGCAGCCCGGCGGCAGCGCCGGGCTGGCTGCCCTCAGCGGGCGCCGATCTCTCCCAGCGCCTCGATCAGGGCCTGCATCTCCGCCTCGCTGCCGATCGAAATCCGCAGAAAATCGCAAATTGAGCTATTTACTTGAGTGCCAGGCACTGGAGCGATGGTCATTCGTCGATATTTACCCCGCCTGACGCATGCTGTAACAGCTGGAAAACAGGCTGACGATGCCTACAGGGTGCGGAGAACCACTCGGAAATGACCATGTGAAAGGTGGCTATACACGCCACTACGGTGTATGGGTAGAATCGCGGTAAGTTCCCAGGGCGATTCGCTGTTAATAACAGAACTCACCTCTTTAGAATTGTGCTCTCCAATCTCAAGAGGTGCTACCTGTGAGGCTGTTCAGGGCTTCGTCGTCCAGTCGAGTGCGGTCAACCTTGAGATAGGCTACGCCTTCGTCACTGGCTACCAGCACGTCTTCGACACCCGCAATGGATTGAAAACGCTCTGTCAGTACGCGTTCCGGCTCCTCGCGCAGCGGTCCCAGCGAAATGATTTGACTGGAAAGATAGCGTGGCTCCGGCATGCGCCAGACAACCAGTGTCCAGATCAGTGCCAGGCAGGCGCCGGCCCCGAATACGGCACTGCTGCCTATTGCCCCCGAAACAATACCGCCTACGGTGCCACCCAGTGAGGCACCAAGGAACTGGCTGGTTGAGTAAATCCCCATGGCGGTCCCTTTGGTGCCGGCCGGGGCTGACTTGCTGATCAGAGAAGGAAGCGTTGCCTCCAGCAGGTTGAAGGCGACAAAAAACAACCAGAGCAGGGCGACCAGTAACCAGCTATCAGCCGGTATGAGACTCATGGCTGTCAGCGTGAACACCAGTGAGATGACAGTGCCGGTGAATACCGCCTTCATGTGGCGATACTTTTCGGCAATGATAATCAGCGGAATCATGCCAATGAAAGCCGTCGCCATAACGGGCAGGTAGACCCAGCCATGTTCTGAAGCCGGTATACCCAGTGCTGCAAGACGAACAGGAACGGCGACAAAGCAACCGGTGAGAATGGCATGCAGGGCGAGGATCGAAAAGTCCAGCCTCAACAGATCCGGGCGTCGAAGCATGTTGAAAAACTGGGAGCGGTCCGTGCCGACATCCCGATGTCGCTGACGTGGAGCAGCGGGTACGAAGCGCCAGAGGATCGGGAGCCCAAGAGCAGCCAGCAGCGCCGTGCACCAGAAAACACCTTCCAGCCCAAAAGCGTGTGCCACCAATGGTCCTGCGACCATTGCTACAGCAAATGCCACTCCGATACTCATGCCAATGGTGGCCATGGCACTGGTGCGCACTTCCTCACGCGTACGATCGGCCAGAAGAGCCATGATGGCGCCTGCCACAGCGCCGCTCCCCTGAATGCAACGTCCGATGATGACTCCGTATATGGAAGTTGCCAATGCGGCAATAATGCTGCCGATGATGAAAAGCATCAGACCCAGAGCGATGACAGGTTTGCGGCCGATTCGGTCGGAGAGCATACCGAATGGGATCTGCAAAATGGCCTGGGTAAGACCGTAACCGCCCAGAGCCACCCCGACCAGGGTAGGAGTGGCATGCTCGAGATGGCTGCTATAGAGCGCCAGTATGGGCAGCACCATGAACAGGCCCAGCATTCTGACACCATAGAGCAGAGAGAGCCCGCTGATGGCGCGATATTCGATGTTCAGAAGTAGCGAAGAGCGTTTCATGAATCCAGGCGTGTTGTGTTGAAAAAAAGGAAGCACTCGGTCTGGCCGGCATGTGCAAACAAAATTTGTTGCACCCTTCTCCACCGCGGGGGCTCTCATGTCCCTGCGAGGCTGTTATCATGGAAAACAAGCCTTCCCGGCGGCAGGCAATTGTACAGGGCTGGCAGCGTGGTGGTGTGCAAGTGGAAGCGCAATCAGCACAGGGCTCCGATTCGGACATTGTCCCGTAACATGGATGTCTCGTGCTCCTGATAGTTCCTTTGCTTTCCCTCTATTAGACTAAAGTCTTAAGAGGATGCTACTTATACGACTTGCGGCTCATGGATAAAAAAACAAACAATAGTCGGCCGCCATCCATGCGACCACTTGCCGCATCGGAATACGCCATATCTGCTCAAGCCTTTTTGCAGGAGATGGCTCGTTAAGATTGAGTTCAGGAGCATGCCTGTTCGATTGCGAGCAGACAACCCCTGACAGGCGTTATCCCATTACCTGAAGTTCAATTCGCCCCTGCGGGTGACATCAATCCTTTTCGAAGGCTTTTCAGGTGGGGTTATCCGGTGGGCCTGGTCTCAGGCGCTTCCGAGCCGGAGGTTTGCGCAATGGCACAAGGAATCATCAAGAGACCGCAAAATGATAGAGAAGAGCTTGAAGTCGCTTAAGGCGCTGATCCCTCTGGTCGTGTCCGCACTGGTGCTGAGTGGTTGCAATGCAGCACTGATGGATCCCAGCGGGCCGGTTGGCAAGGAGCAGAAGTCGCTGATCTTGAGTTCCTTCTGGATCATGCAGATTGTGGTAATACCCGTCATCATCATGACGCTGGTATTCGCATGGCGCTATCGCCGAAACAATCGCAAGGCGACCTATTCACCGAACTGGGCGCATTCCAACCGGATCGAGGCCGTGGTCTGGGCTGTACCTGCTGTAATTATCCTGTTTCTGGGCATCATTACCTGGCAGACTTCGCATTCGCTTGATCCTCACAAGCCGCTTGGTAACAAGGGCGAGGCCATGGAGATTCAGGCCATTTCGCTCGATTGGAAGTGGATGTTCATCTACCCGGAGCAGGGTATTGCAACCGTTAATGAGCTGTACTTTCCGGTTGATCGCCCGGTGCATTTCAACGTGACTTCGGAAACCGTCATGAACTCCTTCTTCATTCCTCGTCTGGGCAGTCAGATCTATGCCATGGCCGGAATGGACAATGACCTCTTTCTGGAAGCCGACAAGCAGGGCGTCTACATCGGTAAATCGGCCCACTACAGCGGCAAGGGCTTCTCCCAGATGTCCTTCAAGACGCATGTAACCAGCCAGGAAGAGTTCGACAACTGGGTGAACAAGGTGCGCCAGACTGACAGAGAACTGGCCTACACCGGCAGTTATCAGGACGTCGCCAAACCCAGCGTCAATACCCCGGTCGAATACTTCCATCCTGTGGAATCCGGGCTGTATGAGCGTGTTATTACCAGTTTTCAGAGTGGTCACGGTCAGCCTGAAAACGGCCAGCAGCCCACGGGCGCAGAAGCAGCGGAGTAATCATCATGTTGGGAAAACTCAGCCTATCAGCGATTCCCTATCACGAGCCCATTATCATGGGCGCCGTGGGGGGCATGGCGCTTGCCGGACTGGTCGTTGTGGCAGCGCTCACCTACTTCCGGAAGTGGACCTATATCTGGAAGGAGTGGATTACCTCGGTCGATCACAAAAAGATCGGCATCATGTACCTGATCGTATCACTGGTCATGCTGCTGCGTGGTTTTGCAGACGCCATCATGATGCGAACTCAGCAACTGATTGCCTATGGCGGGGCAGAAGGTTACCTGCCGCCTCACCACTATGATCAGATTTTTACTGCCCATGGCGTGATCATGATCTTTTTCGTGGCAATGGGGCTGGTCATCGGACTGATGAATATTGCCGTGCCGCTGCAGATTGGTGCACGTGATGTGGCCTTCCCGTTTCTGAACAATATCAGCTTCTGGCTGTTTGCCGCCGGGATGATTCTGGTCAACCTGTCACTGTTCGTGGGTGAGTTCGCCAAGACCGGCTGGCTGGCTTATGCGCCATTGTCGGAGCTCAGGTACAGCCCCGGCGTCGGCGTGGATTACTGGATATGGGCGCTACAGCTATCCGGGGTGGGTACTACTCTGACGGGCGTCAACTTCTTCGTCACCATCCTCAAGATGCGCACTACCGGGATGACCCTGTTCCGGATGCCGATCTTTACCTGGACGGCACTGTGCACCAACGTGCTTATCATTGCCGCTTTCCCGATCCTGACTGTCACCATCGCCCTGCTGACGCTGGATCGTTACATTGGCACCCATTTCTTTACCAATGACATGGGTGGTAACCAGATGATGTATGTCAACCTCATCTGGGCCTGGGGGCATCCGGAAGTCTATATCCTGATTCTGCCGATGTTTGGCGTATTCTCGGAGGTCGTGGCTACCTTCTCGAGAAAACGGCTGTTCGGTTATAACACCATGGTCTGGGCGACGGTGGCGATTACCGTGCTGTCGTTCGTAGTGTGGCTACACCACTTCTTCACCATGGGGGCAGGCGCCAACGTCAATGCCTTCTTCGGCATTGCCACGATGATCATTGCCATCCCCACCGGGGTGAAAATCTTCAACTGGCTGTTCACCATGTACCGCGGCAGCCTGCAGTTCAACGCGGCCATCATGTGGACGCTGGGCTTTCTGGTGACCTTTACTGTCGGTGGCATGACCGGCGTGATGCTGGCCGTCCCGGGTGCCAACTTTGTATTGCACAATACTCTGTTTGTCATTGCGCACTTCCATAATGTCATCATTGGCGGCGTTGTGTTCGGAGCCATGGCCGGGATCACCTACTGGTTCCCGAAAGCTTTTGGCTTCACCCTGGATGAGAAGTGGGGCAAGCGCTCCTTCTGGTTCTGGCTGGTCGGTTTTTATCTGGCCTTCATGCCGCTTTACATCCTCAGCTTCATGGGCGCTACCCGTCGCATGCAGTCTTACGTTGATCCGAGCTGGCATCCGCTCATGGTGGTGGCATGGGTTGGGGCAGTCTGCATTCTGCTCGGCATCATGTGCACGGTAATGCAGTTCTATGTCAGCATCCGTGATCGCAAAAAGAACCGCGTACTCAATGGCGACCCCTGGGATGCGCGTACGCTTGAATGGATGACACACTGCCCGCCGGCTTTCTACAACTTTGCCAAACTGCCGGTCGTTAGCTCCATCGATACCCTGTGGGATCGCAAGGAGCGTGGCGAAAACATCTACGAAGAGCCTGAGCATTACGAGGATATCCACATGCCACGCAATACGGTGGCCGGCCCGGTGATCTGCCTGTTTGCCCTGATCATGGGCTTTGCCCTGGTCTGGCACATCTGGTGGATGGCGATTGGCGGCTTTGTGGGTGTAGTCGTGAGCTTTATCGTGCGTAGCTTCAACGAGGATATCGACTATTACGTGCCTGCTGCGGAAGTCGAGCGAATCGAGAAGGAATATCGGCAACAGGCGGAGATGCAGGCGTAAGTCATGACAAGTCAAACCATGAATCACCAAAACGCGCATCATGCGGACGATCATGAGCACGACCATCATCAGGAAACCATAGCCACCAAGTATCTGGGGTTCTGGATCTATCTGATGAGCGACTGTGTTCTGTTCGGAACCCTGTTCGCTACCTACGCCGTACTGATGAATTCAACCGCCGGCGGTCCCGGCGGTCCTGAAATCTTCGAACTCGGCTTTGTTCTGATCGAAACGTTCCTGTTGCTCTTCAGTAGCTTTACCTACGGTGTTGCAGTGCTGGCGATGCATCGGGGTAACAAGTCACAGGTATTGTTATGGCTCGTTGTGACTTTCCTGCTTGGCTTCGGCTTCGTGGCAATGGAAGTCTACGAGTTTTCTCACCTGATTCATGAGGGGTATGGACCTGATCGCAGTGCCTTCCTGTCCTCCTTCTTTACATTGGTTGGCACCCATGGTCTCCACGTTTCGTTCGGCCTGTTGTGGATGCTGGTATTGATCTTCCAGGTGGCAAGAAAGGGACTGACCCCGACCAATCAACCCAGAATCATGTGCCTGAGCCTGTTCTGGCACTTCCTGGATGTCATCTGGATCTGTGTGTTTACTGTTGTGTATCTGCTGGGGGTTCTGCAATGACCGACAAGACAGGCATTACTGACGTCGGTTCATCCGGCGGGCATGGTCATGAAGGAAACATGAAGACCTATGTGCTGGGACTGATTTTCTCCATCATCCTGACGCTTATTCCGTTCGGAATGGTCATGCTGGGAGATTTCGGACTGGTACCCACCGTGATCGTGCTGGCCATTTCCGCCGTGCTACAGGTCATGGTGCAGCTCATCATGTTTTTGCACATGAATACCAAGTCCGGAGAGGGATGGAACATGATTTCCTTTGCCTTTGCGGTCATGGTTGTAGGTATCGTGATTGTCGGCTCGCTCTGGATCATGTTCCACCTGAACCACTTCATGATGATGAGCAATTAAGAAGCTCATCTGATGTTCAGGAAATATCTGCATCTTGCCAAGCCGGGTATTGTCGCTGGCAATCTGATCACAGTAACGGGCGGGTTCCTGCTGGCTTCCCGTGGGGATATCGACCCGTTGCTGCTGCTGGCCACGGTGATCGGTGTGTCGCTGGTCGTGGCCTCCGGTTGCGTGCTCAATAACATCATTGATCGCGACATTGATCGTCTCATGGAGCGTACAAAGGGCCGCTCGCTGGTGCAGGGTACCGTGGATGTCAGGGTGGCATTGCTTTACGCCATCGTGATGGGGCTGGCAGGCTTTGCTCTGCTGGCCTTCGGTGCCAATCTGCTGGCAGCCGGTGTAGCGTTGATCGGGTTTCTGATCTATGTCGGCCTCTACAGCCTTTGGGTCAAGCGTCATACAGTGCATGGTACCGTGATCGGCAGTTTTTCCGGTGCTTCTCCTCCGGTGATTGGCTACTGTGCCGTTACCGGGCATTTCGATGTTGGGGCACTCCTGTTGCTGGTGATCTTCAGCCTCTGGCAGATGCCGCACTCCTACGCTATCGCCATCTTTCGCTATGATGACTATGCAGCGGCTGCCATACCGGTACTGCCAGTGCGACAGGGCATTGCTTCGGCACGACGGCATATCATCGGCTATATCGTGGCTTTCATTGCAGCCTCGCTGCTATTGACCCTGAGTGGTTATACAGGTTATCTCTATTTTGTTATTGCCGCGCTCGTTGGTGGTTACTGGCTGAAACTGGCACTGGCTGATCGTGAAGGGAACGATGCCCGGGGCTGGGCGAAACGGGTCTTCCTTTGTTCGATTCTGGTCGTGACAATGCTGAGTATTGCCATGTCCGTGGATTTTGCCCCACGCGGACTGACTCCCGCGTCAGCATGACATGATGTGTGGCGGCCATGCCGCTCACGCATCACCTGCTACGGATGCGACACGTTGTCGCAATCCCTTACCTTTCCATGCTTTCTTGCCTATTGTTTGGTGATAGCACACCTTACTGGAACCCAGAATCTGGGCAGGAGAGTATCATCGATGCCGGGATTAGAAGCGCTGGATCTGGCACGCTTTCAATTCGCCTTTACCGTTTCCTTTCACATTCTGTTCCCCGCCTTTTCGATCGGTCTGGCCAGCTACCTGATGATCCTCGAAGGGTTGTGGCTCAAAACGGGTCGTGATGTTTATCACAACCTCTATCGCTTCTGGGTTCGAATCTTTGCCGTGGCCTTTGGCCTGGGTGTGGTTTCGGGTGTCGTCATGGCCTATCAGTTCGGCACCAACTGGAGCGGCTTTGCCGAACGCGCCGGTGACATTACCGGGGTGCTTCTGACTTACGAGGTGCTTACGGCCTTTTTCCTGGAAGCCGGATTCCTCGGCATCATGCTGTTTGGTGAAGATCGGGTTGGCAAGCGTCTGCATTTCTTTGCTACATGCATGGTGGCGATCGGTACGCTGATTTCGATGACTTGGATTCTGATGTCCAATAGCTGGATGCAGACGCCTTCAGGATACGAAATTGTTGACGGTCGTTTTGAGCCGGCCAATTGGCTGAACATCATGTTCAACCCCTCCTTCCCGTATCGCATTGTCCACATGGGACTGGCTGCCTTCATCTCGGTCGGTTTCGTGGTCGGAGGTGTAGGCGCCTATCATCTGCTTCGCAATCGTCGGGATGAGGCGGCACGCAAGATGTTCTCCATGGCCATGTGGGCCATCGTAGTGGCCCTCCCACTGCAGATCATGGCGGGCGATATGCATGGGCTCAACACTCTTGAGCACCAGCCCGCCAAGGTGGCGGCGATGGAAGGGCACTGGGAGAACGAACCCGGCTCACAGGGTATGCCTTTGGTGCTGTTCGGATTGCCGGATATGGACAGTGCCAGCAATCGTTTCGAAATTACGGTGCCCCACGCCAGTAGTCTGATCCTGACTCATACGTGGAATGGTCAGATCGAGGGGCTCAAGCAGTGGCCTCGGGATGAATGGCCGGATGTTCCACTGGTGTTCTGGACGTTCCGTATCATGGTCGGTCTCGGCATGCTGATGCTGGGTATAGGTCTGCTCGGACTGTTTCTCCGCTGGAAGGGACGACTATACGACAGTGCCTGGTTCCATCGGGCCATGATGTTTGCCACGCCGGTGGGGTTCATTGCCCTGCTTACCGGCTGGATTACGACCGAGGCAGGCCGCCAACCGTGGGTCGTCTACGGCATGCTGCGCACTGCTGATGCCGTGTCGCCACTACATGGCGGTAGCCTCTGGGCCAGTCTGATTGGCTTCCTTCTGGTATATGCGATCATTTTCGGAATCGGGATCTATTACATGGTCAGGCTGATTCGTACCGAACCAATGGGACAGGAGCCTCATGGCGGCCCAGGGGAGAATCGTCAGCCCAAGCGGCCGATGTCGGGCGCTGATGAAGCATTTGAAGAACAGAACTGAGAGGGATGACCATGACGATTGATCTACCGCTAATCTGGTATTTCCTGATCGGCTTCGCCGTGGCCATGTATGTGGTCATGGACGGTTTCAGCCTCGGGGTCGGCATTCTCTATCCGTTCTTCAAAAATGATGCCCACCGTGATGTCATGATGAACACGACCTCACCGGTCTGGGATGGTAATCAGACCTGGATGATCCTGGGAGGTGCTGGGCTCTATGGCGCCTTCCCGTTGGCCTATGCCACGTTTCTCCCGGCGCTGTATCTGCCACTGATCCTGATGCTGCTATCACTGATCTTTCGTGGCATTGCCTTCGAGTTTCGTTTCAAGTCGACCCGATCACGCAAGTGGTTTGACCTCGCCTTCAGTGGCGGCTCCATCGTGGCAACTTTCAGTCAGGGCATGGTGCTCGGCGGGATCATCAATGGACTGGATGTGGAAAACCGGACCTTCACAGGTGGCCCGTTCGATTGGTTTTCGCCCTTTGCCCTGTTCATCGGGGTGGCTCTGATCATCGGTTATGCCCTGCTTGGAGCGACCTGGCTGATCATGAAAACCGAAGGAAGCCTGCAACGTCGCTGCTACCAGCTGGCGCGCCCTCTGACCATTCTGATGGTGCTGTGTACCATTATCGTGGGTATCTGGACGCCGCTGGATAACAGTCGGGTAGCCGAACGCTGGTTTACCTTTCCCAATATTCTCTGGTTTTCGCCGGTACCGGTGCTGGTTGTACTACTGGCATGGAGTATCTGGGATGGTGTGACGCATTCGCATGAGCGTCGACTTTTTCTCAAGGTGCTTGGGTTATTCTTCCTTGGCCTTTCAGGGCTGGTGATCAGTTATTTCCCGCTTATCATTCCGCCCAATGTGACGCTGTGGGATGCAGCTTCATCCCGATCCAGTCAGCTCTTTCTCGTGATTGGCTACGCTGTTCTGGTGCCGATTGTGCTGTCCTATACGGCGTACAGTTATTATGTCTTTCGCGGCAAGGTCCGTGAGGGGGATGGTTACCACTGAGCTCTCGCTTGCTCTAAAAGCCCGACCGGCGCTGCCGGTCGGATGGCATGGCATTTGCCAATCATGGCATGAATGTTTAGCCTTGCAGGCGCCCTTCGGGGCGCTTTTTACGTTTGGGTCAGCTGGTTCCCCTCCCTTTCAAGCTCCCGCCAGCCGGCTCGGGCCGGCCAGGCCGAAAGCGGTGCAATACAGGAAGACACAATGAACGTCCGCGATCTGGTACGCGTATTGAGTGATGGGCAGTTTCACTCGGGCGAGCAACTCGGAGAGGCGTTTGGTGTCAGTAGAACCGCCATCTGGAAACAGCTACAAAAGCTTGAAACGCTCGGCATTGTACTTGAAGCAGTGCGAGGGCGCGGTTATCGCATAGCGCAACCGCTGGAGTTGCTGGATGGCGGCCGGATCGTTGCAGGGCTCTCCCGTGAGTCACGTCAGCAGTTGTCGCGGCTTTTTATCGAGTCCCAGCTGGAATCGACCAATACCTTTCTGCTGGAGCGCTTCGCTCAGGGCGCCGGGCATGCGGAAGTCTGTGTTGCTGAAGTGCAGACTGCCGGTCGAGGTCGGCGTGGAAGAACCTGGCACGGCCGTTGGGGAGCTGGCATTCACTTTTCGCTGGGCTGGCGATTCGATAGCGGAGTGGCGGCCATTGAGGGATTGAGTCTGGCGCTCGGTGTCCGGATGGCCGAGCTTCTTGATCCGTTGGGTGTTGATGTCCGGTTGAAATGGCCGAACGACCTGTTGGTGGAGCAGGCGGGTGAGGGGCGCAAGTTGGGCGGTATCCTGACCGAAATGCGTGGCGACATGGAGGGGCCCTGTGAAGTAGTGATCGGTATCGGGTTCAATGTCTCTTTTGGAGAAGCGGATAGACAGCGCCTTGAGCAACCGGCAGCCGGGTTGCACGAAATGGTGCCTGAGCTCTCCCGTAATGAGTTGATTACCGGCATGATCGATGGCCTGATGGGATTGCTGCCGCATTTCGAGCATGAGGGTTTTGCTGCCTGGCAGACCGGCTGGAACGCCCGCCATTATCATGCCAATCAGCCCGTAACCCTGCAGCAGGGCAGTCAGCGATGGGAAGGTATTGCCCAGGGGGTGAACAAGCAGGGTAATCTTGTCGTCTGCATCGATGAGCGGGAAGTGATTTTTTCAGGTGGTGAAGTTTCGCTGCGAGCCTCAAGATGATCCTGGATCTCGATATCGGTAATACCCTCTCCAAGTGGCGTCTCAAGGATCGCGGTACCAGTGAAATCCGCTCAAGAGGAGCTGTATGGACTCGTGAGCAGTGGCGACCGGGGGCGGATATACCCGATCTCGGGGTGATTACAGCCATCCGTATTTCCAATGTGGCGCGCAACGAGGTACTGGAGCGCACGGTTTCATTGCTCAAGCGTCGCGTATCGACCATCCATGTCGCTCGTTCCGGGCGGGAAGCACTGGGTGTAACCAATGGTTATGAAGAGCCCGGGCGACTTGGCGTGGATCGCTGGTTGGGAAGTCTGGCCGGCTATCAGCTGACCGGTGGCTGTATGGTGGTGGATTGTGGCAGCGCCATTACGATGGATATTGTGCTCCCCGGGGGGCGCCACCTGGGCGGGTACATTCTGCCTGGCTTGCGTTTGATGAAGGAGAGTCTTCAACTCGGGACCCGCAGGGTCGCCATCGACCCTGAAGTGGAGTCGGGTGGCTTGCCCGGTCCCGGGCGCAATACGATCGATGCAGTCAATCATGGGGTTTATCTGGCGGCTATCAGCGCCATTAACCGTATTTACAGCGAAACATGCGATCGGGAAGACATGGCCTTGCCTCTGCTGCTGACCGGTGGAGATGCCAGAGTGGTGTCACGAGGCGTTGGTCCACCGCATGCCCTTTGGCCGGATATGGTCTATGCCGGTTTGGAAGCCCTTTTTCCTCTGACGCCTGCCGAGCGCGCCGGTCGGTTGTCCGGCGCGCCGTTGTTGCCAGAGCCAGCCTCGCTGGAACGAATTCGGGCTGGACTTGCATTCAATTCACTGCTCTGACAGAATGCGCCGCGTCGTGAACGGAGCGTTCGAAAAGGCTGTAAAACAACGGCTTTTGGTAAAGCTTGACACGACAATTCGATGCGGTAAGATGTGCCGCCACATCGGAGGGATACCCAAGTGGCCAAAGGGAGCAGACTGTAAATCTGCCGCGAAAGCTTCGGAGGTTCGAATCCTCCTCCCTCCACCAGTTTTCGGCTTCCGAAGTATTCGGAGTCGGTGCTGAAAGGTGCAGCGGGCATAGTTTAATGGTAGAACTTCAGCCTTCCAAGCTGATAGTGCGGGTTCGATTCCCGCTGCCCGCTCCAGTATTGCAGCATCATGCTCGTGTAGCTCAGGGGTAGAGCACACCCTTGGTAAGGGTGAGGTCGACGGTTCAAATCCGTCCACGAGCTCCATATGCCGGAATGGCGAGTCAGATGGCTCGCCATTCCGTTTTCGAAAGTCCGGTGTCGTTGGTGTGGTTGCCTGTAATCGAAGCTTCGGATATAGTACCCGCGCCCTTGACGGCAGTGACCGGACAGAATAGGCCAGTAGCTCAATTGGCAGAGCAGCGGTCTCCAAAACCGCAGGTTGGGGGTTCAAGTCCCTCCTGGCCTGCCAGTCCTTCCCCAGGCTGGCGCGTCCCGAGTCTTCCGCTTGTGCTATTGCCGTGCGCCCTGAGGAGATCCCGCCCATGAAACAGAATGCCGAGATGCAGCAGGCATCGTCGCGCTATGACGGCCTGAAGTGGGCGTTGGTAGTCGTGCTGGTGGCGATAGCAGTTGCTGGTAATGTCTGGTTTGCCGATCAGGCGCTGCTTTATCGAGTGCTCGGTGTCGTCGTGCTGGGCCTGCTGGCTGCTGCCGTTGCACTCACTACCGGGCGTGGTAAATCGCTGGCTGAGCTGGCTCGCAATTCCAAGCGTGAAATTCAGCGTGTGGTCTGGCCGACGCGTCAGGAAACCGTCCAGACAACCGCCATCGTACTGGCAGCCGTGCTGATTGTCGGATTGATCCTCTGGTTGATCGACATGCTCTTTGGCTGGCTGGTTTCGAGCATTATTGGTTAGGAGCCCCCATGGCTATGCGCTGGTACGTCGTTCACGCCTATTCCGGATTCGAAAAGCACGTCATGCGCTCCTTGAATGAGCGTGTGAAGCTTTATGAGATGGAAGATCAGTTCGGCCAGATTCTGGTGCCGACCGAAGAGGTCGTGGAGATGCGGGAAGGCAAGCGCCGCAAGAGCGAGCGCAAGTTCTACCCGGGCTATGTGCTGGTCGAGATGGAAATGAATGATCGAACCTGGCACCTGGTCAACGAAACACCGCGCGTCATGGGGTTTATCGGCGGTACGCCGGAAAAACCTGCCCCCCTGACGCAGCGTGAGGCTGAAGGGATTCTGCGTCGTGTGCAGGATGGTACCGATCAGCCCCGTCCCAAGACCGTCTTCGAAGCTGGTGAGAGTGTGCGCGTCATTGACGGGCCATTCGCCGACTTCAATGGGGTGGTTGAAGAGGTCAACTACGAAAAAAGCCGTCTGCAGGTCAGTGTCATGATCTTCGGACGTTCTACTCCCGTCGAGCTCGAATTCTCACAGGTTGAGAAAGAGTGATTGGCGGTAATTCCTGAGATCGGCCATTGGCTGATCTTTGCACTCGGGCAGCCACAAGGCGTTATGACCCAATCGGAGTAAATTCATGGCTAAGAAGGTTCAGGCCTACATCAAGCTGCAGGTTGCAGCTGGCAAGGCCAATCCCAGTCCGCCCGTTGGTCCTGCGCTGGGCCAGCATGGCGTGAATATCATGGAGTTCTGCAAGGCATTCAATGCCGAGACCCAGGACGTCGAACCCGGTTTGCCTACGCCGGTCGTGATTACGGTCTATTCGGACCGCAGCTTCACGTTCGTGACCAAGACGCCCCCGGCACCGGTACTGCTGAAGCGTGCTGCCGGTATCAAATCCGGTTCGGGTGAGCCGAACAAGAACAAGGTCGGTACCGTGACCCGCGACCAGCTCGAGGAAATCGCGCGCACCAAGGAACCCGATCTGACGGCGGCCGATATTGATGCAGCAGTGCGTACCATTGCCGGTACTGCACGCAGCATGGGCCTGAATGTGGAGGGTCTCTGATCATGGCAAAGCAGACCAGGCGTTTGAAGCAGATTCGTGAGCGGGTTGATTCCTCGAAGGTTTATAGCGTTGAGGAAGCCGTGGCCCTGCTCTCCGAGCTGTCTTCGGTCAAGTTCAAGGAGTCGGTCGAGGTTGCTGTTAACCTCGGGGTCGACCCGCGTAAATCCGATCAGGTGGTGCGCGGTGCTACCGTGTTGCCCAATGGTACGGGCCGTGATGTCCGGGTTGCCGTCTTTGCTCAGGGTGCTGCAGCTGACGCTGCTCAGGAAGCCGGTGCCGACATTGTCGGTATGGATGATCTGGCCGAGCAGGTTCGCCAGGGCAAGCTCGACTTTGATGTGGTTATTGCAGCTCCCGATGCCATGCGCGTCGTTGGTCAGCTGGGCCAGATCCTGGGTCCGCGTGGCCTGATGCCGAACCCGAAGGTGGGTACTGTTACCCCTGATGTAGCTACGGCTGTGCAGAATGCCAAGGCTGGCCAGGTTCGTTTCCGTACGGACAAGAACGGCATTATTCACGCCGGTATTGGCAAGGTCGACTTCTCGGCTGATGCGATCAAGGGCAATCTTGATGCGTTGGTCAATGACCTGAAAAAACTCAAGCCGAGCACCTCCAAGGGCATATACCTCAAGAAGGTTTCGCTCTCGACGACCATGGGGCCCGGGCTGACCGTCGATCACTCCTATCTGGTGTGATGACTCGACGCTTTCGGCGCCATGCTGAACCAAACTTTGCGGTCCCCGTGCCAGTGGGGCGGGGCGCCGTCAAAGACCGCAGGTGTTCGCGCAAGCGAACTTAATGCCGAGATTCATTTCGCGCCTGCGCAGATGGCGCGGCGCATCGGCAAGTTCCGATGCCCCGCCATCATCCAGCCCCCGCTTCTGATGCGGTGGGGGGATGGTAACCACGATGGGCCTTCGAAATCGGAGGTCCGGCACGAAGGAGTGACACATGCCGTTGCGTCTTGAAGACAAGAAGGCGATCGTTGCTGAAGTCAGTGATACCGCTGCTTCAGCGCTCTCCGTCGTCGTGGCCGATTCTCGCGGTGTTGCGGTCAGCGCCATGACCGATCTGCGCAAGCAGGCCCGCGACAATGGTGTGCATCTGCGTGTAGTACGTAACACGCTGGCACGCCGCGCCCTGCAGGGCACTTCCTGGGAGTGCCTGAATGAGACCTTTGTTGGTCCGACTCTGCTGGCGTTCTCCATGGAGCATCCCGGCGCCGGTGCGCGTCTGCTCAAGGAGTTTGCACGTCAGCAGCCGGCATTCGAGGTCAAGGCGCTGGCTTATGAGGGCGAGCTGATCCCGGCCGAGAGCATTGATCGTCTGGCGAATCTGCCGACATACGACGAAGCCATTGCCAAACTGCTGTCGGTGATGAAGGAAGCTTCCGCCGGCAAGCTGGTGCGCACGCTGGCTGCGCTGCGTGACCAGAAGCAGGAAGAAGCGGCCTGAGGCGACGAATCGTCGGCACAATCTGCCCGAAGATTTTTCAATTGAACGAGCAAGCATTGCTCTGCAGAGTTTAGGAATGCAATCATGGCACTGAGCAAAGAAGATATTATCAACGCCGTCTCCGAAATGACGGTCATGGAAGTGGCCGAGCTGATCGAGGCGATGGAAGAGAAATTCGGCGTCTCTGCCGCTGCTGCTGTTGTGGCTGGCCCTGGTGCCGGTGGTGGCGAAGCTGAAGCTGCTGAAGAACAGACCGAGTTTGATCTGGTGCTGACTGCTGGTGGTGACAAGAAAGTCAACGTCATCAAGGTGGTGCGCGGTATCACCGGGCTGGGTCTGAAGGAAGCCAAGGCTGCTGTCGACGGTGCTCCGGCAACCCTGAAGGAAGGTATGTCGAAGGAAGATGCCGAAGAGGCGAAGAAGCAACTGGAAGAAGCTGGCGCCTCCGTGGAGCTCAAGTAACCACGTGCGCAGGTTGTCTATCCTGCGCTAGCGTCTCGGCTGGTGGTGATCCGCTGCGCGGATCGCTGCCGGCCTTTTTCTGTTGCCGGATCGATCCCGACACATTGGGATCGCAGTCAGACCAGACCGCCCGATGGGCATCAACAGACAGTGTTTCGGGACGATCCGGGAATCATGACGGCGAGTGCCTTCAGGGAAGGGCTCGCCGTCAGCCGCCTGACGGGGACCTATCCTCGAGGCGTGCCGACCACGCCGGTCACTCACTGGTGAACAAGCTGGGGATTACAGATGGCTTACTCATACACTGAGAAAAAACGCATCCGCAAGGATTTCGGCAAACTGCCCCAAGTGATGGATGTGCCTTACCTGCTGGCCATCCAGCTTGATTCCTATTACGACTTCCTGCAACAGGATCGTGCGATCGAGGACCGTCACGATATCGGTTTGCACGCTGCTTTCAAATCGGTCTTTCCGATCGAGAGCTTCTCCGGTAATGCCGCGCTGGAGTATGTGAGCTATCGATTCGGTACCCCGGCCTTTGATGTCAAGGAGTGTCAGCTGCGCGGCGTAACCTACTCGGCACCGCTCCGGGTCAAGGTGCGTCTGATCATCTTTGACAAGGAGTCTTCGAACAAGGCGGTCAAGGATATCAAGGAGCAGGAAGTCTACATGGGGGAAATCCCCCTGATGACAGAAAACGGCACTTTCGTGGTCAACGGCACCGAGCGCGTCATTGTTTCCCAGCTCCACCGCAGCCCGGGTGTCTTTTTCGATCACGACAAGGGCAAGAGCCATACCTCCGGCAAATTGCTGTATTCGGCTCGAGTGATCCCCTATCGCGGTTCCTGGCTCGATTTCGAGTTTGATGCGCGTGACAACGTCTTCGTGCGTATCGATCGTCGCCGCAAGCTGCCGGCTACTGTGCTGTTGCGTGCTCTGGGGTACAGCGGCGAAGAGATTCTGGGTCAGTTCTTCGACACCGATATCTATCACATGGAGCGTGATGGCTTCACGGTAGAGCTGGTGCCGTCGCGGCTGCGTGGTGATACGGCTTCCTTCGATATTCTCGACAATGATGGCAGCGTCATCGTCGAGGCGGGACGGCGTATTACTCAGAAGCACATCCGACAGCTCGAAAAATCGGGCATCGATCGGCTCAATGTGCCAATGGAGTACATGTTCGGCAAGACACTGGCGAAGGATCAGGTCGATCCCAATACCGGTGAGCTGATCTGTGCGTGCAATACCGAGCTTAATGCCGAGCTGCTGGAAAAACTGGGTCAGGCGGGCATCAAGACCCTCGAGACGTTGTATACCAACGATCTCGATACGGGCTCCTTCATGTCCGACACATTGCGTATGGATACCACCGGCTCGCAACTCGAAGCGCTGGTCGAGATCTATCGCATGATGCGTCCGGGTGAGCCGCCGACCAAGGAAGCGGCCGAGTCGTTGTTCAACAATCTGTTCTTCACCGAGGATCGCTACGATCTCTCGGGCGTCGGGCGGATGAAGTTCAACCGGCGTCTGCGTCGCGACAGTGACAAGGGCCCCGGTGTGCTCGAGCATCAGGACATCATTGATGTGCTGAAGGAGCTGATCAACATTCGTAACGGATTCGGTGATGTCGATGATATCGACCATCTCGGCAACCGCCGTATCCGTAGTGTCGGCGAAATGGCTGAAAATCAGTTCCGCGTGGGACTGGTGCGTGTCGAGCGGGCGGTCAAGGAGCGCCTGTCGATGGCTGAAAGTGAAGGCCTGATGCCGCAGGATCTGATCAACGCCAAGCCGGTAGCTGCCGCGATCAAGGAATTTTTCGGATCCAGCCAGCTGTCTCAGTTCATGGACCAGAACAACCCCCTCTCCGAGGTGACTCACAAGCGTCGTGTGTCCGCTCTGGGGCCGGGCGGGTTGACCCGTGAGCGTGCCGGTTTCGAAGTGCGTGACGTACATGCCACACACTATGGTCGTCTCTGCCCGATCGAAACGCCGGAAGGGCCGAACATCGGTCTGATCAACTCGCTGGCGACCTATAGCCATACCAACAGCTATGGTTTCCTCGAGACTCCGTATCGCAAGGTGGAAGATCGTCAGGTCACCGATGATGTGGTGCATCTGTCGGCCATTGAAGAGGGCGACTTTGTCATCGCCCAGGCGTCTGCGACGGTTGATGAATCCGGTCGGCTGATCGATGATCTGGTGCAGGTGCGTCACAAGGGTGAAACCACCTTCATGACACCTGACAAGGTGACGCTGATGGATGTGTCGCCGCGTCAGATTGTATCGGTGGCAGCGGCCCTCATTCCATTCCTCGAGCATGATGATGCCAACCGCGCGCTGATGGGATCGAACATGCAGCGCCAGGCGGTACCGACCCTGCGAGCCGACAAGCCGCTGGTGGGCACCGGCATGGAGCGCTTTGTCGCTCGTGACTCCGGCGTCTGCGCAGTAGCGCGTCGTGGTGGTATGGTCGATTCGGTGGATGCCAAGCGTATCGTGATTCGGGTCAATGAAGATGAGATCAGCGGCGGCGAGGCCGGGGTCGATATCTACAATCTGACCAAGTACGTGCGCTCCAACCAGAACACCTGTCAGAATCAGCGCCCGATCGTTCGCCCCGGCGATAATGTCGCGGTGGGTGATATCCTGGCGGATGGCCCTTCGGTTGATACCGGCGATCTGGCACTGGGCCAGAACATTCGTATCGCCTTCATGCCCTGGAATGGCTACAACTTCGAGGATTCGATGCTGATCTCGGAGCGTGTGGTCGAGGAGGATCGTTTCACCACGATTCATATCCAGGAGCTGACCTGTGTCTCGCGCGACACCAAACTGGGACCGGAAGAAATCAGTTCCGATATTCCCAACGTGGGTGAAGCGGCGCTCGGCAAGCTGGATGAGTCGGGTATCGTATATATCGGTGCCGAGATCAATCCGGGCGATATCCTGGTCGGCAAGGTAACGCCCAAGGGCGAGACGCAGCTGACCCCGGAAGAGAAGCTGCTGCGAGCGATCTTTGGCGAGAAGGCCAGCGATGTGAAGGATACCTCGCTGCGCGCGTCAACCGGTATGAAGGGCACCGTCATTGACGTCCAGGTCTTCACCCGTGATGGCGTGGAGAAGGACCAGCGGGCCCTCTCCATCGAGCAGGAACAGCTCGACGAAGTGCGCAAGGATCTCCAAGAGACCTATCGCATCGCCGAGGACGCCACTTACGAGCGCCTCAAGCGGACCCTGTCCGGTCAGGCCGTCAACGGTGGACCGCAGCTGAAGAAGGGCGACGTCATCGACGATGCCTACCTCGAGGAACTGCCGCGGCCGCAGTGGTTCAAGCTGCGCATGCAGGACGAGTCGCTCAATGAGCTGCTCGCCCAGGCAGATGAGCAGCTCGAGATTCGCCGCAAGGAGATGGATGAGCGTTTCGAGGACAAGAAGCGCAAGCTCACTCAGGGCGATGACCTGGCGCCGGGTGTACTCAAGATCGTCAAGGTGTACCTGGCGGTGAAGCGTCGCATTCAGCCGGGTGACAAGATGGCCGGTCGCCACGGTAACAAGGGTGTGATCTCGGCGATCATGCCGGTGGAAGACATGCCGTTCGACAACGAGGGCATGCCGGTTGATCTGGTGCTCAATCCGCTGGGGGTGCCGTCGCGCATGAACGTTGGCCAGATCCTCGAAACCCACCTGGGCCTTGCGGCCTGGGGGCTGGGACGCAAGCTGGATCGTCTGGTCAATCAGGCGCGGGAGCAGCAGATCGGTGAGATCCGCGAGTTCCTCGACAAGGTCTACAACAGCAGTGGCGGTCGACGTGAGGATATCGGGTCGCTCTCCGACGATGAGGTGATCGCGCTGGCGAAGAACCTTTCGGCCGGGGTCCCGATGGCATCACCGGTGTTTGACGGTACCAAGGAGCATGAGATCAAGGGTCTGCTGAAACTGGCCGACCTGCCCGAATCGGGTCAGATGGATCTCTACGATGGTCGGACCGGTGAAAAGTTCGATCGTCCGGTCACGGTGGGCTACATGTACATGCTCAAGCTCAACCACCTGGTGGATGACAAGATGCATGCCCGCTCGACCGGCTCGTATTCGCTGGTGACCCAGCAGCCGCTGGGAGGCAAGGCGCAGTTCGGTGGTCAGCGCTTCGGCGAGATGGAGGTCTGGGCACTGGAAGCTTACGGTGCCGCCTACACCCTGCAGGAGATGCTCACCGTCAAGTCCGACGATGTCGAGGGTCGTACCCGCATGTACAAGAACATCGTCGACGGTGATCACAGCATGCAGGCCGGCATGCCGGAGTCCTTCAACGTACTGGTGAAGGAAATCCGCTCGCTGGGTATTGATATCGAGCTGGAAAGCTGAGCACAGCCGCAAGCTTCAGACAGTCCGCGGGCCCGCCTGGGTGGGCCCGCTCATGACAACTCCGCAACGGAGCCGATTTCATGAAAGATTTGGTCAAAGTTCTCAAATCTCAGGCCCAGTCCGATGAGTTCGATGCGATCAGGATTTCGCTCGCCTCGCCGGACATGATTCGCTCGTGGTCCTATGGCGAGGTCAAGAAGCCCGAGACCATCAATTATCGGACCTTCAAGCCGGAGCGCGACGGGCTGTTCTGCGCCAAGATCTTCGGTCCGGTAAAGGACTACGAGTGCCTCTGCGGCAAGTACAAGCGCATGAAGCATCGCGGCATCATCTGCGAGAAGTGCGGCGTTGAGGTTACCAAGGCCGCGGTGCGTCGCGAGCGCATGGGCCATATCGAGCTGGCCAGTCCGGTCGCGCACATCTGGTTTTTGAAGTCGCTGCCGTCGCGTATCGGCATGCTGCTGGACATGACCCTGCGCGATATCGAGCGGGTGCTCTATTTCGAGAGCTTCGTCGTGATCGATCCGGGCATGACCACGCTGGAGCGTGGGCAACTGCTCAATGACGAACAGTACTTCGAAGCGCTGGAAGAGTTTGGTGACGATTTCGATGCCCGCATGGGTGCCGAAGCCGTCCAGGCACTGCTGGCCGATATCGATCTGGGCGAAGAAGTCGAAAGACTGCGCGAGGAAATCCCGCAGACCAACTCTGACACCAAGGTCAAGAAACTCTCCAAGCGGCTCAAGCTGCTGGAAGCCTTCAACCGCTCGGGTAATCATCCGGGCTGGATGATCATGGAAGTGTTGCCGGTGCTGCCGCCGGATCTGCGCCCGCTGGTGCCACTGGATGGTGGTCGCTTTGCGACGTCCGATCTCAACGATCTCTATCGTCGCGTGATCAACCGCAACAACCGCCTCAAGCGGCTGCTCGATCTATCGGCGCCTGACATTATCGTGCGCAATGAGAAGCGCATGCTGCAGGAGTCGGTGGATGCGCTGCTCGATAACGGCCGTCGCGGCCGCGCGATTACCGGATCCAACAAGCGACCGCTGAAATCGCTGGCCGACATGATCAAGGGCAAGCAGGGGCGCTTCCGTCAGAACCTGCTGGGCAAGCGTGTCGACTATTCCGGTCGTTCGGTTATCACCGTGGGCCCGACACTGCGTTTGCACCAGTGTGGTCTGCCCAAGAAGATGGCGCTGGAGCTGTTCAAGCCGTTCATCTATTCGAAGCTGCAGGCCAATGGCCAGGCGTCCACCATCAAGGCGGCCAAGAAGATGGTCGAGCGTGAGGTCCCCGAGGTCTGGGATATCCTCGCCGAGGTGATTCGTGAGCATCCGGTGCTGCTCAACCGCGCGCCGACGCTGCACCGTCTGGGTATTCAGGCATTCGAGCCGCTGCTGATCGAAGGCAAGGCCATCCAGCTTCATCCGCTGGTCTGTGCGGCCTACAACGCCGACTTCGATGGTGACCAGATGGCCGTCCACGTCCCGCTGACGCTGGAGTCCCAGCTTGAGTCGCGGGCGATGATGATGTCGACCAACAACGTACTGTCGCCCGCCAATGGCGAGCCGATCATCGTACCCTCGCAGGATGTGGTGCTGGGTCTGTATTACATGACCCGTGAGCGTGTAGGTGCGAAGGGTGAAGGCATGACCTTCTCCGATCTCGAAGAGGTTGAGCGTGCCTATGGCACTCAGAGTGTCGAGCTGCACGCCCGCATTCGGGTGCGTCTGACCGAGTGGCTGCATGATGAGGTACAGGACACTCTGACCGAACAGATTGCGCTCAAGGATACGACGGTCGGACGTGCACTGCTCTATCGCATCGTGCCAAGGGGTATGGCGTTCGAGCTGGTTGATCGGCCGATGAAGAAGAAGGCCATCTCTCAGCTGATCAATTCGGCCTATCGGCATGTGGGGCTCAAGGATACCGTCATCTTTGCCGACCAGTTGATGTATACCGGCTTCCGTCTGGCCACCTGGTCGGGTGCTTCGATCGGCGTTAATGACTTCGTTATCCCGGAGTCGAAGACCGCCATCATCGATGCCGCCGAGGAAGAGGTGAAGGAGATCGAGGACCAGTTCTCCTCGGGTCTGGTGACGGCCGGCGAGAAGTACAATAAGGTGATCGATATCTGGGCCAAGGCCAACGACCGTGTGGCCCGTGAAATGATGACCGGTATTTCCCAGCAGACCGTGACCGACCAGGAAGGTAACGAAGTCGAGCAGGAGTCGTTCAACAGCGTCTTCATCATGGCGGACTCCGGCGCGCGTGGTAGCGCGGCGCAGATTCGTCAGCTGGCGGGTATGCGCGGTCTGATGGCGAAACCGGATGGCTCGATCATCGAGACGCCGATTACCGCCAACTTCCGTGAAGGCCTGAACGTTCTGCAGTACTTCATTTCGACCCACGGCGCGCGTAAGGGCCTGGCGGATACGGCCTTGAAGACGGCCAACTCCGGTTACCTGACGCGTCGACTGGTCGATGTGGCCCAGGATCTGGTGGTGACCGAGCATGATTGTGGCACCGAGGAAGGGCTGACCCTGCATCCGGTCATCGAAGGGGGCGATATTATCGTCTCGCTGGCCGAGCGGGTGCTGGGACGTGTGGTGGCTCGTGATGTGGTCGATCCCGAGAGTCAGGAAGTGCTGATTGCGCGTAACACCCTGCTTGACGAAGCCTGGTGTGCCCGTCTCGACACCATGGGTGTCGACGAGATCGTGGTGCGCAGCACCATCACCTGTGAGACGGCCCACGGCGTCTGTTCATGCTGCTATGGTCGCGACCTGGCTCGTGGTCATCAGGTCAATGTCGGTGAGTCGGTGGGCGTTATCGCTGCCCAATCGATTGGTGAGCCGGGTACCCAGCTCACCATGAGGACCTTCCACATTGGTGGTGCTGCCTCGCGGGCTTCGGCAGTCGACAGTGTACAGGTCAAGCACGGTGGCCGTGTCCGGCTGCACAACATGAAGAATGTTGAGCGCGCCGATGGCCAGCTGGTTGTGGTATCACGCTCCAGTGCGTTGGCGGTTGCCGATGAGCATGGGCGTGAACGGGAGTACTACAAGCTGCCGTACGGTGCCGAGTTGTCGGTCAAGGATGGCGACGAGGTCGACTCCGGCCAGATCGTGGCGCGCTGGGATCCGCACACCCATCCGATCGTTTCGGAAGTTGAGGGTCGGGTGCAGTTCACTGACATGGAAGAAGGGGTCACCATCAACCGTACCGTTGATGAAATGACCGGTCTTTCCTCCATCGAGGTGATCGAGTCCGGTAACCGTCCCAGCTCCGGTCGCGACAAGCGCCCGATGATCATGCTGCAGGACGAGCAGGGTGAGCACATCTCACTGCCGGGTTCGAATACGCCGGTGCAGTACATGCTGCCGGGCAACGCCATCGTCTCGGTTGATAATGGCGCTGCTGTGGGTATCGGTGAAGTCGTGGCACGTATCCCGGTAGAGGCGTCCGGCAACAAGGACATTACCGGTGGTCTGCCGCGTGTGGCTGATCTGTTCGAAGCGCGCAAGCCCAAGGAACCGGCCATTCTCGCCGAGAAGAGCGGTACCGTGACCTTTGGCAAGGAAACCAAGGGCAAGCGGCGTCTGACGATCAACCCGGCCGACGGCGATCCGATCGAAATGCTGATTCCGAAATGGCGTCAGATCGGGGTGTTCGAAGGTGAAACGGTTGAGCGTGGCGAAGTAATTTCGGAAGGCCCGAGCAACCCGCATGATATTCTGCGGCTGCTGGGCGTCTCCGAGTTGGCGAAATACATCGTCGCTGAAATCCAGGACGTCTATCGCCTGCAGGGTGTCGGCATCAATGACAAGCACATCGAGGTCATCGTGCGTCAGATGCTGCGCAAGGTTGAGATCAGCGAAGTGGGTGACAGTTCGTTCATCCCCGGCGAACAGGTCGAGCTGGTACGCGTGCTGGAGGAAAATGCAAGTCTGGCCGAGCAGGACAAGTTCCCCGCACGTTTCGAACGGGTACTGCTGGGTATTACCAAGGCTTCGCTGGCGACCGAGTCGTTCATCTCGGCGGCCTCCTTCCAGGAGACTACACGTGTGCTGACTGAAGCGGCCGTAACCGGCAAGCGCGATTATCTCCGTGGTCTCAAGGAGAACGTTGTGGTGGGTCGTTTGATTCCGGCAGGCACCGGGCTTGCACACCACGCCGAACGTAGACGCAAGCGTGAGGAAGCCGACCGTACGCAGCATCCGTCGGCCTGGGATGTCGAGCAGCAGTTGGGTGAGCACCTGACTGCACTGGATGCCGACGACGACCAGTAACGTTTCTTCAGCCTGGTCCTGACCTGGGCCCCGCGGCAGCCGCGGGGCCCAGGCTTGACGGGAAGAACGCGAACACCTTAGAATTCGCAGCCTTTAACAGTAGGGGGTGGTGCGCCTTCGCCTGCTGTTGAAGTCAATCATCATTGGAGCGAGCCCGTTTATGGCAACTATCAACCAGCTGGTGCGCAAGCCGCGCAAGCGCCGGCATCCGAAGAGCGACGTACCTGCGCTCGAGGCATGCCCACAACGACGCGGTGTTTGTACCCGTGTCTATACCACGACTCCGAAGAAGCCGAACTCGGCACTGCGTAAGGTTTGTCGTGTTCGCCTGACCAATGGTTACGAGGTTTCCTCGTATATCGGCGGTGAAGGCCACAATCTGCAGGAGCACTCCGTGGTCCTGATCCGCGGTGGTCGTGTCAAGGACCTGCCGGGTGTGCGTTATCACACCGTGCGTGGTGCACTGGATACTTCCGGCGTTCAGAACCGTCGCCAGGCGCGTTCGAAGTACGGTACCAAGAAACCGAAGTCCTGAAGTCTTCGGCCTCATTAATCCACGGTCTGATAAGAGTAAGGTCGGGTTGCGCCCTGTCGGGGCGTTTGAATCCCGGGTTTACCTGAAGGACCCTTCCCGAGAGGGCTTATCATGCCTAGAAGGCGTATTGCGGCGAAACGCGAAATCCTGCCGGATCCCAAGTTCGGCAGCGAGCGTCTGGCCAAGTTCATGAACCATCTGATGGTCAGCGGCAAGAAATCCGTGGCCGAGCGTATCGTCTATAATGCGCTCGATCGCGTCTCGGATCGCTCCAATGAAGAGCCGCTGGACCTTTTTGACAAGGCGCTGGAAGCCATCCAGCCGATGGTCGAAGTCAAATCACGTCGTGTTGGCGGGGCTACCTATCAGGTACCTGTCGAAGTGCGTCCCTCTCGTCGTCAGGCGTTGGCGATGCGCTGGATGGTCGACGCCGCCCGCAATCGTGGCGAGAAGACCATGGTGCAGCGCCTGGCCGGGGAAATCCTGGATGCAGCGGATGGCAAGGGTGCTGCCGTGAAGAAGCGTGAAGACGTCCATCGCATGGCAGAAGCCAACAAGGCCTTCTCTCACTACCGCTTCTAAGCGAGACGCCGCAAGGCGTTTTCAACCAACAGGATACGTATCGTGGCACGCAAGACTCCTCTAAAGCGCTACCGCAATATCGGTATCTGCGCTCACGTCGACGCCGGCAAGACGACGACGACCGAACGCGTGCTCTTTTACACCGGTCTTTCTCACAAGATCGGTGAGGTGCACGAAGGTGCGGCTGTCATGGACTGGATGGAACAGGAGCAGGAGCGGGGGATTACGATCACCTCCGCTGCGACAACCTGTTTCTGGCGCGGCATGAACCAGCAGTTCGATGAGCATCGCATCAACATCATCGATACTCCCGGGCACGTCGACTTCACCATCGAAGTGGAACGTTCGCTGCGTGTGCTTGATGGCGCGATCGTGGTGCTCTGCGCCAGCTCGGGTGTCCAGCCGCAGACCGAAACCGTCTGGCGTCAGGCCAATCGCTATGAAGTGCCGCGCATGGTGTTCGTCAACAAGATGGACCGTGCTGGCGCTGACTATTTCATGGTGATCGATCAGATGCGCAAGCGTCTGGCGGCCAACCCCGTCCCGATCCAGATCAACTGGGGTGCCGAGGACGAGTTCAAGGGCGTTATCGATCTGCTGCAGATGAAGGGCATTCTCTGGAATGAGTCCGACATGGGCATGACCTATGATCTGGTCGACATTCCGGCAGAGCTGCAGGAAACCGCCCAGGAATGGCGCGAGTTCATGCTTGAGTCCGCCGCCGAGGCCTCCGAAGAGTTGATGGAGAAATACCTCGAGGAAGGCGACCTCTCCATCGAGGAGATCAAGGCCGGCCTGCGTCGTCGTACTCTCGACAACGAAGTCGTGCTGGTGACCTGCGGTAGCGCCTTCAAGAACAAGGGCGTGCAGGCAATGCTTGACGCTGTCATCGAATACCTGCCGTCGCCGACCGAAGTCAAGGCGATCGAGGGTGAGCTCGATGATGCCGAAGGGACCATTGAAACCCGTGAAGCGGACGACAATGCGCCGTTCTCGTCCCTGGCTTTCAAGATCGCGACCGATCCCTATGTCGGTACCCTGACCTTCATTCGTGTCTACTCCGGGGTGCTGAATTCCGGCGACCAGGTGTACAACACGGTCAAGGATCAGAAAGAGCGTGTCGGCCGTATCGTGCAGATGCACTCCAATAGTCGTCAGGAGATCAAGCAGGTTTATGCGGGTGATATCGCAGCCTGTGTCGGTCTGAAGGATGTTGCTACCGGTGATACGCTGTGCGATCCGAATGCCAAGATCGTGCTTGAGCGCATGGAGTTTCCGGAGCCGGTGATTTCGGTCTCCGTGGAACCCAAGTCGCGCGCCGATCAGGAGAAGATGGGTACGGCACTGGGCAAGCTGGCCCAGGAAGATCCGTCCTTCCGCGTCAAGACCGACGAGGAAACCGGACAGACCATCATCTCCGGCATGGGCGAGCTGCACCTTGATATCATCGTCGACCGACTGCGTCGCGAGTTCAAGGTGGATGCCAATATCGGCAAGCCGCAGGTGGCCTATCGCGAAACCATCCGTCATTCGGTTGAACAGGAAGGCAAGTTCGTCCGTCAGTCGGGCGGTCGCGGCCAGTTCGGTCACGTCTTCCTGCGTATCGAGCCGATGACGGAAGAGGACCGAGGGGACGATCCTGAAAAGACGTTCACCTTTGCCTCTGAAATCGTGGGCGGCGTGGTACCCAAGGAGTATGTGCCAGCCGTCGAAAAGGGTGCCTTTGAGCAGCTGCAGAACGGTGTCATCGCCGGTTATCCGATGATTGACGTCAAGGTCACGCTGTTCGACGGTTCCTATCACGACGTCGACTCCAACGAGAATGCCTTCAAGGTTGCCTCATCGATGGCAATCAAGGAAGGCGCACGCAAGGCCGGAGCCGTGCTGCTCGAGCCGATGATGAGCGTGGAAGTGGTGACGCCCGAGGAGTTCATGGGCGACGTCATGGGTGACCTCAACCGTCGGCGTGGTCTTGTGCAGGGCATGGATGATACTTCTTCCGGGAAGATCATTCGCGCCATGGTGCCGCTGGGTGAGATGTTCGGTTACGCGACCGATCTGCGTTCTCAGACCCAGGGCCGCGCAAGCTACTCCATGGAGTTTGCGAAGTACGATGAGGCACCGTCCAGCATCGTCGAAGCCGTCATCAACCAAAACTGATCACCGATAGTCAAGTGAAGAGGTTATAGCAGTGGCCAAGGAAAAATTTGAACGTTCCAAGACGCACGTCAACGTCGGCACCATCGGTCACGTCGACCACGGCAAGACGACCCTGACGGCGGCTCTGACCCGCGTGTCCGCCGAGGTCTTCGGTGGCGAGTGGCGCCAGTTCGACACCATCGACAATGCACCGGAAGAGCGTGAGCGCGGTATCACCATCGCGACCGCCCACGTCGAGTACCAGTCCGAGGTTCGCCACTACGCGCACGTCGACTGCCCCGGCCACGCTGACTATGTCAAGAACATGATCACCGGTGCGGCACAGATGGATGGTGCCATTCTGGTCTGCTCGGCCGCTGATGGCCCGATGCCGCAGACTCGCGAGCACATCCTGCTGTCGCGTCAGGTCGGCGTTCCGTTCATCGTCGTGTTCCTGAACAAGGCCGACATGGTCGACGACGAAGAGCTGCTTGAGCTGGTCGAGATGGAAGTGCGTGAGCTGCTCAGCGAATACGACTTCCCGGGCGACGACACCCCGATCATCGTCGGTTCCGCGCTGATGGCTCTGGAAGGCAAGGACGACAACGGCATGGGTACCACTGCCGTGGCCAACCTGGTTCGTGCCATGGACGAGTACATTCCCGAGCCGGAGCGTGCCATCGATCAGCCGTTCCTGATGCCGATCGAGGACGTCTTCTCGATCTCCGGTCGTGGTACCGTTGTGACTGGCCGTGTCGAGCGCGGTATCATCAAGTCCGGCTCTGAAGTCGAAATCGTCGGTCTGCATGACACCGTCAAGACTACCGTCACCGGTGTCGAGATGTTCCGCAAGCTGCTCGACGAAGGTCGTGCAGGCGAGAACATCGGTGCGCTGCTGCGTGGTACCAAGCGCGACGATGTCGAGCGTGGTCAGGTTCTGGCGCAGCCGGGCTCCATCACTCCGCATACCGTGTTCGAGTCGGAAGTCTATATTCTGTCCAAGGACGAAGGCGGTCGTCATACGCCCTTCTTCAAGGGCTATCGTCCGCAGTTCTACTTCCGGACCACTGACGTGACCGGTACCTGTGAGCTGCCGGAAGGTGTGGAAATGGTTATGCCTGGCGATAACGTCAAGCTGACCGTAACCCTGATTGCTCCGATCGCCATGGAAGACGGTCTGCGCTTCGCCATTCGCGAAGGCGGCCGTACCGTCGGCGCTGGCGTGGTCGCCAAGATCATCCAGTAAGCATCGAGTCGTTCGATATCTCAGGGGGTCTCCGGAAGGGGGCCCCCTGTCTTGTGCCAGTTTGACACCTCGCTGTGGACTGCTTATAATGCGCGTCCTTTCTGGCGTGCGTAGGCGGTCACTGCGCCCATCGGCGCCGAGGTAGTCCGAATCCGTTGGAGCTATGGGCAATGCAGAACCAGAAAATCCGCATCCGGTTGAAGGCATTCGACCATCGCCTGATCGATCAGTCCGCACAGGAAATCGTGGATACCGCGAAGCGGACCGGTGCACAGGTGCGTGGTCCGATTCCGCTGCCGACCAATCGGGAGCGTTATACCATCCTGATTTCGCCGCACGTTAACAAGGATGCGCGCGATCAGTATGAGATCCGGACACACAAGCGTGTGCTGGATATCGTTGAGCCGACCGAAAAAACGGTCGATGCGTTGATGAAGCTCGATCTGGCCGCCGGTGTCGACGTCCAGATCAAGGTTGATTGAAACCACACTAGTCACTTTGCGGCAGGCCAGACGGGGCCGGTCGCCACGCCGGGACGGCGTCACACAATGTGCTAGTGGAATGCTCTGGAAAGGGCAGCCATAGCGGGTGATAGCCCCGTACACTAAAGGAGACTTAACATGTCCATCGGTTTGGTCGGCAGGAAGAGCGGTATGACCCGTATCTTCACCGAAGCCGGGGCCTCCGTGCCCGTAACCGTTATTGAGGTTGAGCCTAACCGCGTTACCGCTGTCAGAACGCTGGAGCGTGACGGTTATCGCGCGGTGCAGGTAACAACCGGTTCCCGCAAGTCCAAGCATCTCACCCGCGCCGTCGCCGGCCAGTTTGCACAGGCAGGTGTCGAAGCCGGTCGGTCAATGACGGAATTCCGTCTTGCCGACGCCGACGAGGATCCCTCGGTCGGTAGCGAATTCAATGTATCCCTCTTCGAAGCCGGTCAGCGCATTGACGTTATCGGCAAGTCCAAGGGCAAGGGTTATCAGGGCGCCGTCAAGCGCTGGAACTTCCGCACCCAGGACAATACTCACGGCAACTCCCTGTCGCATCGCGCTCCCGGCTCGATTGGTCAGTGCCAGACCCCCGGTCGTGTTTTCAAGGGCAAGAAAATGGCCGGCCAGCTCGGTAATGAGCGCGTCACCGTTCAGGGGCTGGAAGTCGTGCGTGTTGATGCCGAACGCAATCTGCTACTGGTCAAGGGCTCGGTGCCCGGTCATACCGGTAGCGAAGTGATCGTTCGCAGTGCCGTGAAAGCTCGCTGAGGGGTAAAACGATGAATTTCAATCTTTCAGGCGCAGATGCCGGTGCCGTCGAGCTGTCCGATGCGACATTTGGGCGGGAGTTCAACGAGTCTCTCGTGCATCAGGTCGTGACCGCCTATATGGCTGGTGCTCGTCAGGGTACCCGGGCGCAGAAGAACCGCAGTGAAGTCAGCGGTGGCGGCAAGAAGCCGTGGCGTCAGAAGGGTACCGGTCGTGCTCGAGCCGGCTCTATCCGTTCGCCGATCTGGCGTACCGGTGGCGTGACCTTTGCAGCGCGTCCTCAGGACCACTCGCAAAAGGTCAACCGCAAGATGTATCGCGCTGCGATGCGTTCCATTCTCTCCGAGCTCGTGCGTCAGGATCGCCTGGTCGCCGTGGACAGCTTTGGTGTGGACTCTCCGAAGACCCGGCAGCTGGTTGGCAAGCTGACCGAGCTGGGGCTGGATCGGGTGCTGATCGTGACCGATGAGGTCGACGATAACCTCTACCTGGCGGCGCGCAACATTCCCAACGTGGCCGTGGTCGAGGCTTCCAGTGCCGACCCTGTCAGTCTGGTCGCCTTTGACAAGGTGCTGATGACCGTACCTGCGCTGCGCAAGTTCGAGGAGAAGCTGGGATGAACCAGGAACGCGTATTCAAGGTGCTGCTCGGGCCGCACATGACCGAGAAGGCCGCCATGGCCGCCGAGAACAATCAGTATGTGTTCAAGGTGGCGCGTGATGCGACCAAACCGGAAATCAAAAAGGCCGTCGAGGCACTGTTCGACAAGAAGGTCGAGCAGGTGCAGGTGCTCAACATGAAGGGCAAGACCAAGCGCAGCGTGCGCGGCGAAGGCCTGCGCAGTGGCTATCGCAAGGCTTATGTGACCCTGGCACCGGGTGAGACCCTCGAAGACTTCACCGGCACCGAGTGAGGCAGGAGAACGGATCATGGCAGTAGTCAAAACCAAACCCACGTCCGCCGGTCGTCGCCACAAGGTCAAGATCGTTAATGCGGACCTTTACAAGGGTCGTCCGCATGCCCCGCTGGTTGAAGTCCAGTCGCGCAGCGGCGGTCGTAATAACCATGGGCGCATTACCACTCGTCATATCGGTGGTGGCAATCGTCAGCACTATCGTCTGGTCGATTTCAAGCGTAACAAGGATGGCGTTCCGGCCATTGTTGAGCGCGTGGAATATGACCCGAACCGTAGTGCGCACATTGCCCTGCTGAAGTATGTGGACGGTGAGCGTCGTTACATTCTCGCACCACGTGATGTGAAAGCAGGCGACCGGCTGGAATCGGGTGTCAATGCGCCGATTCGCCGCGGTAATGCTCTTCCGCTGCGTAATATTCCGCTGGGTTCCACCATTCACTGCATCGAGCTCAAGCCCGGCAAGGGTGGCCAGCTGGTGCGCAGTGCAGGTGCCAGTGCTCAATTGGTGGCTCGTGAAGGGAATTACGCGACCGTGCGTCTGCGTAGCGGCGAGATGCGTCGTATTCTCTCCGAATGCCGTGCAACCCTGGGCGAAGTCGGCAATTCCGAGCACAGCCTTGCGCAGCTCGGCAAGGCCGGTGCCAAGCGCTGGAAAGGCGTACGCCCGACCGTGCGCGGTGTGGCCATGAACCCGGTTGACCACCCGCATGGTGGTGGTGAGGGCCGGACCAGTGGCGGTCGTCACCCGGTCAGTCCGTGGGGCATTCCGACCAAGGGCCACAAGACGCGCAAGAACAAGCGTACCGACAAGCTGATCGTGCGTCGTCGCAACAAGTCCAGGTAATCGGTGCCACCAGGCAAACACCAGTTTTAAGGGGTAACGGCTGTGCCACGTTCACTCAAGAAAGGTCCTTTTATTGACCTTCACCTGTTGAAGAAGGTCGAGACGGCTGCGGAAAAGAACGACCGTAAACCGATCAAGACCTGGTCGCGTCGTTCGATGATCCTGCCCAATATGGTCGGGCTCACCATCGCCGTCCACAACGGTCGTCAGCATGTGCCGGTCCATGTCTCTGAAGAGATGGTCGGTCACAAGCTTGGCGAATTCGCTGCCACCCGCACCTACCGCGGTCATGCGGCTGACAAGAAAGCCCGGCGGTAAGGGAGAGGACTGCAATGGAAGAAGTAGCTGCAAAATTGCGCGGCGCTCGGCTGTCCGCCCAGAAGGCTCGTCTCGTGGCCGATCAGGTGCGGGGCAAGTCGGTAGCCGAGGCGCTTGATGTGCTGAGCTTCAGCCCCAAGAAGGCGGCCCATGTGGTGCGCCAGGTGTTGAAGTCGGCGATCGCAAACGCGGAAGAAAACAACGGCATGGACATCGACGAGCTCCGCGTCTCGACCATCTGTGTCGATGAGGGCACGACGCTCAAGCGTATCCAGCCGCGCGCCAAGGGCCGAGCTGATCGCATCATGAAGCGCACCTGCCATATCACCGTCAAGGTAGCCGAGAAGTAGGAGTCGACCAGATGGGTCAGAAAGTCAATCCAGTCGGGATTCGTCTCGGTATCGTCAAGGACCACACTTCCGTGTGGTATGCCGAAGGCGGTGCCTATGCCGACAAGCTGAACAACGATCTGGAAGTACGTCGTTTCCTGTCGGAGCGCCTGAAAAACGCTTCCGTCAGCCGCATTCAGATCGAACGTCCTGCCAATAATGCTCGAATCACTATCCATACGGCCCGTCCGGGGATCGTGATCGGCAAGAAGGGCGAGGATGTGGATCGTCTGCGTCGCGATCTGACGCAGATGATGGGCGTGCCGGTGCACGTCAATATCGAAGAAGTGCGCAAGCCTGAGCTTGACGCCTCTCTGGTAGCGCAGAATGTTGCCGGTCAGCTCGAGCGCCGTGTGATGTTCCGCCGTGCCATGAAGCGTGCAGTGCAGAACGCCATGCGTCTCGGTGCCAAGGGTATCCGGATTCAGCTTTCCGGCCGTCTCGGTGGTGCCGAAATTGCACGGACCGAGTGGTATCGTGAAGGTCGTGTTCCCCTTCATACCCTGCGTGCCGATATCGATTTCTCGGTTCATGAGGCGCACACCACTTACGGTGTCATCGGCGTCAAGGTATGGATCTTCAAGGGTGAAATCCTCGGTGGTATCGAGGAAGTTCGGGCCAGGCAGAAGCAGTCTCAGCAGCAGCAGCCGGCACCCAAGAAGAAAGGCTCCAGGTAAGGGGATAGGCGATGTTACAGCCCAAGCGTACCAAGTTCCGCAAACAGCAAAAGGGCCGCAATCGTGGCCTGGCGCACCGCGGCAGCAGTGTCAGCTTCGGCGAGTTTGGCCTCAAGGCAACCGGGCGTGGTCAGATCACTGCCCGCCAGATCGAGGCCGGTCGTCGTGCCATCACTCGTCACGTAAAGCGTGGCGGCAAGATCTGGATTCGGGTATTTCCCGACAAGCCGATCTCCGAAAAGCCGCTTGAAGTCCGTATGGGTAAGGGCAAGGGCTCCGTCGAGTACTGGGTTGCCCAGATCCAGCCGGGCAAGGTCCTCTACGAGATCGAAGGCGTTTCCGAAGAGCTGGCTCGTGAGGCCTTCCGTCTGGCAGCGCAGAAAATGCCCATTGCCACCACCTTTGTAAAACGGACGGTGATGTAATGAAAGCACAGGAACTTCGTGACAAGTCGACCGAATCGCTCAACGAGCAGCTTTTCGAACTGCTGCGCGAGCAATTCAATCTGCGCATGCAGAAAGCGACCGGCCAGTTGAGCCAGACCCATCTGCTCAAGCAGGTGCGTCGTGATATCGCACGCGTCAAGACTGTGCTCAACCAGAAATCAGGTAACTGAACATGGCCGAAGCAAAGAATACCCGTAGGCTCACCGGCAGGGTGGTGAGCGATCGGATGGAAAAATCCATCGTCGTGCTGATCGAGCGCCGGGAACCGCATCCGCTTTATGGCAAGATCATGAAGCGCTCCACCCGACTGCATGCTCACGATGAAACCAACCAGGCTCACGTCGGTGACATGGTCTCGATTGAAGAGTGCCGGCCGATTTCGAAACACAAGGCCTGGACACTGGTTGAAGTAGTCGAGCAGGCGAAGGGCTAACTGCCCAAAGGCGCCCGACTCGTGCATCAGTTCAGGTTCGGAGATAACCGATGATTCAGACACAGACAATGCTGGACGTCGCTGACAACAGTGGCGCACGCCGCGTCCAGTGCATCAAGGTGCTGGGCGGCTCTCACCGCCGCTACGCGCGTGTAGGCGACGTCATTAAAGTGACGGTCAAGGAAGCGATTCCACGCGGCCGTGTCAAAAAGGGCCAGGTGCTCAAGGCCGTTGTGGTACGTACACGTAGCGGTGTCCGCCGCCCGGATGGTTCGCTGATCCGCTTCGATGGCAATGCGGCGGTTCTGTTGAACAACGCCAATGAACAGCCGATTGGCACGCGTATCTTCGGGCCGGTGACGCGTGAACTTCGTAACGAGAAGTTCATGAAGATCATCTCCCTGGCGCCCGAAGTGCTGTAAGGAGCGAGGCAGAACCATGCGCAAGATCAAACGTGACGATGAAGTCATCGTCATCGCCGGCAAGGACAAGGGGAAGCGTGGCACTATTAAACGAGTGCTGCAGGACGGCCGTTTTGTCGTCTCGGGTGTGAACATGATCAAACGTCACACCCGCCCCAACCCGATGGCGGGAAATCAGGGTGGTATCGTCGAGCGCGAGGCGCCGATTCACGGATCCAACGTCGCCATCTTCAACGCGGAGACCGGACGTGCCGATCGTGTCGGCTTCGAGGTGAAAGAGGACGGTACCAAGGTCCGTATCTACAGGTCGACGCAGAAGCAGATCGACGCCTAACGCGAGTCGAGTAGCAACATGGCGAACTTGAAACAGCAATACAGTGACGAGGCTAAGGCCGCGCTCAACGAGCAGTTCGGCTATGCCAACGTAATGCAGGTGCCGCGCATCACGAAAGTGACGCTGAACATGGGCATCGGCGAAGCGACCAGCGATAAGAGGCTGATCGATAACGCGGCGTCCGATCTGGAGAAGCTTTCCGGTCAGAAGCCAATCGTGACCAAGGCGCGCAAATCCGTTGCCGGCTTCAAGGTTCGCGAAGGCTGGCCGATCGGTCTCAAGGTGACTCTGCGTCGCGAACGTATGTGGGATTTCCTTGACCGTCTGGTTAATGTGGCTATCCCGCGTATTCGTGATTTCCGTGGCCTCAATCCGCGTGCCTTTGATGGGCGCGGCAATTACTCCATGGGTGTGCGCGAGCAGATCATCTTCCCGGAAATCGAGTACGACAAGGTAGATCGCATTCGCGGGCTGGACATCACGATCACCACGACCGCCGGCACCGATGAAGAAGGCCGTGCGCTGCTCGGCGCGCTGAGCTTCCCCTTCCGGAAATAAAGGTGTAATCATGGCAAAGAAAAGCATGGTCCAGCGTGAACTCAAGCGTGACGAGCTGATCAAAAAGTATGCAGCTCGCCGCGCTGAGCTCAAGGCGATCATTCATGACGTCAATACGACGGAAGAAGATCGCTTCGAGGCGCAACTGCAACTGCAGAAGCTCCCACGCGATTCCAGCCCGGTCCGTCGGCGTAACCGCTGCCGGATCACCGGCCGTCCTCACGGCTACTACAACAAGTTCGGTCTTGCACGTAACAAGCTGCGTGAAGCAGCGATGCGCGGCGATGTACCGGGCTTGACCAAGTCCAGCTGGTAATCGCTTCAGGAGCGCCATCAATGAGCATGCAAGATACTCTGGCGGATATGCTCACCCGTATCCGCAATGCGCAGCAGGCCACCAAGGCATCGGTGACGCTGCCTTCCTCGAAGGTCAAGGTTGACGTTGCGCGAGTACTGAAGGAAGAGGGCTACATCGCCGACTATTCCGTCGAGGGTGACGTCAAAAGCCAGCTGACCATCGAGCTCAAGTACTTCGAAGGCAAGCCGGTCATTGAGCACATTCAGCGCGTCTCGCGGCCGTCCCTGCGCATCTACAAGGGCAAGAACGAGCTGCCGCGCGTGGCTGAAGGTCTGGGCGTTGCGATCGTTTCCACCTCCAACGGGGTGATGACCGATCGCGCAGCCCGACAGGCTGGCGTCGGCGGTGAAGTCATCTGCACCGTATTCTAGGAGTCAGAGATGTCCAGGATCGCAAGATATCCGATCAGACTGCCCAGCGGCGTGGAAGCCACGTTCGAGGGTGACCAACTGACCGTCAAGGGCGGTCAGGGGCAGCTGGAGATGAACGTCCACCGTGATGTGAAGATCGAGCAGCAGGACGGTATGCTGACCTTCGCCCCCAGCGACAATGCGCGTGGCTGGGCGATGGCCGGTACTACCCGGGCGCTGGTCAACAACATGGTGCTTGGCGTTACCGAAGGCTTCAGCAAGACACTGGAGATCACTGGTGTGGGTTATCGCGCCCAGGCCAATGGTCAGACACTCAACCTTACGCTTGGCTTCTCGCACCCGATCGAGTATCAGGTGCCGGAAGGTGTCTCGGTGGAGACGCCGCGTAACACCACTATCGTACTCAAAAGCATCGACAAGCAGCTTCTGGGTCAGGTGGCGGCCGAAATCCGCGCCTTCCGTCCGCCCGAACCCTATAAGGGCAAGGGTGTTCGGTATGGCGATGAGCGCATCCGGCGTAAAGAAGCCAAGAAGAAATAAGGCAGGGTTATGAACGCGAAGAAAGAAGCTCGTCTCCGTCGTGCCCGCCGCACGCGCGCCAAGATCCGCGAGCTTGGCATTTATCGTCTGAGCGTCAACCGTACACCGCGTCACATGTACGCTCAGATCTTTTCCGCCGACGGCAGCCAGGTGCTGGCCAGTGCCTCGACGCTCGACAAGACGTTGCGCAGCGATGCGACCGGCAATGCCGATGCGGCTGCACGCGTGGGTACGCTGCTGGCCGAGCGGGCGAAGGAAGCCGGCATCACTCAGGTGGCCTTCGACCGGTCCGGCTATCGCTATCACGGTCGCGTCAAGGCCCTGGCCGACGCCGCGCGTGAAGGCGGTCTGCAATTCTAAAGGGGTCTACGATGGCGAATAATGAACAGCGCGGCAGCGGCGATCTGCAGGAAAAACTGGTTCAGATCAACCGCGTCGCCAAGGTGGTCAAGGGCGGCCGTATCTTCGGCTTTACCGCACTGACGGTGGTCGGTGACGGCAATGGCCGCGTCGGCTTCGGTCGTGGCAAGGCACGCGAAGTGCCGGTCGCGATTCAGAAGGCGATGGACCAAGCGCATCGCAACATGGTCAAGGTCGAATTGCGCGGTCATACCCTGCAGTATCCGGTACGCGCCAACCATGGTGCTTCCAAGGTTTACATGCAGCCGGCTTCCGAAGGTACCGGTATCATCGCCGGTGGTGCGATGCGCTCGGTGCTCGAGCTGGCCGGTGTGCATGACGTCCTGGCGAAGTGTTATGGTTCGACCAACCCGATCAACGTGGTGCGTGCCACCGTGAAGGGGCTGGCATCGATGCATTCACCCGCCGATGTGGCAGCCAAGCGCGGTCTGTCCGTTGAAGCGATTACGGAGTGAATGTCATGTCTGCCACGATCAGGGTTACTCAGGTACGCAGCACCATTGGTGTTATCGAAAAGCACAAGGCCACAATCCGTGGACTGGGGCTGCGTCGCATCAATCATACCGTTGAGCTGGAAGATACCCCGGCTGTTCGCGGCATGATCAACAAGGTGAACTACCTTGTGCGCGTCGAGGGAGCTCAATCATGACGATGAAACTCAATACGCTCAGCCCTGCTCCGGGGTCGAAGCATTCGGCCAAGCGGGTCGGGCGTGGTATCGGCTCTGGGCTGGGCAAAACCGCCGGCCGTGGTCACAAGGGTCAGGCCTCGCGCAGCGGCGGTTCGATCCGGCCCGGCTTCGAAGGCGGACAGATGCCGCTTCAGCGGCGTCTGCCCAAGTTCGGTTTTACCTCGCACAAGGCGATGGTTACCGAAGAAGTCAGGCTGCATGAGCTGGCAAAGGTTGAAGGCGATGTGGCCGATCTTGAAAGTCTCAAGAAGGCCAATGTGCTGCGCAATGCCACGCGCCATGCGCGCGTCATGCTGGCCGGCGAGCTCGATCGGGCCATCACCGTGCGCGGTCTGAAAGTCACCAAGGGCGCGCGGGCTGCAATCGAAGCGGCCGGCGGCAGGGTCGAGGACTAAATGGCCAAGTCAGGAAACGTACCGGCAGGCTCCCAGAGCGGACTCAGTGAACTCTGGGCCCGCCTGCGCTTCGTGTTCATCGCGATTGTGGTGTACCGTCTGGGTGCCCACATTCCGGTGCCCGGTATTGATCCTGACCAGCTCGCTGCCCTTTTCAGGGAAAACCAGGGCACCATCCTGAGCCTGTTCAACATGTTCTCGGGTGGCGCCCTGCAGCGCATGAGTATTTTCGCGCTGGGCATCATGCCCTACATCTCCGCGTCGATTATCATGCAGCTCCTGACCGTGGTCTCGCCGCAGCTCGAGCAGCTGAAGAAGGAAGGCGAGGCCGGCCGACGCAAGATCAATCAGTACACGCGCTACGGTACCGTGGTGCTGGCACTGATTCAGTCGATCGGTATGGCAGTGGGACTGGTCAGCAATGGGGTCGCCTATCACGCTGATTTCAGCTTCTACTTTACAGCGGTCGTCACGTTCGTGGCCGGCGCCGTGTTCCTGATGTGGCTGGGTGAGCAGATTACCGAAAAGGGGATCGGCAATGGTATTTCGCTGATCATCTTTGCTGGTATTGTGGCCGGTCTGCCGAGTGCGCTGGGGCAATCATTCGAACTGGCACGCAATAATGGTGCCTGGAATGTTCTGCCGCTGCTGGCTCTGGCAGCGCTGGCGATTGCCACGGTCGCCTTCGTGGTGTTCATCGAGCGTGGTCAGCGGCGGATCAAGGTCAATTATCCGCGGCGTCAGGTTGGCAACAAGATGTATGCCGGCCAGAGCAGCTATTTGCCGATGAAGGTCAACATGGCCGGCGTCATTCCGCCGATCTTCGCCTCCAGCATTCTGCTGTTCCCGGCGTCGATTGGCCAATGGTTCGGCCAGGGCTCCGGTATGGAGTGGCTGACAACCGTTTCCCAGGCGCTGGGGCCGGGACAGCCGCTGTACATATTGCTGTTCTCCGCAGCGGTGGTGTTCTTCTGCTTCTTCTATACGGCACTGGTCTTCAACCCGAAGGATGTAGCCGACAATCTGAAGAAGTCAGGAGCATTTCTGCCCGGCATTCGCCCTGGTGAGCAGACCGCGCGCTACATCGACAAGGTGATGACGCGCCTGACCCTGTTCGGCGCTCTTTACATCACGCTGGTATCGCTGATGCCCCAGTTCCTGATGGTGGCCTGGCAGGTACCGTTTTATTTCGGCGGTACTTCATTGCTGATCGTGGTGGTGGTCATCATGGACTTCATGTCGCAGGTCCAGTCGCATCTGATGTCACATCAGTACGAATCGGTGATGAAAAAGTCCAACCTCAAGGGCTATGGCAGCGGCGGCATCATGCGCTGAGCCGGAACATTACTGGAGAGAACCATGAAAGTTCGTGCTTCCGTCAAGAAGATCTGCCGTAACTGCAAGATCATTCGACGTGGTGGCGCCGTTCGGGTCATTTGCACCGAGCCGCGTCACAAACAGCGCCAGGGCTGATTGCCCGCCGCGCTGATCAGGCAGGTTGCAGGCATGCCCCTTGATTGCCTCGGCATCAGGGGGTATGCTATTGCGCCTTTTGTAGTTGATTAACCGAGCAAGCCGCTCAAAGTCGGAGAAAGCTGATGGCCCGTATTGCAGGCGTCAATATCCCGGACAACAAGCACGCGGCGATCTCGCTGACCTATATCTACGGTATCGGCCGGACGCGTGCACTGGAAATCTGTGCCGCGCTCGATATCGCACCGAATACTCGAGTGGGCGACATCTCCGCCGAAAAGCTCGATGAAGTGCGTACCGAAGTCGGCAAGTATACCGTCGAAGGCGACCTGCGCCGTGAGATTACGCTGAATATCAAGCGTCTCATGGACCTGGGTTGCTACCGGGGTCTGCGCCATCGCCGCAGTCTTCCGTTGCGCGGTCAGCGCACGAAGACGAACGCGCGAACCCGTAAGGGACCGCGCAAACCGATTCGCAAGTAAACGCATGTCCGGCGTTTAGGATTCAGGAACATCAAACATGGCTAACCCGCGCAGTAACCGTAAAAAGGTTAAAAAGCAGGTAGTGGATGCGGTTGCCCACATCCATGCCTCTTTTAACAATACGATCGTGACGATCACAGACCGCCAGGGCAACGCCCTTTCTTGGGCCACTGCCGGTGGTTCGGGTTTTCGTGGTTCTCGCAAGAGCACCCCGTTCGCTGCTCAAGTGGCAAGCGAACGTGCAGCGACCGCTGCAGCCGAGTATGGTGTGAAAAACGTCGACGTGCTGGTCAAGGGCCCGGGGCCCGGCCGTGAGTCCGCCGTGCGCGCATTGAATGCCGCCGGTTTCCGAGTGCAGAGCATCACCGACGCAACGCCCATTCCCCATAATGGGTGCCGTCCGCCGAAAAAGCGCCGCGTTTAAGGAGACGGATTCATGGCACGTTATACTGGTCCAAGTTGCAAGCTGTCTCGTCGCGAGGGCACCGATCTTTTCCTCAAGAGCGGTGTGACTCCCTTCGAGAAGAAGTGCAAGTCCGAGACCCCCCCGGGTCAACATGGTCAGCGCCGTCAGCGTCTTTCCGAGTACGGCACTCAGCTGCGTGAAAAACAGAAGGTACGTCGCTACTACGGCGTACTGGAAAAGCAGTTCCGCAACTATTACAGGGAAGCAGCCCGGCAGAAGGGCGCAACCGGTGAAGTTCTGTTGCAGCTGCTCGAAACCCGACTGGACAACGTCGTCTATCGCATGGGCTTTGGCTCCACGCGTGCCGAGGCGCGTCAGCTGGTCAACCACAAGGCGATCTCCGTCAACGGTCGTACCGTCAACATTCCGTCCTATCAGGTACGTCCCGGTGATGAAATCGCCGTACGTGACAAGGCGAAGAACCAGACCCGTATCCAGCAGGCCCTGTCGCTGGCCGGTAACCGCGGCGACGTGACCTGGATCGATGTCGACACCGGCAAGATGACGGGTACCTTCAAGGCCCTGCCCGAGCGTGGCGACCTGTCTGCCGACATCAACGAAAACCTGATTGTCGAGCTGTACTCCAAGTAACCCGTAAGTGTGACTTCGAGTATCCGTTTGGCAGCCTGATAGGTATTCATATGCAGCGTTCAGTAACAGAGTTTCTTCGACCGCGCGATATCAAGGTCGAAGAAGTCAACGCCAATCACGCGCGAATCGTGCTTGAGCCGTTCGAGCGCGGTTTCGGTCATACGCTGGGCAATGCGCTGCGTCGCATTCTGCTGTCGTCGATGCCCGGTTGCGCCGTGGTGGAAGCCGAGATCGAAGGTGTTCTGCACGAGTACAGCGCGATCGAGGGCGTGCAGGAAGATGTCATCGAAATCCTGCTCAATCTCAAGGGTGTGGCAGCACGCATGCACGGCCG